>NZ_NCII01000067.1 GCF_002256775.1 Novosphingobium sp. 17-62-19 | reverse complement strand
ATCTTTCCGGGCCTGTTCCCCAACCTGCTGGCCAATGGTTCCAGCGGAATCGCAGTGGGCATGGCGACCAATATCCCGAGCCACAATGTGGCCGAGATCATCGACGCCACGCTCCTGCTGATCGACAATCCGCATGTCGAGCACAGCGCGCTGATGGAAGTGTTCCACGGTCCTGATCTGCCAACCGGCGGCATCGTGGTGGAAAGCCCGGCGGCGATTTCCAACGCCTATGAAACCGGGCGCGGGGCGATCCGGGTGCGGGGGCGTTTCTCCACGGGCCGGGACGAGGCTGGCAACTGGGAGCAGACCGGCGTTGAAAAGCTGGGTGCCGGGCAGTGGCAGCTGGTCGTGTCCGAAATCCCCTACATGGTGCAGAAGGGCAAGCTGATCGAGCAGATCGCCCAGCTCATTGCCGACAAGAAGCTGCCGATCCTTGAAGACATTCGTGACGAAAGCGACGAGCAGATCCGGCTGGTGCTGGTGCCCAAGAGCCGCAATGTCGACCCGGACCTGTTGAAGGAATCGCTCTACCGGCTGACCGATCTGGAAACGCGGTTCGGCCTGAACCTCAACGTGCTGGATTCGCGGCGGACGCCGGGCGTGCTGGGGCTGAAGCTGGTGTTGCAGGAATGGGTGATCAGCCAGATTGACATCCTGCTGCGCCGTTCGCAGCACCGGCTGGACAAGATCGCGAACCGGCTGGAGCTGCTGGGCGGCTATATCATCGCCTACCTCAACCTTGACCGGATCATCGAAATCATCCGCACCGAGGATGAGCCGAAGCCGGTGATGATGGCCGAGTTCGAGCTGACTGACCGGCAGGCCGAAGCGATCCTCAACATGCGGCTGCGGTCTTTGCGCAAGCTGGAGGAAATGGAACTGCGCCGGTTGAAGCGCGATCTGAACGCGCTGCGCAAGGACTATGCCGAGGATACTGTGCTGGGTCGTCGGCGCACGACGATTGCCGAAGCCGCGCCGACGCGCGAGTTCAACATGGACGCGATGATCGAAAAGGAGCCGGTGACGGTGATCCTTTCAGGGCGCGGCTGGATCAGGGCGGCCAAGGGGCATCTGGCTCTCGATGGCGATTTCAAGTTCAAGGAAGGCGATGGCCCGGCCTTTGCGTTCCATTGCCAGACCACCGACAAGGTGCTGGTGGCGGTGGACAACGGGCGGTTCTACACGCTGGGGGCCGACAAGCTGCCCGGCGCGCGCGGCTTTGGTGAACCGATCAGGACGATGGTGGATATTGATTCCGATGCGCAGATCGTCAGCGTGGTGGTCTACAAACCCAAGGGGCAACTGCTGCTGGCGGCCAACACCGGACGCGGCTTTGCCGCAGAGATGGACGAACTGCTGGCCGAAACGCGCAAGGGGCGCGGCGTGGTTTCGACCAAGCCCGGCGTGAAGCTGGCCGCCGTGCGCGAGATTGCGGCCGAGCACGATCACGTGGCCGTGATCGGCGAGAACCGCAAGCTGGTGATCTTTGCCCTGTCCGAAGTGCCGATCCTCGCCAAGGGGCAGGGCGTGACGCTGCAACGCTACAAGGACGGCGACATGGCCGATGTCATCACGCTGCGGCTGGAAGACGGGCTGTCATGGGCGATGGGCGGCGATTCCGGGCGCACGCGCATGGAGAAGGACCTGCTGCCGTGGAAGGTGGCGCGCGGCGCTGCGGGCAGGCTGCCGCCGAACGGGTTTCCGCGGGATAACAAGTTCTGAGGTTGCTGGGCTTCTTGTTCGCGCCGAACCACCACACCTCGTCACCCCGGGCTTGACCCGGGGTCCCGCTCCCTTCGCGCAAGGGTGACGATCCCGCTGATGGCTAGGAAGAAAAGCGGGACCCCGGGTCAAGCCCGGGGTGACGGCGGGTTTTGGGGATTTTAGTTTTCGGTTGAGGGGCTGATTGGGGTGGGGAGCGGACGCTGACCTTACTCGCAAAAATCGCTCAGCACTTCTTCAGCCCACAAACGTTCCGGTCCATCAAGACCGGGCATCATCTCCCTGATCGCTGCTCGAAGGGGCGCGGGTATGCGACGGGCGGGGAGTTCCGAGAGGATGTAGAGCACAGAAGTGCGGGTCTCTGCATCAAGTAGTAGCGGGAGGAGCACCGTGGCATCTTCATCGTGCAGCCAATCGATGATAGGTCTGATGTCACCGTCACCTGAACGCAGCGTTTGATTGGCTTCTTCTAGGGTCATGCTCTGTAGGTTGGCCAATCCTCTAAGTTTCCGCAATGGCGTCGTAACCGGAACGGCAGCTTTTAGCTCAAAAATCCAGAAAGCAGCCCCTCACAAAAAGTTGTTCGACCAGATCATAGTACGCCACATTTGTGCTGTCGGTGAACCGTTGAAGCCCACCCCCGGCCCCTCCCGCCTGCGGGAGGGGTTGGGGGTGGGCCTCCTACCTATCGGCTCAAAGAACCTCGAACAGCCCGGCAGCGCCCATGCCGCCGCCGACGCACATGGTGACGACCACGTGCTTGGCACCCCGGCGCTTGCCTTCGATCAGCGCGTGCATCGTGGCGCGGGCGCCGGTCATGCCATAGGGGTGGCCGATGGAAATGGCGCCGCCGTTGACGTTGAGCAGGTCGTTCGGGATGCCCAGCTTGTCACGGCAGTAGAGCACCTGCACGGCGAAGGCCTCGTTCAGTTCCCACAGCCCGATGTCGTCCATCTTCAGGCCGAAGCGCTGGAGCAGCTTGGGGATCGCGAAGACAGGGCCGATGCCCATTTCGTCAGGCTCGGTGCCTGCAACCGCCATGCCGACATAGCGGCCAAGTGGGGTGAGGCCCTTTTGCGCGGCGAGGGCGGCTTCCATCACGATCACGGCGGCTGAACCATCGGAAAGCTGGCTGGCGTTGCCGGCGGTGACGATGCCGCCTTCGATCACGGGCTTGAGCGCTTGGAGATTTTCCAGCGTGGTCGAGGGGCGGTTGCCTTCGTCCTTGGTCAGATGGACGTCGGTGAAGGTGATCTCGCCGGTTTCCTTGTTCTGGACACCCATTGAACTGTCGGTAGCGACGATCTCGTCATCGAACTTGCCCGCAGCCTGCGCGGCGGCGGTGCGCTGCTGCGATTGCAGGGCATATTCGTCGCAAGCCTCGCGGCTGATGCCATAGCGCTGGCCGACGATTTCAGCCGTTTGCAGCATCGGCATGTAGACGGCCTTGTGCATCGCCATCAGGCTCTTGTCCGGGGCCATGCGCATGTCCTTGGTCTGGACGAGGCTGATCGATTCCTGACCGCCTGCGGCCACCACGTCCATACGGTCCATCACCACCTGCTTGGCGGCAGTGGCGATGGTCATCAGGCCGGACGAGCACTGGCGGTCCATGCTCATGCCTGAGGTGGTGACGGGCAGGCCCGCGCGCAGGGCTACCTGCCGCGCGATGTTGCCCGCCTGTGCGCCCTGTTGCAGCGCGCTGCCCCACAGCACGTCGTCCACTTCGGCGGGATCGATCCCGGCGCGGGCGACGGCGGCTTCGAGCGACAAGGCGCCGAGCGTGGCGCCCGGCGTTGCGTTGAAAGCGCCCTTGTAGGCGCGCCCGATGGGCGTGCGGGCGGCGGATACGATTACGGCGTCACGCATGGTCATGCTCCTGCTGGATTTGTCGTTTTTTCAAGGGATGTGGCGGCGAGAATGGGGTTGCCGCCGAATTTGTCGCGAAGCTCACGCTTCAGAACCTTGCCGATGGGGCTGCGCGGCAATTCGTCCACCACTTCGATGGCGGAAATGCGCTGAGTCTTGCCAAGGCGGCTGTTGGCTTCGGCGAGGATAGCTTGCGGGTCGGCGGACGGGTCGGCCAGCACCACGACGGCGAGCGGCGTCTCACCCCAGGCATCCGAAGGCACGCCAACCACGGCTGCGTCCTTCACCGCGCTCTGGCGGGTCAGTTCGGCTTCAAGGTCGCTGGGGTAGATGTTGAACCCGCCCGAGATGATCATGTCCTTGGCGCGGTCCATCAGGATCAGGAAGCCGTCCTCGTCGAACTTGCCCACGTCGCCGTGACGGATGTAGCGGCGGCCTTCAGCATCATGCCATTCGACCTCGCGGGTCTGCGCCGGTTTGCCGTGATAGCCGTTCATCATGATCGGCGAATGGCCCACGATTTCGCCCACTTCGCCTTGCGGCAGTTCGTTGCCGTCCTCGTCGATGATCTTGATGATATGGCCGGGCGAGGGCTGGCCCACGGTATGCAGCTTGTCGGGGTAGAGGTGGGCGAGCAGGACTGCGGTCGCTCCACCCTCGGTCATGCCGTAGCCATCGGTGAGGCCTCCGGGCCAGCGCTTCAGCACATCGGCCTTGAGCCAGGCGGGGAAGGGGGCGGAGGTGCAGGACTTGAGCTTGTAGGATGACAGGTCGAAGCTGTCGAAATCGGGCAATTCCATGATCCGGCGGTATTGCACCGGCACCAGCATGGCGTGCGTCACCCGCTCGCGCTGGCTGAGTTCAAGGAACGTGCGCGCATCGAATTTGCGCATCAGCACCACTTTGCCGCCAGCGGTCATCGCGGGGAGGAAACTGACCAGCGTGGTGTTGGAATAGAGCGGGGTGGAGCAGATCACCGCCGTATCATCGCCATAGCCGCCCGGAATGGTGCGGCGGGCATATTCGTGGCGCATCTTGTGGCTTTGCACGATGCCCTTGGGCGCGCCGGTGGTGCCTGAGGAGTAGATGATGTTGAACGGGTCGGCAGGCGCGGCGGGGCGCTCTTCCGGCTTTGCGCCTGCGGGGGCCATCCATGTGCTGAACGCCTCGCCCGCGTCGCTATCGTCCAGCGCGATGCGCTTGACGTTTGCAGGCAGGGCCAACCCGGCGAGCTTCTCGGCAATGTCCTTGTCTAGCAGCAGCACCCGGCTGCCGCTGTCCTTGAGCATGGCCGCGATGGTTTCGGGCGTGGCGGTGGAGGTGAGGGGGGCGGCCACCGCGCCCGCCCGGATTGCGCCAAGAAACGCGAGGCCCGTTGCCACGGAGTTCATCGCGGCGATGGCGACGGGTTCGTCTTTTGCGACGCCCTCACGCTGGAGGGCCGTGGCGATGCGATCGAGCAGAGTGTCCATTTCCGCCCAGCCAATGGAGCGGTTCTCGTCCGCCAGCGCCACCGCATCGCCCCGCCTTGCAGCGTGGGCGCGCAGGATGGTGCTGAGCGGCGTGAATTCGCTTTCGACGATAGCCTCGATCCGCATCGCCGCGCTCCCGATCAGTTGAAGGTTTCGCCCGCAGCAGCCTTGCGTTCCAGCAGCGGGGCAACCGGGAGGCCGTGCTTCTTCAGGCCAGCGACGACGGTGGCGAGGCCGATGTGATCCGCCCAGAACATTGGCCCACCGGTCCACGCGGGCCAGCCATAGCCGTTGAGCCAGACGGTATCGATGTCGCTCGCCCGCTGCGAAATGCCTTCATCAAGGATCAGCGCGCCTTCGCTGATCATCGGAAAGAGCAGGCGTTCGCGGATCTCGTCCTTGTCGATGGCGCGCTGCGGCTTGCCTTCCTTGGCGGCGAACTCTGCGATCACCGCCTTCACTTCGTCAGACGGGGTGCGCTGGCGATTGTCGTCGTAATCGTAGAAGCCCTTTTTGGTCTTCTGGCCCCAGCGGCCCTTGGCGCACAGCGCATCTCGCACGGATTCGATCCGGGCAGGATCGCGGTGCCAGCCGATGTCGAGGCCCGCGAGGTCGGCCATCTGCCACGGACCCATCGGGAAGCCGAACTCAAGCAGCGCCTCGTCCACATCCCAGTAATTCGCGCCTTCCATGATCAGGGCGTGGGCCTGCGCTTGGCGTGGGCTGAGCATCCGGTTGCCGATGAAGCCGTGGCACACGCCCGAGACGACCGGGACTTTGCCGATC
Organism: Novosphingobium sp. 17-62-19; assembly: GCF_002256775.1. Classification (GTDB taxonomy): domain Bacteria; phylum Pseudomonadota; class Alphaproteobacteria; order Sphingomonadales; family Sphingomonadaceae; genus Novosphingobium. Next base: position 28,609 of record NZ_NCII01000067.1, on the reverse strand, counting down.
TTCACTGAAAGCGCCATCACGGTGGCGAGTTGCGCCTTGCCCGTGGCCTTGCCGCGCACAACTTCAAGCAGCTTCATCACATTAGCGGGTGAGAAGAAGTGCATCCCCAGCACCGATTCCGGGCGGGAAGTGACGCTGGCGATCTCGTCGATGTCGAGATAGCTGGTGTTGCTGGCGAGGATCGCGCCGGGCTTGGCCACTTTGTCGAGCCTGCCGAAGACGTCCTTCTTCACGTCCATGCTTTCATAGACGGCCTCGATCACCAGATCGGCTTCGGCCAGCGCGTTGAAATCCAACGTCGGCGTGAGGCGCGCCATTGCGGCTTGCGCGTCGGCGGCGTCCATCTTGCCGCGCTTGACGGTGTTTTCGTAGTTCTTGCCCATCGTGGCGACGCCGCGATCGAGCGCTTCCTGCGTCATTTCCACGATGGTCACGGGGATGCCGGCGGTCAGGAAGTTCATCGTGATCCCGCCACCCATTGTGCCTGCCCCGATCACGCCGACGCGGGCGATGGGCAGAAGCTGGGTGTCGGCGGGAATGTCATCGATCGTTGCGGCCAGCTTGCGGGCAGCGTCGATGTGCTCCTTGGCGCCATTGATGGGGTCAGACATGGTTCTCTCCTCGAATGTTGGTCAGGCGCGGCTTTCTGCCAGCGCGCTGTAGATCAGCGTCTTCAACTGACGCCGGATGGGGTAGATGAAAGAGGGGTAAAGCTGCGTCATGAAGACCGCATGGATCTTTTCGACAGGGTCCACGAAAAACGCGGTCGAGAATATGCCGCCCCAGTAGAATTCGCCTGCCGAGCCGGGCACCAGCGCGCGCGCCGGATCGATGGTAACGCCAAAGCCGAGGCCGAAGCCCGCGCCTGCGTTGTAGGCCTCGCTGAACAAGGCGCGCGAAACTTGCGTGAGATCCGCGCCGCCGGGCAGGTGATTGGCCGTCATCAGTTGCAGGGTCTTGGGGCTGAGCAGGCGGGTGCCATCGGCTGCGCCGCCATTCACCAGCATCCGGCAGAAGCGGTGGTAGTCCGCCGTGGTGGACAGCAGGCCGCCGCCGCCGCTTTCGAACTGTGGCACGCGGCGGGTGCCAGATTTCTCGGCGGGATCGAACAGCAACGGCGCGCCGCCCTGCTGGTAGGCAAAGGCATCGGCAAGGCGGTGTGCCTTGTTGTCTGGGCAGTGGAAGCCGGTGTCGACCATGCCGAGCGGCGCGAAGATGCGCGTGGCGAAGAATTCGCCCAGGCTCATGCCCGAAAGCCGCGCAACGATCACGCCCAGCACATCGGTGCCGACCGAATAGTTCCATGCCTCGCCGGGGGCGAATTCCAGTGGCAGCTTGGCCAGATGTTCGATGAAGTGATCGTTGCCGGGCAGGCTGGCATGGCCGTCAAGCCGCCCCTTGCGGTAAGCTGCGTCCACGTTGGTGCGGTTCTGGATGCCGTAGGTGAGGCCAGACTGGTGCGTGATGAGGTCCACCATGCGCATCGCCGGGGCGGGCCTTGCCGGAAAGAAGCCCTGCTCTCCGCCGCCGCCAGCATAGACGCCAAGGCTCGCAAATTCAGGGATCACTTTCGTTACCGGATCGTCGAGCGCGATCTTGCCTTCTTCCACCAGCATCATGAAGGCGACCGAGGTAAGCGGCTTGGTCATCGATGCGATGCGGCAGAGCGTATCGACCGCCATCGGCGTGCCATCAGCGCGGGCCTTGCCACTGGTGTGACGATAGACCGGCTCACCATCGCGGGCGACCAGCACATCGAGGCCTGGCAGACGGCCGTTGGCGATGTATGTCTCGTCAAGAAATGCGCCGATCCGGGCAAGGCGGTCCGCCTCGAAGCCCAGCGATTTTGCGTCTGAAAGTTGCATCGGTTTGCCTGTCCTTATCCGAAGATCGCAACGCTTTGCAGGCCGTGCATGACCTGCACGCCATCGGCGTTCCACATGCGCAGTGTTTCGCTGCTGAAGCCTTCGGCCAGATGGTTCGATGCCGTTTCCAGCAGCCACCAGCCATCGCGGGTCTGCGGCGCATCGCCCAACAGCGTGAACGACCAGTTGATCGAACTGAGCGGGCCTTGGCGCTCCATCGCGCGGATCGAGCCGGGAGGCAGCGTATCGCCGATCAGCACCAGTTCGCTGATGGGATCAAGCCCACTGCGGTCTTTCAGGCGCACCCAGCGGCGCACCACGCCGGGGCGTATGTCGTCCTTCGCCTCGCCCCGGCGCAGTTCGAAGTTGCTGATGAAGTGCATTCCGGCAGGCGGGGCGATCACGTCCATGTCGGCATAGGGCAGGAAGTTTTCAGCCTGCGGTGCGGGCACGGTGCCGTTCGATGGATGCGCTGCGCCGAAAATCCACGTGGCGCGATGGGCCAGCGCGCCGCCACTGTGCAGGTCGGTCTGCAACTGGGCCACGTTCTTGCCTTCGCGCAGCATGGTGGCGCTGATATCGAGATCGGCACCGACCGGGGCGATGAAGCCCACTTGCGCAGCGCGCAACGGCGGAAGATCAGGCCGCACTTTGCGCGCTGCGGCATAGGCGAGGAACGAGGAAGCGCCGCCATACATGGTGCGCCCTTGCAGCCAGCCGTCCACGCCGCGCAGGCAGAAAGTGCCGTCGGGGGCAGATGCCATCCCTTGGGCAATCGCGCCGATGGCTGGGGCGGAAACGCCTGCCTCGCTCATGCAGCTACCACGTGCACGTGGTGCGCAACTTGTCTTTCCAAGGTTCTCTCTCCCAAGGTTCTCTGGCCTTGCTTGCCCGCTTTGACCGGGCGTTGCTTCGACTCTCGAAAGCAGGCTAGTGGAAGTTTACGTAAAGGGAAAGAGGCTCACGGGTGCGGAACTGGCCCACCGCCGGGGTTCCGCTACGGCATCCTCTATCGGTTGCGGGCAAAAAAATTCGGCCCCGGTGCAGGTCTGAACCAGCGCCGGGGCCGTGGTGCCCGATTGCGGCCGGGTGGATCAGATCAATGCAGGCTTTCACCACCCGCGCGGCGCAACACCGGGGCTTTGGCTGCGCTGGCGGCGAAGAGCACCAGCAGCATATAGCAAGCCAGCGGTACGCTGAACGAGGCGAATATGCCCGCTGCATCTGTAACCGCGCCTGCCAGCGCCGGGATCAGCGCCCCGCCGATAATGCCGGTGCAGAGCAGGCCGGATGTGGCTTCTTCGCTGGCCGAGGATCGCTCAAGCGTCAGCGTGAAGATCACCGGGAACATGATCGAATTGAACAGGCCGATGGCAAGAGCGATATAGCCTGCCGAAACCCCGCCGACGAGGAACAGGTAGGCGCACATCGCAGCGGCAATCGCGGCAAACAGCACCATCAGCTTGGCCGCCGGGAAGCGCGCGAGCAGCACCGTGCCGATGGCGCGGCCAACCATCGCACCGCCCCAATAGAACGACACGGCCTTGCCCGCCTGTTCAAGGCTTGCGCCCCAGATCGCCTTGTCGCTCAGGTAGAACGCCATCTGCGTGCCGATGGCCACTTCGGCGCCGACATAGACGAAGATGGCCGCCGCGCCGAGGACGGCCCAACGTGAGGAAAACGCTTGCGACAGCAAAGCGCCGATGCCGCCGGTTGGCTGGGCAGGTGGGGCCGCTGCGGAAATGCGCGCGCGGTTGAAGAAGAAGAACGCCAGCAGCACGATCAACAGCCCGCAGATCCAGAAATAGGCGCGATCAATCCCGGCGAGCGCGGCTTCGCGCACGGCGGGCGTCAGCGCAACGCCATCGGACACTTCAACACCCTTGAGGAACAGCGATGCACCCAGTGCCGGGCCGAGGAACGTGCCGAACGAGTTGAACGTCTGCGACAGCGTCAGCCGGAAATGGCTGCCTTCGGGCTTGCCCAGCGCGGCGGCGAGCGGGTTTGCGGCCACTTGCAGTACGGTGATCCCGGCGGCCAGCATGAACAGCCCGGTCAGCACCAGAGGATAGGACGCGATATTGGCCGCCAACAGCATGACCAGACAGGCCAGCGTCATTGTGGCCAGCGCCAGCAGGATGGCCGGAACGGCGCGTATCCGACCGATGATCGCAGCAGCCGGGAAGCTCATCACACCATAGGCGATAAAGAACGCAAAGGCGGAAAGCTGCGCTTCGAGCGTGGTCAGCGTGAAGATGCCTTTCACGGCCGCAACCAGCGGATCAATCAGCGAAGTGATGAAGCCCCACGCGAAGAACAGCACGGTGACTGCGGCAAACGCAGCCTTCTGGGAACTCGAACCGGCGGGACGTGCTGATGGGGTGCTAGACACTGGGCTCTCCTCGACCGGCCGCTGCGGGGCCGTTGACAGTGCGGTCTAGCCAGCCTTGTCAGCGATGTCATCGCGCTTGCATAGGTATTACCCCAATGGTTGCGCTATCTTTTCAATTCAGCCTTGCGCCATTGCCGAAGCCAGTTCTCGCCGCAGCTTTTCGATCAACCGCTGGACCTTGGGCAGAAGGTGTCGCCGCTGGGGATAGACTGCCCAGATTGGGTCGTCCTCAGGCCGAAATTCGGCCAGCACTTCCACCAGTGTGCCATCGGCAATGGCGCGGCTCACGTAAAACGCTGGCAACTGGCACAGCCCCATGCCTGCGATGGCCGCATCGAACACTGCCGTGCCATTGCTGCAACGCCAACGCCCGCGCGGCCTGATCGTGCGCACTTCGCCGTCTACCCGGTATCGCCACATGTCGAGCGTGGCCGGGATGCAATCGTGCGATTCAAGATCATCCACCGTCTCTGGCGTTCCATGGGCCGCAAGATAGGCAGGCGAGGCGCACGTCACGATCCCCCGTGTGGCGACCTGCGTGCGGATCAGGCGGCTATCTGGTAACGTACCAGTGCGGAGGGCGAGGTCATAGCCTTCGGACACCAGTTCAACCACGCGGTTCGACAGGTCCAGATCAACCGACAGCTTCGGATAGTCCTGCACATAGGCGCGCACGATGGGCGCCACGAAGCGCTCGCCCAGGGCCGTCGGGCACGTGATGCGCAAGTGGCCTTGCGGCTCGCCCTGCAGGTCAAGCATGGCAATCGCTTCGTCACGCTCGGCAATCAGGCGGCGGAACTGGTCGACCAGCGTTCGCCCGGTATCCGTCAAGCTGACGGCCCGCGTGGTGCGATGGAAGAACTGCGCGCCAAGGCTTTGTTCCAGCCGGGCCACGGCGCGGCTTACGTGCGATGTGGACGATCCCAGCCGCTTGGCTGCGGCGACAAACGTCCCCGCATCGGCCACGGCCACCACCTCGTCTATCCCATCCCAGCGATTGGTCATTATTCTCGTCTTGCAACAGTGTTTCGCGTAATGCGCAATTTAACACTGCCCTAGCAATTATGCTATCGGCCCGCCACGATTATGGGAGACCGCTGACATGAAGACTCGCGCCGCCGTTGCATTCGCCGCCAAGCAGCCGCTGGAGATCGTCGAACTCGATCTTGAAGGCCCCAAGGCCGGTGAAGTGCTGGTAGAGATCATGGCGACGGGCGTTTGCCACACCGATGCCTATACGCTTGACGGGTTTGACAGCGAAGGCTTGTTCCCCAGCGTGCTGGGCCATGAAGGCGCAGGCATCGTGCGCGAAGTGGGCGCTGGCGTTACCTCGGTAAAGCCGGGCGATCATGTGATCCCGCTCTACACGCCCGAATGCGGCAAGTGCAAAACCTGCCTTTCGGGCAAATCCAACCTGTGCACCGCGATCCGCGCCACGCAGGGCAAGGGTCTGATGCCCGATGGCACGACGCGCTTTTCCTACAAGGGCCAGCCGATCTTCCACTACATGGGCTGCAGCACGTTCTCGAACTTCACCGTCCTGCCTGAAATCGCGGTCGCCAAGATCCGCGAAGATGCACCGTTCCAGTCTGCCTGCTACATCGGCTGCGGCGTGACCACGGGCGTGGGCGCTGTAACCAAGACGGCCAATGTGCAGCCCGGTGACAACGTCGTCGTCTTCGGTCTTGGCGGCATCGGCCTCAACGTGCTGCAAGGCGCGCGCATGGCTGGGGCCAACAAGATCATTGGAGTAGACCTGAACCCGGACCGTGAGGAATGGGGCCGCCGCTTCGGCATGACCGACTTCCTCAACACCAAGGGCATGAGCCGCGAAGACACCGTGGCCAAGATCGTCGAAATGACCGACGGCGGCGCGGACTATACCTTCGATGCCACCGGCAACACCGAAGTGATGCGCACCGCGCTTGAAGCTTGCCATCGCGGCTGGGGCACCAGCATCATCATCGGCGTGGCCGAAGCGGGCAAGGAAATCAGCACGCGCCCGTTCCAGCTCGTTACCGGTCGCAACTGGCGCGGCACGGCCTTCGGCGGGGCCAAGGGCCGCACCGACGTGCCGCAGATCGTCGACATGTACATGACCGGCAAGATCGAAATCGACCCGATGATCACGCACGTCATGGGTCTTGAAGAGATCAACACCGCGTTCGACCTGATGCACGCGGGCAAATCGATCCGCTCGGTCGTGGTGTTCTGACGCGGAACGGATTTGAGGTTGGCAAGGGCCGGTCGGACAGGACGTTCGACCGGCCCTTTGCTTTTCACATGGCTGAAATACCGCCGTCCAGCTTCAGCTCTGCGCCGGTCATGAACCGGCTTTCGTCGCTGGCAAGATAGAGCACGCCCGCTGCGATGTCGTTGGGCTCGCCCACACGGCCCAGCGGGATCTGGCGGGCAAGCTTGCCCATGACCACCGACTTTTCGAGACCTGCGTTGGCACCGATGCCATCGAGGATCGGGGTGTCCACGAAGGTCGGGTGCACCGAATTTGAGCGGATGTCCCAGCCGCGCTTGGCGCAATACAAAGCGACCGACTTGGACAACATCCACACCGCCGCCTTGCTGGCGTTGTATCCGGGCATGGTGTCGGATGCGATCAGCCCGGCGATCGAGCTGATGTTGATGATCGAGGCGGGCTGGCTGTCACGCAGCAGCGGCAGGGCCTTTTGGCAGCCGAGGAACACGCTGTCGACGTTGATGGCAAAGCCGCGGTGCCAGTCTTCCAGCGTGCAGGTCTCGATATTGCCGCGCACGCCGACGCCTGCGTTGTTGACGAGGACAGAGAGGCCGCCCATCTTTTCTGCGGCGAGCGCGATTGCGGCGTCCCAGTCCTCGGCACTGGTCACATCGTGGCGCATCGCAAAGGCTGTTCCAGCTCCCAGTTCCGCGTTGATCGCCTCGGCCTGTGCAGTCGCGCCATCACCGTTGATGTCGGTCAGCAGGACTTTCGCGCCTTCGCGGGCCAGCATCCATGCGTGTGCCGCTCCAAGCCCCTGTGCCGCGCCGGTGATGAGGGCCTTCTTGCCCTGAACTCTGCCCATTTTTGTTCTCTCCAATCCCATCCGCTGCTCCCCCGCGCAGGCGGGGGCCTCAGGAGTGTTACGGTACACTCGCGTAAACGGCCTGAGGCCCCCGCCTTCGCGGGGGAGCATGGTTTGTTTTGGTAGGGAAGCAATTCGCGCAGCATCACGCAAGCGCCAGAAGCGTCAGCCCAGTATGCCGGGCGACAGCAGAAGCAGCATCCGCACGTCGATAGCATAGCCCTCAGCGCGCTTGGCCGAAAGGAAGCGCTCGATTTCCGTAAGGGCAACCCGGTGCACGGTGATGCCTTCGCCCTCCACCCCGCCACCTTCGGAAATTTTTTCCAGATCGTGCGCGCGGAACAGCGTGAAGGCCTCTGTCACCATGCCGGGGGAGGAATGGAACTCGCCCAGCGATTCGATCCGGCCGGGGCGATAGCCGGTTTCCTCTTCCAACTCGCGCGCGGCGGCTGCGGCGGCGTCCTCGTTTTCGGAGCCTGCCTCATCCCCGATCAGCCCCGCGGGCAGTTCGATGCAGGGGCGGCCCAGAGGCACGCGGAACTGTTCGACCAGCAGCACGTGGCCATCATCAATGGCAAGGATGACCGCCGCCTTGATGTTGCGCGTGCGGCTCACATATTCCCACCGGCCACGTGTCTTGGCAGCGATGAAGCGGCCTTCCCAGCGGACCTGCTCAGGATGATCGCGGTATTCTTCTTCAAGGCTCATACTTCGATCAACCTGTCTGGCAGTTCGTTGGTGTCATCATCGCTGCGCGGGAAGTGTTCGGCCAGAACCTTGCCCACTTCGGCAACCGCAGCGGCTATGCCTTGTGCGGTTTGGCCTGCGCGCAAGGGATCGAGCATTGCCTTCATCGCGTGACCCCAAGTTTCGGGCGCGACTTTCGAGGCGATTGCTGCATCGGCGATGATCTCGGCGTGGTGTTCGTCGAGGCTCACATAGATCAGCACCCCGGTGCGGCCCAAAGTGCGGCTTTCGGCGCCAACGCGGAAGCACGTCAGCGCACGGGCGCGGCAGCGGGCATTGCGGACAAAGCGCGGGGTGAGCAAGCGGCCAAGCGGTGTAAAGCGCATCAGCAGGTACATCACGGCAAACTTGAGCGCGGCAACCGTGAGCGCAAGGCCGATGATGGCGCGCGGAGTCCATTCGAACGCCCAGAGGCCGAGCACCCTTTCGACCAACGAGAGGGTAGTGCCGGGTGCGATTTCCAGCGTGGAAAGCGCAAGAAGTGCCGCGAGTGCTGACCAGATCAGCGCGACATCGTGGTAGGCGTCAGAACGCGAGGTCACGATGGTGACGATCTCGCCCGCGCTGTGCGCTTCTGCCGCAGCCACGGCGTCGGACACGATCTTGTGATCGGCAACTGTCATTGTCGGCTGTGCCATCACCAGTCCCCCGAAGCGCCGCCGCCGCCGGAATCTCCGCCGCCGAAACCGCCAAAGCCGCCACCGCCGCCCCAATCAGACCCACCGCCGCTGCTCCAGCCTGAACCACGGTTGCTGTCAGAAGCGGCGCGCGCCAGTTCGCTCAGCCCCCACAGCACGATGCCGGGATCAATGCCGCTGCGCCGCTGCACATAGCCCTTGTTGCGGCGGCCAAGCACGGCAATCAGCACCACGATCAGCACGACCCAGAAAATGGCGCTGGCGATCACCGAACCGCCTGATTTCTCGCCCTTGTTAGCCGCTGCGGCAGCTTCGGCCACAGCCTTGGCATCGGCAGGATTGCGGTTGAGCTGGGTGAGGATCTGCTCCACCCCGGCCGTGATACCACCGGCATAGTCACCCTGTTTGAAGCGTGGTGTGACTTCGTTGGCCAGAATGCGTCCGGCCAGCACGTCGGGCAGAAACTCTTCGAGGCCATAGCCCACCTCGATCCGCACTTTGCGCTCGTTCGGGGCGATCAGGAAAAGCAGGCCCTGATCGGTCTTCTGCCCGCCCACGCCCCACGCGCGGAACAGTTCGTTGGCGTAAGTGTCGACATCCTGTTCGTCGAGCGAACCGACGGTTGCCACCACGATCGCCCGCCCGGTCTGCGCGTTATAGGCAGACAGGCGCTGGGTGAGGGCGGCTTCCTGATCGTCAGGAATGATGTTGGCCTGATCCAGCACCGGGCCGTTGGGCCGCGCAGGCATGGCAGCGTGTGCTGCGCCTGCCATCAGCAGACACAGCACCGCACATAGTTGCCAAATGGCCCGCGCCAAAGCCCCTTGGGGGCGGGTCATATTACTGTCCAGTTGCCGGAGCCGCAGGCGCGTTCATATCAAAGTTCACCGTCGGCGCGGTTTCGGCACCGGCTGCAGCCTTGAACGGCACCATCGGCTTGGCTCCGTGGATCAGCTTTGCACCGATGGCATCGGGGAAGGTGCGGATCGTGGTGTTATAGGCCTGCACCGCCTCGTTATAGCGCGTGCGGCTCACGTTGATGCGGTTCTCGGTGCCTTCAAGCTGCACCATCAGATCGGCAAAACGTGCCTGGCTCTGCAACTGAGGGTAGTTCTCCACCACGGTGCGCAACTGGCCCAGCGCCTGCGTAAGCTGGTTCTGCGCGCTCTGGAACTTCTCGAACTCGGCCGGATCGGACAAGTCATCGGTGGTGATGTTGATCGATGTGGCCGCAGCGCGCGCGTTGGTCACGTTCGTCAGGATCTGTGTTTCCGAGGCCGCTGCACCCTTGGCCGTGGCGACAAGGTTCGGGATCAGATCGGCGCGGCGCTGGTAGGAGCTTTCGACATCACCCCAGCGCGCCTTGGCCTCTTCTTCGGCAGCGGGGACCGAATTGATCCCGCAGGCCGAAAGGCTGGCGGCGGCAACAGTGGCAAATGCGATCTGGCTGAAGCGATTTGCGGCCATCGAAAAGTCTTCCCCTAAAGTGGGCCACAAGCGCGGCCCGGATAGGACAAGAGATAGAGCACCTGCGTTACGGTTCAAGTATGGAACCGTATTGCAACCGATTGAGGGTTGCCGTGCCAGCGGCCCGATGGCAGATAGCATTCTCCAATATGGTTAATGTGTCTAGGGGGAACTGGTCGACATGCTCGGAGAATTCAAGGCGTTCATCGCACGTGGAAACGTGCTCGATCTCGCCGTCGGTGTGATCATCGGCGCTGCTTTCGGCAAGATTGTTGCATCGTTGACGGACGATGTGATCATGCCGGTGATCAGCGCGGCGACCGGTGGCGTTGATTTCAGCCAGAAGTTCGTGCTGCTGGGCGCCATCCCTGCGGACTACAAGGGTGAGATGACTTACGCCGCGCTCAAGACCGCAGGCGTTGCGATGCTCGGCTGGGGCGCATTCATCACCGCGATCATCAATTTCCTGATCCTGGCCTTCGTGATTTTCCTGATCGTGCGCCAGGCCAACAAGGTCATGGCAAAGCCCGAAGAACCGGCAGCACCTGCCGGGCCGAGCGAGGTCGATCTGCTGACCGAGATTAGGGACGCGCTGAAGAAGTAAGACGGGTCTTTGATTTGCAGCGAAAGGGGCAGGAGCAATCCTGCCCCTTTTCTTTTGCCGCAGCATCCCTATATGCGTCCCTGCCGGTTTCGACCGGCTATGGTGATAAACTGCGGCGTGCAATAGGCACAGCGGACCCGGGGGCGGTACCCGGCGGCTCCACCATCACTACCGTGTTCTTCGGGATGCGGGCCTTGTTGTCGCAAGGGTGTTGATGGGGCCGAACTAGGATCCCTGAAGTTATAAAGCGAAAGCACGGTTCGGACCGAACCGGGTAACAGAATCGGAAACCGGGGGCTGGGGGCGAGCCTAGCAACAGAATCGCCCTATTGCCCTCATCGCTGGCGTTTCTTGGACCTTCGATCCTTCGACAGGCTCAGGATGAGCGGGTGTCAGTGCGAACTTCAAGAAGCCCGCTCATGCTGAGCCTGTCGAAGCATGACCCGCAAGCCTTAGGCCTCGGCTTCTGCCTGCTCTCGCGCCTGCTGATCCATGCGCACGGCATCAAGAATCTTGGCTCCGGCAATGAACACCGCGCCCGTGGCCGCCAGGAACAGCAGTTGTCCGCCAAATCCCGGATATTCGGTAAGGTATGCCTTGCCCCGCTCAACCGCGCCCAGCGACAGTGCATAGATCACCGCAAAGGCTTCAAACCGGGTCTTGATGATGAAGAGGCGACCAAACTTGCGAAGCATCCCTAGCAGTATCCTTTGTTTGCCAGTCATTCAGCAATGATCGTGCCAGATCATACGTTGCTGCAAAATGCCTGGTTAACGCGGCCTTCATTGTAAAGCGCGGCGACAAGCGGGCAAGGGACATGTCCCAAGGATACGCGCGAGCGTTCAGGCCAGTTCCGGCATTTCGAGCAGGTCCAGCAGCGCAGCCCGCGCGGCGATGATATTCTGCGCAAGAGATTCCCGTCCGAGATCAACAGGATCGATCTGTTCCGGCCAGAATGAACCGACCACAGCTTCGATCCGCGCAATCTTTGCCTCGTCCAGCAGGAAGCGCGGATTGACGGTGGAAGGATCGGCGACAACGCGCAGGCGCAGGCACGCAGGTCCCCCGCCATTGGCCATCGATTGCTTCACATCGACCGGAAACATGCGCCGGATTGGCCCGTTCGAGGCGATGTGCGCATCCAGCCAGCCACGCACTGAAGGCGTTTCCCACGCCTCCAGCGGGATCACGAGACCCATCTCACCCGTGGGAAGGGTGAGCAACTGTGCGTTGAACAGATAGCTCCTGATTGCATCGCCAAGGGTCACCACGCTGGCCGGCACAACCACGATTTCGGCCTCGGGCAAACGCGCGCGGATCGCGGCATAAGTGCCGTCAGGATCGGCAAAGGCTTGTTCATGTGCAAACAGCACCCGTTCATTGGCCACGGCCACCACATCGTTGTGGAATGCACCCGCAGCGATGGCCTCGGGCGATTGCTCCACAAACAGGCACCGCGCCGGATCGAGCCCGTGCAACCGGGCAACCGCGCGGCTGGCCTGCTCATGCTGTCGCGCAGGGAAAGCGCCGCCGGTCTTGCCATAAACGAAGATCTCCAGCCCCGGCGCATCGTGGCCTGCGCACATCCGCATGTGATTGGCCGCGCCTTCATCGCCAAAGCAGGGCGGGACGGCATCGTGCACCGCAAAGTGCGCGCTACTGGCAAAAGCCAGCCGCAACTGGCGCACGGTATCGGGCCACTCCTGCGAACGATGCGGCATGGTGACAAGGTTGGCGGCAGTCAGATGGCAGCGCCCATCCGCCGTATCGGGGGCAGGGCTGACCGTGGCCGCATTGGCTGTCCACATCGACGAGGCAGACCACGCAGCGGCGCGCAACCGGCGCTGAGCCAGGTCCGCATCGTCAATGCTGCCAAGCCCCAAGGCACCCAAAAACGCCGGATTGGGCCGGGGCAGTGGCGCGAACAGCCCCTGCGTCAGTCCCAAGCCAAGGTTGTGCCGCATCTTGCCCAGCCCCTGCAGGGCCGCCGCACGCGGATAGGACACTTCCCCCGCATTGCTGGACGAGGCCAGATTGCCAAGGCTCAGCCCTGCATAGTTGTGGCTGGGGCCGACAAGGCCATCGAAATTGATCTCTACCAGAGCCATCGTATTAGCGCTCCACGAACCACACTGCGTCGCCCGCCGCCACGCCCAGCGCAGCGGCGGCCACCGGATCGAGCGTCAGCCCATCGGGCGTCTCGGAAACTTCAGCAAAGGCGCAGCGGTAGTCAGACAGCCTGCCCGTCGCCACCAGCGCATTCATGGCCGATCCTTCCCCTTCCGGCGCGCGGACATGGGCGACCGGCAGTTCCTTTGCCTCGCAGATCGATCGAACCCGGTCGGTCCGTGCGGTCATAGTCGGCCCGCCGTCGAAGATGTCGACATAGCCTTCATAGGCAAAGCCTTCCTCCTCCAGCATCCGCATCGCCGCGCGGCCCGACGGGTGCGGCAGCCCGATGGCCGAACGTGCGGATTCGGGCAGCATGGCGATATAGACCGGGTGCTTGGGCATCAGATCGGCGATGAACTGGTGGCCGTTGATCGCGTTGAAATAGTCCGCTTCCTGAAAGCCCATGCCGAAAAAGCGCCCGGCCACGCCATCCCAGAACGGCGATCCGCCGCGCTCGTCGATCACCCCGCGCAATTCGGCCAGGATCTTCTCGCCAAAGCGCTGGCGGTGCATGGCGATAAACAGATAACGGCTGCGCGCCAGCAACATGCCCAGCCCCCCGGCGCGCTCGTTCGGATGGAGGAACAGCCCGCCCACTTCGCTCGACCCTTCCAGATCGGTGACAAGGTTGAGCATCTCGGCGCGGAACGTGCGGTTCAGTTCCTTCGAATGCTGCGTCAGCGTGGCCATGCGATAGGAATAGAACGGCCACTGACGCCCCACTGACGTGAATATCTGCGATGTTCCGCGCACTTCGCCGGTGGCAGCGTTTTCCAGCACGAACACGAACAGCTCGTCCTTGGGATTGCGCGGATCGCCTTCCTCTGTGTTGCCATAAGCCTCTGCCGCGCGGCCCAGCTTGGTGGTCAGCGCCTTGCGGTCAGCGGGCAGGTTGGTGAAGCCCCCGCCGGTCAGCTTGGCCATTTCATAAAGCGGCTGCAGATCGCTGGCGCGTGCGGCGCGGATACGGAACGTCATCAATTTCCCCCGGAAAGGCGGTGCAGCACCAGCGCCGAAAGCGCGGCGCGTTCTGCCAACGATGGCACGATCAGGAACTCCTGATCCGAATGGATCGCCCCGCCACGCACGCCCATCGTATCGACTACGGGCACGCCGCAAGCGGCAATATTGTTGCCATCGCAGACCCCGCCCGATGTCTGCCAACGGATCGGCTGCCCCAACGCCTCGCCACATTCGCGCACCAGCCCGAACAGCGCTGTCGCCTCAGGCGTCAACGGCTTGGGCGGGCGGGATACGCCGCCGTGGAGGTGAATTTCCACATCGTGCAACTTGGCAATCACCCGGATCGCCTCGCGCAGCGCAGCCTCGAACTGCTGCGCCAGTTCGGGCAAGCGCGGGCGTACGTTGAAACGCAGGACGGCGTGATCGGGCACGACATTGTTGGCGCTCCCGCCATCAATCCGCGCCGGGTTCACCGAAAGTCCCGGCGCTTCCAGCGCTTTCAGCCGCAACGCTAGATCGGCAGCAGCCAGGATGGCATTGCGACCGTCCTGCGGATTGCGCCCGGCATGGGCAGAGCGGCCCTTGATCACAGCACTGTAATTGCCGCTGCCGGGCCGCTCTCCGGCCAGCGTGCCATCGGGCAGGGCGGAAGGCTCATAAGTCAGCGCCGCCGCCTTGCACGCCGCCAGTTCCGCAATCAGCGTCGCGGACGACAGGCTGCCGGTTTCCTCGTCAGCATTGATCAGCACATCGTATCCCACCGAAGCCGCAACCGGGCTGGCCTCGAACAGTCTCAGTGCAGCAAGGATCACTGCAATGCCGCCCTTCATGTCTGCCACGCCCGGCCCGTTAAGCGTCTCGCCATCCAGCCATTGCAGCGTCTGGAACGGGTGAGTGGGCGCAAAGACCGTGTCCATGTGCCCGGTCAGCAGGTAGCGCCGTGCAGCCTGCGGGCGCACCGACAGCACCAGATGCGCCCCATTGGCCGTCTCGCGCTCGGTCCCGTCAGGCGCGATGGCGCTGACAGGGGCGGGATCGACCTTGCGGATGTCTCCCGGCAGCACGGCAAAGGCCTCCGCCAGCAAATGCCACTGCTGCGCAAGGCCCGGCAGATTGCCGGTGCCGGTGTTGATCGCGCACCATTGCTCGACCTGCGCAAGCATCTGAGCGGCATCAAGGGGCGCGAGCAGCGCATGTTCGGTGGGGGAAATCTGTTGCATCTGCAACCAGCCTAGCGGCTACAAGGCGTTGGGTGAACCCCTCAAACCCTTGATCACCACATCTGCACAATCACACCCATGTCATTGCGAGGAGGCGTAGCCGACGAAGCAATCCAGTGGCCGTTCTGCACCGCTCTGGATTGCTTCGCCCCGCTACGCGGACCTCGCAATGACGAAACTTGAGAATCGTGCTGTGTTGCCAAGTGGTTCGAAACTGGGCATAGCCTCAACCGTTCCTCCCCAGGTTCATCGGATTCGGCGCAGGCGGTATTCCCGTCGGCGCAGTTTATGTGAGCGTATGGACATGGGTGAAATGAACGAACGTACCGAGCGCAATGGCCTGCATGTTGATGCAGCCCTCGCCACTTTCATCGACCGCGAAATTCTGGGGCCACTGTACCTTGAACCATCAGCCTTCTGGCAAGGCTTTGCCGCGCTGGTCAGCCGTTTCGCTCCGGTAAACCGCGCCCTTCTGGCCAAGCGTGACACTTTGCAGGCGCAGATCGACGCATGGCACCGCGAACGTCACGGCAAGCCGGTCGACGCTGCCGAATACCGCGCCTTCCTCACCGAAATCGGCTATCTCGTCCCTGAACCGGCCGATTTCCTGATCGGCACGCAGAATGTCGATCCCGAAATCGCCACGATGGCCGGACCGCAGCTGGTCGTTCCCGTCCTCAATGACCGCTTCGTTCTCAACGCAGCAAACGCGCGCTGGGGCAGCCTCTATGACGCATGGTACGGCACCGACGCGCTCGATGCCGCCCCCGCAAAGCCCGGCGGCTATGACAAGGCGCGTGGGGCCGCCGTGGTCGCCGCAGGCCGGGCCTTCCTCGACGCCACATTCCCGCTGACCACCGGCAGCTGGACCGATTGGGACGGCGCGGGCGATCCGCCGCTGGCAGACGCAGCGCAACTGATCGCGCGCAAGGCAGGCGGACTGCTGCTGATCAACAATGGCCTGCACGTGGAGATCGTGCTGGATCGCACGCATCCCGTCGGCATGGACGACAAGGCGGGCATTGCCGACATCGTGATGGAAGCGGCGCTTACCTCCATCGTCGATCTGGAAGATTCCATTGCGGCGGTCGATGCGGAGGACAAGCTCGTCGCCTATCGCAACTGGCTCGGCCTGATGCGCGGCGATCTGGAGGCAAGCTTCCAGAAAGGCGGCAAGACCATGACCCGCGCGCTGGATGCCGACCGTGCATGGACCGGCGTCAATGGCGATGCGCTGACCTTGCCGGGCCGCAGCCTGCTGTTCGTGCGCAATGTCGGCCACCTGATGACCAACCCGGCGATCCTCCTGCCCGATGGCAGCGAGATCCCCGAAGGTGTGATGGACGCGGTGTTTACCAGCGCCATCGCCTGTCACGACATCAAGGGCCTTGGCCGCTATCGCAACAGCCGTGCGGGAAGCGTTTACATCGTCAAACCGAAGATGCACGGGCCGGAAGAATGCGCGTTCACCAACGACCTGTTCGATGCGGTCGAAGACCTGCTCGGCCTTGCCCGCCATACGGTGAAAGTGGGGGTAATGGACGAGGAACGCCGCACCTCGGCCAACCTCGCCGCCTGCATCCACGCGGTGAAGGACCGGATCGTGTTCATCAACACCGGCTTCCTCGATCGCACCGGGGATGAAATCCACACCTCCATGCAAGCCGGCGCGATGATCCGCAAAGGCGCGATCAAGGGCTCGGGCTGGATCGCCGCCTATGAAAAGCGCAACGTCTGCATCGGGCTGAAGCAGGGGCTTTCCGGCAAGGCGCAGATCGGCAAGGGCATGTGGGCCGCGCCCGACATGATGCGCGACATGATGGACCAGAAGATCGGCCATCCCAAGACGGGCGCGAACACCGCCTGGGTGCCATCGCCCACCGCCGCCACGCTCCACGCCATGCACTACCATCAGGTCCCGGTCTTCGCCCTGCGCGAAGGCATTGCTGCTGAACCTGTGCCCGGTCTCGATGCGCTACTGGCCATTCCGCTGGCAGACGGCGCGAACTGGTCGGAAGAGGAAGTGCGCGAGGAACTCGACAACAACGCGCAAGGCCTGCTGGGCTATGTCGTGCGCTGGATCGATCAGGGCGTCGGCTGTTCAAAGGTGCCGGACATTAACGACGTGGGCCTGATGGAAGACCGCGCCACGCTGCGCATCTCCAGCCAGCACATGGCCAACTGGCTGCTCCACGGCGTTGCCACCAGCGAACAGGTCATGGACAGCCTGAAGCGCATGGCGGTCAAGGTCGACGCGCAGAACGCGGGCGACCCGCTCTACGAGCCGATGGCGGGCAACTGGGAAGAAAGCTTCGCCTTCCGCGCAGCCTGCGATCTGGTGTTCAATGGCGTGGAACAGCCCAACGGCTACACCGAACCGTTGCTCCACGGATGGCGGCGCAAGAAGAAGGCGGCGATGGCAAAAGTGGCGGAACTGGCCTGACCCGGCCATGCTCTGATCGAAAGTTCCGCTTTCAGTGGGCGGATATATTCGTGAGGTGCGTAGTCGTCTTCATTCTATCCTCTCCCGACAATAAAAGTCGGGAGAGAAAATATGCTACGCAGTCTTGACCATTGGTTGGGCACGGTTTTTGCGCCAAAGGCAGGTTTGGTCGATGTCCTTTTCCGTCTGTTGACCAGCCTCATTTTCATCATCGGCGGGCTTGGCCATTTTGGCCGCTCCGACGATATGCTGTTGCGCATGGAGGAAACGCCCTGGCGCGAAGTAATCCGCTCGATCGGTGATCCCTTGTTGCTGCTGCACATGTCGGGCGCGGTTTTCGTCATCGCAGGGCTGATGCTTGCCATAGGTTGGATGACGCGGATTTCAGCGATTCTGTTGTTCGCTACGCTGGTGCCGATCACCGTTACGATCCACTTTGCCCCTGATCACGTTGGCCCGCTGTTCAAGAACGTGGCGATCCTAGGGGCGTTGTTGCTGATCATGGTGCGTGGTCCGGGCGCTTACGCATTGGACAACCGATTCAGCGGGTCAGCACCCGCGCAATGCTGACGAACTCCTCCACGCTCAGCGTTTCGGCACGTCGCTGCACATCGATCCCCAGAACCCCCAGCGCGTCAATCGCGCCCGGCAAGCCCTTCAACGATTGCCGCAGCATCTTGCGTCGCTGGCCAAACGCCGCCTCGGTCACTCGCTCCAGCATCCGCGCCGATACGCCTTCGGGCATCACGCCCGGCTCCACGTGGACGATGGCCGACATCACTTTGGGCGGCGGGGTGAAGGCGCTGCGGTGCACTTTCATCGCAATGCGCGGGGCCGCGCGCCACTGCGCCAGCACGGCCAGCCGTCCATAAGCGTCAGACCCGGCCGCTGCCACGATCCGCTCGGCCACTTCCAGCTGAAACATCAGCGTCAGCGATTTCCACTGCGGGGGCCAGTCCTGCCCTGAAAGCCAGCCGGTAAACAGCCCGGTGCCCACATTGTACGGCAGGTTCGCCGCCACATGCCACGGCCCGTCAAACAGCGCTGCGGCATCGATCTTCGTCGCATCGCCCGCGATGACGGTAAGCTGCCCCGGAAACGCATCCGAAAGCTCGGCCAAGGCAGGCAAACACCGTTTGTCCGTCTCGATGGCGGTCACTTTCGCGCCCGCGCGCAGCAGCGCCCGCGTCAAACCGCCGGGGCCGGGGCCGACTTCCAGCACGTTCTCGCCCGCCAGCTTGCCCGGCACGCGCGCGATGCGATCCAGCAATTGCTCGTCGAACAGAAAGTTCTGGCCCAGAGCTTTCGTGGCAAACAGGCCGTGCCGGTTGATGACATCGCGTAAGGGGGGAAGGTCGGTCATGCCGCGTCCTTACCACAGCCAAGCCGTTCCAGCGCGGGCACCAGTTCGTCAAAGTGATCGATCACCGTATCTGCCCCCAGATCATCGGCAGGCAGATCATTGAAGCCAAAGCGCACCGCGACAACCGGCAGCCCCGCCGCCTTGGCCGCGCCCACATCAAACGTCGTGTCGCCCACAAAGGCCGCGGTCCCGCCGCCGCACCGTGCAACCATCTCGTGCAGCATGTCAGGCTTCGGCTTGGCCCGGCCCGGCCCCAGCGTGTCTCCGCCGATCACGCAGGCAAAACGGTGGAGAATGCCCAGTTCCTCGAACAGGCGGACGGCAAGCGCTTCCTTCTTGTTCGTGGCAATCGCGATCTTCACCCCGTGTGCGTCGAGCGCATCAAGCATGGCTGCGCCACCTGGAAAGAACGCAGTGTGGTGGGCGATGTTTTCGGCATAGAACGCCACCAGTTCAGCCTGCAGCCCGTCGAACGCGGCTTCGTCCACCCCGCCCGATTCCGTCAGAGCGGACCGCAACATCTGTGCCGCTCCGCCGCCAACATGGCGCGTCACGTCGGCAAAAGGCACCGGCGGACGCCCCGCCAGCGCTAGCGCATGGTTCAAAGCCACGCACAGATCGCGGCTGGTATCGAGCAACGTCCCGTCGAGATCGAATCCGACGATGTTGTAAGGAAAGCTTGCCATCATGTGCGCAAGTGACCTCCCGTTCTGGAAAGCGCAAGAATTGTCTGGCAAAGGTGCCCGCATGACTGAAAACGCCCAACTCGCCATCATCGTCCTCGCCGCCGGAAAAGGCACCCGCATGAAGAGCGACCTGCACAAGGTTCTCCACCCCATCGCAGGCCGCCCCATGCTGATGCACCTGATGGCCAGCGCTGCGCAGTTATCGCCGGAACGCCAAGTCGTCGTTGCAGGCCACGGGCGCGATCAGCTTGAAAAGGCACTGGGAACAAGCGCCACCATCGCCGTGCAGGACCCGCAGCTTGGCACCGCCCACGCCGTGCAGCAGGCCGAAGGCGCGCTGGCAGGCTTCGATGGGGATGTGCTGATCCTCTATGGCGATGTGCCCTTCGTCCGCACGGAAACGATGCAGGCGATGATCGCCCGTCTGCATGAGGCTGATAGCCCCGCCGCCGTCGTGCTCGGCTTCGAACCTGAAGACGCGCTGCAATATGGCCGCGTCATCGCGCAGCAGGGCCGCATCATGAAAATGGTCGAACACAAGGACGCGACCGAGTCAGAGCGCCAGTGCCGCACCTGCAATTCGGGCCTCATGGCCCTGCGCAGTGCAGACCTCTTTAGCCTGCTCGCCCGCGTGGGGAATGACAATGCGCAGGGCGAATACTACCTGCCCGACGTGGTCAACATCGCCATCGCCGATGGCCGCACTTGTGCGGTGGTGGTGACGGACGATGCCGACGAAGTGGCGGGCATCAATTCCCGCGCCGAACTGGCCCAAGCCGAACACCGCTGGCAACAGCGCCGCCGCGCGACTGCGATGGCCGATGGCGCAACCCTGATCGCGCCCGAAACCGTGTGGTTTGCCTGGGACACGCAGATCGGCCGCGATGTCATGATCGAACCCAACGTCGTCTTCGGCCCCGGCGTGACCGTGGCAGATCACGTGACGATCCACGCCTTCAGCCACCTCGAAGGCGCAACGCTCGCGGCTGGAGTCCAGATCGGCCCCTACGCCCGCCTGCGCCCCGGCGCGGACCTGCGCGAAAAGGCCAAGGTCGGCAATTTCGTCGAAATCAAGAACGCCGTCCTGCACCCCGGCGCCAAGGCCAACCACCTCACTTACCTCGGCGATGCAGACGTGGGCGCAGGTGCCAACATCGGCGCAGGCACGATCACCTGCAACTATGACGGCTACTTCAAGCACAAGACCGTCATCGGCGAACGCGCCTTCATCGGCTCGAACAGCGCCCTGATCGCACCGGTCAAGATCGGCGCAGACGCCATCGTGGCGGCAGGCAGCGCTGTTTCGCGTGACGTTGCAGATGGCGAATTGCGCATGGTGCGAGCGGAGCAGCTGGTGAAGCCGGGCTGGGCCGACCGCTTCCACGATGCGATGAAGAAGAAGAAGGGGTGAGAGGCGCAGGTGGTTCTAGGGCCAGCCTAGGCGCCCATGTCGACGATCGAAGGAGGCAATCCGAACAACACCAGTGGGCAGGGATTCCCAACGCCACGCCGCACCCGGTCTTGCAACTTGTTCCAGTGAGTCGTCGCCATGCCGTATTTGTCGCTGCAAAACATCGCTGCCCAGGCATCGGCAAAAGCCTCACCACGCAGAACCTTCGTTTCTACAATGATTTCCTGTCGCTCAGTTGGCCGCTTGAAGCCCTTCGATTTCAAGTCTGCAAACGATATCACCCGATTCTGAATTGCCCAATCCCTGACCATCGTGCGCAACGCTGCCTGAAGTTCCGAGCCCCGCGTCAGGATGGCGGCAACACCCACTACTCCTTCGGCATGTAGGCGTTTGAAATTTTCCAGATCACGGTCGAAAAAGGGATCCTTGTTATTCCACTCGATCTCAAGCGCAAAATTGCCGCGATCCGTTGCAAGGAAATGGTCGATTTCATGCGAGATCGACTCTTTCTCGACGCCATCGACAATCTTCTTCATTTCGATATTGCGCTTCCGCCAGCCCAAGGCATGGAAACCCCGTCGCAGACGTTGCGTGAGTTGAGCTTCGCCACCTCCAGAATTCACGATTTCGCTGATCGGAAGTTTCACGCCGAGCAATGCGTCTTCCAGTTCACGGGCAACCTTCGGGAAATCGACGCTTAATATGGCTTCAGCGTGGCTTGCGAAATTGACTTCATACCCAAGGCTGCGCAGTCGTTCGAACATTACTCTGCAGCTACACCCATCGCGCTGTTATATCCATATGTTGCCCAATCGGGAGTGTAGTTTTCGTCGGCCTGATTGCCCCAAACGGTCCAACCTTTGCGTGCGCCGCGACTGAACAATTCAATCCTCGGCCCCCAGCTGCAATCTTCGATGATCTTATACTGCTCATCGGGCTTGCGGCTGTGTTCACGTTTGCGGGACTGAATCATGTTCACCTGAGTTCGGCCTGGAGCGAGCGTTCGTGCATTCTTCCCACGCACGCCAAAAAGCAGGATCTCAGTGACGTTGCGAAAATAGAAGCCGACGCCACGACCATCAGAACCACCGTCTTTGCGCACTTTGTGCCAGACAATATTGGAAATGTAGCGAAAGCCCCACGCATTCATCACCTGCAAACCTTCAGGTAGAAGTGCATTGGGAACCCAAAGATAGAGATGTGCCGGATCATCCGAAACTTGTTCGACCGGCAAGGAGCAGATCTCCTCCAGCGTCATCGTTCCGTACCGGTTTAGCCGCTTGTGTTCAGGTGCAACCTTGCCAGTGCGATTTTGAAACTGCCAAGGCGGGTCCGCCAAAATGGTCGCAAACTTGGTGCGTCCGGCGGTTTCAAGCAGACTTCGCTGCGCTTCGACAAGTTCGGGAGAAGAGAACATAATGGGATCTTTCCCGATGGAGTAGTCCCTGTCAAGCGCTCCGCCAGATAATCGGTCGGTTCCCGACGTTTCTCCACAAATCCTGTTGGGGATTGCGATGACAGTCCACTAAAACCTCAAAACCTCTACGCCATTAATCAACCTGCAATCGCCCGCCCAGTCTCACCTGCTCTCAGTTCATCCTCAAGAATCGTGCTAACGCTCCTGCCAGAAACTGCGCCACCCAGCCCATCACCGATCCGCTGTTCCAGCAGGCTCTTGAGATCTCGCCACGCCTGATCGTCGTCAATTGAAGCAGGGAAAAGCCGCTCCAACGCATATTGCCGGATCGTTTTACCCTGCAGCGCCGCGCTGGCTTTCAGACGCTGGTGCTGCTGGTCGCTCATGTCGATGGTAAGGCGGCTCATCATTCTGCTCCGATCTGGGTTCCCACATTACCACAAATATGACTTTCCACAACGCTGAGCCGCCCCCACCAAGCCTCAATCCATCAATTCAGCCGGAACCTTGCCGCCATTCTCGGCCAGCTTGCGCATGGTCGCTTTGTGCAGCCAAATGTTCATTTCCGCCGAACCATCAAGCGCGCCGGTATAGCCCAGTTCCTGCGCCAGTTCCTTGCGGTTGGCGAGGCTGGAATCGATCCCAAGCAGCTTCATCAGGTCGACAATCGACGTGCGCCAGTTGAGCGACTGCCCTTGGGCCATTTCGGTCAGATTGGCCTCGACATCGACTGGAGCAGCCGGGGCAGGCGCGGCGGCTGACGGGGTTGGGGCACTTGGGACCGGGGCGGCTTGCGCAGCGGGGGCAGGCGCAGGCTTGGGAGTCTGCCCGGTCTGCGTGGGCCGCGTGCCCTTCCAGGAAATGGCGTCCATAATCTTGCTGAAAATGCTCATCGGCTGCTCCTGCTTGGGTTTTCACCACAAGTAACCGGCAGAAGCGACATTGTGTTCCGGGAATACGGTGCAAGATTGCGGGGACGGTTTGCCAAATCCCGGATTTTCCTTTTCATGCATGGTGCCAAAGATCTGTGCAGCGTCGCACCCTCCAGATCAAGCCGCCCGAATCGTGCCTGTTTTCAGCTCGTGAACCACCTGTTCTGGCTTCACCACGACACTGACAACGCAATTGCGCCCGCGGGCCTTGGCTTCGTACAGCGCCTTGTCGGCGGCGGCGATGACCTGTTCCACCGATGCCATGGGCGATGGTTGCACCACTGTGGTGCCGATGCTGACAGTCACCGTGCTGCCATCGGTGTAACCGGGATGCGGGATGCCCAGATCCTCCACTGCCTTGCGCAGGGCTTCTGCAACCTTCAACGCCGGTTCGGGTGACAGGCCCGATGCGATTGCGGTAAATTCCTCGCCGCCAAATCGCGCGATGTACTGACCGTGACGATGCGTTTCTGTTTGCAGCGCGGCTGCTACTTTGCGCAGGCAGTTGTCGCCTTCATCATGGCCCGCTGTATCATTGAACAGCTTGAAGCGGTCGATATCGATCATGAAGATGCTGAACCAGTCGTTCCGGGCGGTGGCCTCGGCCCAGGTGCGGTTCAGCGTTTCGGAAAGACTGCGGCGATTGCGCATGTTGGTCAGGGGGTCGGTATCGGCCAGTTCCGCCAGCGCGTTCGTCAGGGCGATCAGCTGCGCGGACTTCAACTCGTCTTTCAGCGCCACCAGAAAGGCATTGCGCGATGCGTGTTCCGCCCGGAAACGGACCGCCAGCGGCATCACCGAGGCCCCGGCGATAAAGCTGCAAATCGTCAGAGTATCCGGGTTTCCGCCATGCAAGAAGAAGGTAAGCGCAAACATGGCAACGACGGAAAGCACCGTTGAGAACACGGCTTCGCGTACCGATGCAGGCAGGACGATAGTGGTGAATATGATGATCAGCCCCGCTGCCATCAGATAGCGGTCATTGTGCGGGGCAGGAGCCTGAAGCCCCAGAAACGAAACCACGGAGACAAATACGACCAAGGGCAGGATGACTGCGGCGCTTTTCGCGCGCGCAATCCCTCGCCGCAGAACCAGCATTGCCGCGATATAGACCGGCGTCGTGACGCCCAGGCGCAGTACCAGTCCGATATCCAGATTGTCGACGGTGTAGTCCAGCGGGAGGCACGCGATATTCGCCAGCATCGTGCCGAACATCCAAAGCACAATCGTGGCACGCCGCGATTCATCGGTGCGCCGCTCGTATTCGGCTTCGAGTTCGGGTGCGAGCGCGACAGCCGGAAATTGCCGAGCAAGCTCCGCGTCGATCGCATCGACTTTTGAACTGGAATAAGAGCGCTCTTCCATCGTGTACCAACCCATGGTGCCGAAGCTTCAGAAGTGTGACGGGAAAAGGTTAACGATTTATCGGGAAGAGCTGCAGTATATCTATATATGCGTTTGAAATAAATATGTTTAACCATCAGAAGGCCCGCATCATGCGCGATGTTTCCATCGTTTGAAACAGCGGCGAGCTGGAGCGAGTTGGCCGTTGATGGGGGGAGTTGACCCGTAACAAACCATTTTCCTACAGCCTTGGAAAAATGGCACGGTTTCAGTATGATCGGTTACCCCTCTCAAACCTGCCAAAACCTTGCTGCAAAGACCTTGCCGTGCCCGTCGCGCGCCGGTTCCACCAGCGCAAAAGCCGCCCGTGAGTTTCTCTCTCAGGACCGTGTAAACTGTGTAAACCCCTTCAGGAAAACGCCCGCGAACCTGAACGGAATCACCGCTTCAACCCCGGTTCATTCCCCGCTGGACAAAAGACGGCGCGCTCGCGATTGGAAAGACAATCCCAAGGTTTTCGTGCGACAGCGTGCGGACACAAGTTACAGGATCAAGCCAGACTCATGTGCGGAATCATCGGAATCGTCGGCAAGGAACAGGTGGCAGACCGGCTGGTCGATGGCCTGCGCCGGATGGAATATCGTGGGTATGACTCGGCAGGCGTTTGCATGGTCGAGGGCGGGGCGCTTGTCCGCCGCCGCGCGGAGGGCAAGCTGAATAACCTCGTGCTGGAACTCGAACGCAATCCCGCCTCTGGCCTGATCGGCATTGCCCACACCCGCTGGGCCACCCACGGCGCGCCCACCACCAGCAACGCCCACCCCCACGCCACGGGCGAAGTTGCGCTGGTCCACAACGGCATCATCGAAAACTTCAAGCCGCTGCGCGAAGGCCTGATCGCGCGTGGCCGCACGTTCGAAAGCGAGACCGACACCGAAGTCGTCGCGCACCTCGTGTCCGAACTGGTCGAGGCAGGACAGTCACCGCACGACGCGGTCAAGGCCGTGCTTCCGCAATTGCGTGGTGCCTTCGCGCTCGCCATCGCCTTTCGCCAGCATGACGACATGCTGATCGGCGCGCGCCTCGGCTCCCCGCTGGTCGTGGGCTATGGAGATGGGGAGACCTACCTCGGCTCCGACGCGTTGGCGCTCGCGCCGCTGACGCAGAAGATCACCTACCTCGAAGAGGGCGACTGGGTCGTCATCACCCGCACCGGCGCGCAAATCTTTGATGCCGCAAGCAACGCGGTGACCCGCCCCGTTGTCGCATCGGGCGCGACAGCCGCTGCAATCGAGAAGGGCAATTACCGCCACTTCATGCAGAAGGAAATCTTCGAACAGCCGGTGGTCGTCGCGCAAACCCTTCGCTCCTACTTGCGCCGGGTCGAGCAGACCGTTGCCCTGCCGCAGATCGACTTTGATCTCGCCAGCATCAACCGCGTCACCATCGTCGCCTGCGGCACCAGCTTCTATGCCGCGATGGTCGCCAAATACTGGTTCGAACAGTTCGCCCGCTTGCCGGTGGACATCGATGTGGCCAGCGAGTTCCGTTACCGCGATCCCGTACTGGAACCGGGCGGCCTCTCGCTGTTCATCTCGCAGAGCGGGGAAACGGCTGATACCCTCGCCGCGCTGCGGCACTGCAAGGCCGCTGGGCAGACCATCGCGGTCGTCGTCAACGTGCCTACCAGCACCATGGCGCGCGAGGCGGATCTGCTGCTGCCCACCCACGCCGGCCCGGAAATCGGCGTCGCCTCGACCAAGGCTTTCACCTGCCAGCTTGCGGTGCTTGCCGCTCTGGCGGCGCACCTCGCAGTAAAGCGCGGGCGCATGAACCGTGCGGAAGAGGCCGCAATTGTAGAGCATCTGGTAGAAGTGCCCGCCGCACTCAATGCCGCGCTCAACCACGATGACGAAATCGCAGGCATGGCCCACCTGATCGCACCGGCACGCGATGTGCTCTATCTCGGGCGCGGCGCGGACTATCCGCTGGCGCTCGAAGGTGCGCTGAAGCTCAAGGAAATCAGCTACATCCATGCCGAAGGCTATGCCAGCGGCGAGATGAAGCACGGCCCGATCGCGCTGATCGACGAACTCGTCCCGGTGATCGTGCTTGCCCCGTCAGGCCCGCTCTTCGAAAAGACCGTCAGCAACATGCAGGAAGTCCGTGCCCGCGGCGGCAAGGTCGTGCTGATCTCGGACGCCGAAGGCATCGCCGAAGCGGGCGATGGTTGCCTTGCCACGATCGAGATGCCCAAGGTCCATCCCCTGATCGCGCCGCTCGTCTATGCCGTGCCGGTGCAACTGCTGGCCTATCACGTTGCCGTGGCGAAGGGTACTGACGTGGATCAGCCGCGCAATCTGGCCAAGTCTGTCACCGTAGAATAAGCAAATCTTCACGATGGGCCGGTATATCGGCCCATTATGGAGATGTTTGCCGCCGCACGCACGATCAAGGCAGCACAGGGCGCTGAGCCCCCCGCCGTGTCTGACGAGGACGTCGCCCGCCTCTCGCGCCTGCATTTCCTCCAGAATATTGCCTACTACCAGATCACCAACATCGTCCCGCTCGCGCTGATCGCGCTGTGCAGCGTCTACCTGCCCGACTGGCGGTTGATGGCGTTGTTCCTGATCGGCAACGCGGCGTCCCTGCTCGGCATGAACCTCGTCAGCCGTACCATCCGGCAAGATCAGGATCCGGCACGCGCTGGATTGTGGTGGCGGGTCTACGAAATGCTTGCGCTGATGTCTGGCCTGTTCTGGTCGGCCTGCATGTTACCGGTTATCACAACGCTCGGGCGCGACATGGCCTCGATGTTCGTGTGCGTTGTCATCATCGTCTCTATCGCGGTGACCTGCATGGTCGTGGCGACAGAGCGGCGCTTGGTAACCTTCTTCCTGTTCGGCGCGCTGGTCTGCCTTGTTCCGCAAACCATCATGCACATGGTTGAGATTGGCCCGATCCCGCTCGTCGCAACGATCGGCCTTGG
The DNA here is from genome assembly GCF_002256775.1 of Novosphingobium sp. 17-62-19. Taxonomy (GTDB): domain Bacteria; phylum Pseudomonadota; class Alphaproteobacteria; order Sphingomonadales; family Sphingomonadaceae; genus Novosphingobium. Next base: position 897 of record NZ_NCII01000067.1, on the reverse strand, counting down.
CCCTGCGCTGATCGGATTGGGCGATACCGTGCTGGTGAAAGCCGCCGAAGTGATCGCCCGCCATGTTGGCCCGCATGACGTGGTCGGGCGCGGCGACGGCGCCGTGGCACGCTGGGGCGGAGAGGAATTCATCGTCCTGCTTAGCCATTGTCCAGTCGATCAAGCAGTGCGGATCGCGCACGAGTTGCGCAATGGTCTAGCCGCCATGCGCGGAATTGATTGGCCGGAAGATCTGGTAACCACGGGCTCGCTCGGTGTGGCTCCCTGGGATCCGGGACTTGCGCTTCACGCCTGCATCAGTCGTGCGGACGAGGCGATGTATCGTGCCAAACAAGCCGGACGGAACCGCGTCAGCGTCAGCGTCTACGGCCGGGCAAGCACAGAGCACCTTGCTGCCATTCCCACAGGGCAGTAAGCGCCGCGCTCTACTCTTTGGAAAGAGCGCAAGCCTAATGCGTCTGGCCCTTTACGAACCCGAAATTGCCGGAAATGTCGGTGCGGTCATGCGCCTCGGTGCATGTTTTGGCGTTGATGTCGATCTGATCGAGCCGATGGGCTTTGGCTGGGACGATCGCCGCGTCCGTCGCGCCGCGATGGACTACATCGAACACGTTCAGGTCATACGCCACAAGGGCTTTGTTGAATTTCACGAAAGTGTAACGCCGCGTCGGCTTGTCCTGTTCACCACGAAAGGCCAGCAATCACTGCACGCTTTCCGCTTTGAACCTGATGACGTGCTGCTCTTCGGCAAGGAAAGTGCGGGCGTACCGGCGTCGGTTTCCAGTGTTTGCGATGCGTTGGTCCGCATCCCGATTCGTCGTCAGGTTCGTTCGCTTAATCTTGCGATTGCGAGCGCGGTTGCGTTGGGGGAGGGTCTGCGTCAGACGGGGGGCATTG
>NZ_NCII01000066.1 GCF_002256775.1 Novosphingobium sp. 17-62-19 | reverse complement strand
ATTGAGCAGGTTCCGCATAGCCACGCGGTTCATGTGGACATGGACAAGGTTCATGCGATTGACCACACGACCGCTGAAATGCTTACCGAATGGCTTTCGCGCCGCCGCTTGCGTGGCAATGACGTGAAGGTGACCGGCCCGGCACCGATCTTGAAATCGCTGGCCCACGCCGCCTGAGGCTCGCGCCTGAAAGCAAACATCTGCTGGCCGGGGATCTCAGTCCCTGGCCAGTTTTTGTTTTCACCAAGCCGGTGTTGGCGCTCAGCGCTCGCCACAAACCCGCAAGACGCGCCTGTTGCCAAATGGCAGCACTAATCATGCGTGAAGAGGTCTCGGATAAAAATTATCTTGCAGTGCAGCAAATGCCGATGATAAGCATTTGGCTCTACCACGATGGATGCCCCCAGAGAGGCATTTGCGCGGTGGACGCAGGTGGAACGTGATAATCCTATTCAGGGAGCGTTCCGTATGAAGACCCGTCTGGCCGCCGCAGTGGCCCCCGTCGCCCTCGCTTTGCTTGCGACTCCGGCATTCGCGCAGGATGAAGAATCCAGCCCCATCACCGTTTCGGGCAGCGCTGCGCTCGCCTCTGACTACCGCTTCCGCGGCGTTTCGATGACCGACAAGGAAATGGCTGTTCAGGCTGGCGTTACCGTCGCCCATGAAAGCGGCTTCTATGTCGGCACCTGGGGTTCGAACCTCGCCGGTTGGGGCACCTTCGCTGGTTCCAACATGGAACTCGACATCATCGGTGGCTACAAGGCTGATCTGGGTGGCGTGGCGGTTGACGTCGGCCTGACCTGGTACATGTATCCGGGCGGTCTTGATAACACCGACTTTGCAGAACCCTACATCAAGGTTTCGGGCGCTGCTGGCCCCGCCAACCTGCTCGTCGGCGTTGCCTATGCGCCCAAGCAGGAAGCGCTTGGCCAGTGGTACAATTCGGGCGCCTCGGCTTCGACCGGCATCTATGACAATCCCGGTGCCAAGGCCGACAACTTCTACATCTGGGGTGATGCTTCGACCTCGATCCCCGACACTGGCCTGACGCTGAAGGGCCACCTTGGTTACACCAAGGGCGGCAACAAGGGCCTTGGACCTCAAGGAACGTCGGTTTCGCCTACCGGCGAATACCTCGACTGGCTGATCGGCGCTGACTATGCGCTGGGCAATGTCACGCTCGGCGTCGCCTATGTCGATACCGACCTCAGCCCGGCTGACTACAACTACCTGACGCCGAACTTCTCCTCCACCAAGGATGGTTCGAACATCGCAGGCTCGCGCGTAGTGGTTTCGGCCACCGTCGCGTTCTGATCCTGCCAAAACGACACTGACGACCGGGAAACCGGCAATCCAAAGGCCCCCGTTCCGAAAGGAGCGGGGGCTTTTCGTGTCATTGCGCCCTAAATTCGCCGGTCAAACACGGCGTGACCCGATCTGAGACGATAGAGCACTGACGGCTTGTTTGCGCCCGCCATACGGCGCTTCTCACCGGTATCTTCAAGGAAGTTGCGCTCCATTGCCTTGCGACGGAACGCGTCGGCATTCAGGCGCTCGCCCAGTGCAATTTCGTAAACCTCGTGAAGGTCGGCCAGCGTGAACACGCTGGGCAAAAGGCGTGCGGGCAGATCGGAATAAGCACCCTTTCCGCGCAGCCGTTCAAGCGCGGCGGCAAGGATGCGGTCATGGTCAAACGGCATTCCCGTTGCCGCATCAACCGGTGTCAGGTGCAGACCGTGATCGAGTGCGGGTTGCAAGCACTCTATTGGAGACAGCGAGAAATAGACCACACTTGCCGACCATCCGCGCGGATCACGGTCTGGCCCGGAAAAGGTCGAAAGCTGCTCGACATAAAGATCGGCCAGCCCCGCCTTTGCGTGCAGAACACGGCGCGCCGCAGCACCAAGGTGCGCGTCCTCATCGGTGTGGACAAAGCCCCCGATCAGCGCAGGACAGCCAGCAAACGGCTCAGCCTCGCGCAGGGTGCGCAGCACACAAAGCTGCCCGTCGCGCAGTGTCAGCGGGACGATATCTACGGTGAGGATTGGGTGTAACATAAACTGCATCTTGCATCTTATCGATAAACATGCAAAATGAATTTTATTGAGTCGCAAGACGTGGAGTGAGCAGTGGCACAGGCGATAAAGGCAACGGCAGCGGATTTCGGCGTGTTTATCGGGCGTTTCCAGCCACTGCACATCGGGCACGAACACGTTATCCGGCAGGCGCTTGCACAGGTGAACCGGTTGATCGTGCTGGTGGGTTCGTCCAACCGCGCCCGCGATCCGCGCAATCCCTTCACTTTTGCCGAACGTGAAGAAATGATTGCCGCAGTCTTTGCAGGCGAAATGGCTGAAGGCCGCTTGATCGTGGAGCCGCTTGGCGATCATCCCTATTCGGACACCGCATGGGTGGCAGAGGCGCAGCGCCGAGTGAACAGGATCGTGCTGGAGGAGGGCAACGGGGGCGGGTTCCACGCGCTTGGCCTGAACGATTTCCGCGTGGCGCTGGCAGGCTATGCCAAGGATGCCAGCTCCTATTACTTGCAGTTGTTCCCGCAGTGGGAACGGCTGGCCATCGACAACCAGTTCGGCACTTTCAGCGCAAGCGACGTGCGCGCACGTCTGTTCCGCCGTATTCCCGAAGTGCCCGTCTCGATCCTTTCGGGCGGAGTGGCGCAATGGTTGCAGGCCTTCACGCTGGGCGATCCGTTCCGCGCCCTGCTGGAGGAGGCGGAATACCTTGCCGCCTATCCGGCACAGTGGGGCAATGGTCCGTTCGTCACTGCCGATGCAGTGGTGGTGCAGGCAGGCCATGTGTTGCTGGTGGAGCGTGGGCGCTTGCCGGGCAAAGGACTTCTGGCATTGCCCGGCGGTTTCGTGGGCGCGGACGAGCGTATTCGCGATGCGGCGATCCGCGAACTGCGTGAGGAAACCGCACTAGCCGATGAGGCGGGTGAAATCGCGCCCGAAGTGCTGGCTGGCTTTATCGACGACCGCCGTACTTGCGTGTTCGATGCACCAGATCGGAGTTTGCGCGGAAGGATCGTGACGCACGCTTTCCTGATGCGCCTGCCCGACCGGGGCGATCTGTTCAGCGTGAAAGGTGGAGACGATGCCGCGTACGCGCGCTGGTTCCGGCTGGCGGACCTGACACCGCAAATGCTGTTCGAGGATCACTGGGCGATCATCGAACAGATGGCCGAAATGTGAACTTGGGGGACGATCCATGACCAACATGATCCTGGCGACAGACAGCTATAAACACAGCCACTTCCTGCAATACCCGCCCGAAGCGCGGGTTATCAGTGCTTACATCGAAGCACGGCTGAATGATTTTTCGGATCAGGTGCTGTTCTTCGGGCTGCAACCATTCCTGCTTGACTACCTTGGCACGCCGGTCAGCGCAGCCGATGTGGACGAGGCCGAGGCGATCTGCGCAGCACACGGTGTACCCTTCAACCGCACCGGCTGGGACGCCATTGTGCGCGATCATGGCGGGTTCCTGCCCATCGCGATCAGCGCCTTGCCCGAAGGCACCATCGTGCCTGCCGGTGTGCCGCTGTTGCAGGTGGAAAACACGGACGAGCGCATACCGTGGCTGCCCACTTTCATCGAAACCGCGCTGCTGCGTGCGATCTGGTATCCCACCACGGTCGCCACGCTCAGTCGGAAATGCAAGGCGACCATCCGCGCCGGGTTGGTCAAAACCTCGGACGATGTTGCCGGGCAGCTGCCGTTCAAACTCCATGATTTCGGCGCGCGCGGTACATCCAGCGGTGAAAGCGCAGGCCTTGGCGGCATGGCGCATCTGGTGAACTTCATGGGCACTGATACGCTGGAGGGAATCATGGCGGCACGGCGCTATTATGGCGCGGACATGGCGGGCTTCTCCATCCCCGCCGCCGAACACAGCACCATGACCAGCTGGGGGCGGACGCGCGAGGAAGCGGCCTATGCCAACATGCTCGACCGGTTCGAGGGCGAGGGGAATATCGTGGCGGTGGTGTCCGACAGCTATGATCTAGACGCTGCTCTGACCGAAATCTGGGGCGGAACCTTGCGCGAGAAAGTGCGCACCCGGCAGGGCACGCTGGTGGTGCGGCCCGACAGCGGCGACCCCATCGAAACACCGCTGCGCACCGTGCGCACGCTTTGGGAGAAGTTCGGCGGTACGGTGAACGCCAAGGGCTTCCGCGTGCTTGATCCGCACGTGCGCGTGATTCAGGGCGATGGAATGACCATCACCACCATCGCGCGGCTGGTCGATCGGATGATCGCGGAAGGCTTTGCCATCGACAACATCGCCTTCGGCATGGGCGGCGGCCTGTTGCAGCAGGTCAACCGTGATACCCTGCGTTTTGCGATGAAGGCCAATGCATTGCGTGATGCCGATGGAGTGTGGCGCGACGTTGCCAAGACGCCCGCCACCGACCCCGCCAAGGGCAGCAAGGCCGGAAGGCAGGCCGTTGTCCGTGAAGGCGGGCGTCTGGTCGCCGCGCGCCGGCACGCGGTCGATCTGGCGCACGATGAACTTGTGCCGGTGTGGCGCAATGGCGAACTGCTGGTCCGCCACAGCTTTGCCGAAGTGCGCGAACGGGCGGAGGAGGCCTGACCCCACCCGTCAGAACGAAACCTCGCTGCCATCCCATGCCAGCAGTTTGCCGCTCTGTGCCGGGGTAAGCCCGTTGATCACCTCCAGCAGGTGCCGTGCCGAGCGTTCGGGCGAGAACAGCTTTCCGCTCGGCACGCCGCGCTGGAAGGGTGCCGACAGCGGCGTGTCCACCGTGCCGGGATGCAGTGTTACCGCCACGGCAGCGGGGTTCGTTCGGCCAAGCTCTATCGCAAAGTTGCGCACCATCATGTTGAGCGCGGCCTTGGATGCACGGTAACTGTGCCACCCACCCATGCGGTTGTCGCTGATCGAACCGACCCGGGCAGATATGGCGGCGAAGACCGGTCGTCCCTCCTTGCGCAGTAGCGGCAGCGTGTGTTTGGCGATCAGTGCAGGGCCGATGGCGTTCACCGCAAACATTTCGGCCATGCCGCCAGCATCCAGCGCGCGCCACGATTTCTCCGGCCCGGTGCCGTCCGCACGCACCAGCCGCCCGGTAGCGACGATGACCAGATCGAGCGGCGCGGCGATCGCGGTGCAGGCGTCAGCTATCGAAACCTCGTCGGTCAGATCAAACCGATGCGCCGTCATTTTCGGACCGTCGGGAAGCGCGCCGCGCGCCAGCACATGCACCTCGGCCACATCGTCCCGTGCGGCCAACTGGCTGGCAATCGCCGCACCGATGCCGCCGCTGGCACCGAACACGGCGCATCTCAAAGGGTCAGTCATAGCCGTCGTTCATGGAGTGCCAAACGCCGTCCGTCGATATGTCCCAAGGCACTGCGCTGTATTGCAGGCATAAGGCAGCTTGCACGAGGGCGCGCGACATACCATGTTGTTCAGCGCCCCAACACGAAAGCTGGACTGACAATGGCCTCTACGCCCACCGAGACCGCGACGATGACCCCGATCACGCTGACCCCGCCCGATCCGGTGCCAGTGGTCGCGCCCGCGCAGGCCGCAGGACTGGTCCCGGTGTCGGAAGAGAACCGCTCAAAGCTTGAGGCCAAGGTCGATGCCTTCGTCGCCGATCTGATCGCGGTCGATGCGCAAAGTCCTGAATTCGGCAAGAAGGTCGATCAGCTGACCAACATGGGCCGCAAGGAAATTGCGCAGGCCGCGGGCATGGCCAACCGCTTCCTCGATCGCCCGATCCGCGCGATGGACAAGGACAGCGGCGTGGGGTCCGATCTGGCCGCGCTGCGCCGCACGGTGGAAGAACTCGATCCGGGCAAGCAGGGCAAGCTGTCCACCGGGCGCAAGATCCTTGGGATCATCCCCTTCGGCAACAGCATGAAGAAGTATTTCGACGGCTATGTCTCGGCACAGGGGCATATCAAGGCGATTCTTGAACGACTTGCATCGGGCAAGGACGAGCTGTTGATGGACAATGCCGCCATCGATGTTGAGCGTGGCAAGCTGTGGGAAGCGATGGGCAATCTGGAACAGATGATCCACATTTCCAACACGCTCGACGCCAAGCTGGAAGAAGCCGCCGCCGATCTTGATCATACCGATCCGGTCAAGGCCAAGGCCGTGCGGGAGAGCGCGCTGTTCTACACCCGCCAGCGCACGCAGGACCTGCTGACCCAGATGGCCGTCACGGTGCAGGGTTATCTCGCGCTCGATCTGGTGAAAAAGAACAACGTAGAACTGGTCAAGGGCGTGGACCGCGCCAGCACCACCACTGTGGCGGCGCTGCGCACCGCCGTGACCGTGGCGCAGGCGATGACCAACCAGCGGCTGGTGCTGCAACAGATCACCGCGCTCAACACCACCACCGCCAACATGATTGATTCCACCGGCAAGCTGCTGCGCGAACAAACCGGCAAGATTCACGAGATGGCCGCATCCAGCACGATCCCGCTGGAAACGCTGCAGCGTGCTTTCCAGAACATCTATGACACGATGGACACGATCGACACGTTCAAGCTGAAGGCGCTGGATTCGATGAAGCAGACCGTCACCACGCTTTCGGGCGAGGTCGAAAAGTCGAAGGGCTACATCGCACGCGCCGAAGGTGCATCGCAGGCCAAAATGGCCGGGCCGGAAACTTCACCTTTGCTGACGTTGGAGGGCTGAGCCGCCGATGGCCAATTCCCCGGCACACGAAAGCGACCGTATCCTTGCCTCGGCGGGCCAATCGCTCGCCAACAACCGCGCAGGCGGCCGGCGCAGCATCGGGCAGCGCTCGGCCGAACTGAAGCGCCAGCACATCGGCAAGAAAGCCGCGCGCATGGCGATGGCGGTGGGTGTGATCATGGTCGCCGCGATGGCTGCCGGTCTGGTGCTCGATGGCATCGGCTTTACCGGCGTGATGATCCTCGCGCTGTCGATCGTGGCCGCGCTGTGGTTCTTTGCCACGTTTCCGAAGATGAAAGTGCCCGCCCTTTCCGCGCTCAACACCGGCGATGTGCGCACGATGGTTGGCCGCACCGAACTGTGGCTTGAGGCGCAGCGCCCCGCGCTGCCTGCGCCTGCCGTCCAACTGGTCGATCAGATCGGCGTGCAGCTTGATGGGCTGGGCGTGCAGCTTGAAGGCATTGACCCGTCTGAACCTGCCGTTGCCGAAGTGCGCAAACTGGTGGGCGAACATCTGCCCGGCATGGTGGAAAGCTACCGCAAAATCCCGCAGCACCTGCGCCGCGAAGAGCGCGGCGGGCGCAATGCCGATCAGCAACTGGCCGATGGTCTTGGCAAGATCAGCACCGAAATCGACACGATCACCCGCCAGCTTGCCTCGGGCGATATCGATGCGCTGGCCGTGCGTGGCCGCTTTCTGGACTATCGCTATGGCGAAGGGTTAGAGGCGGCGCCTCAACTGGAAGCACCGAAAGCCCCCTGATGCGCATTGCCATTCCCCACTCGCTTGACCGCGATGAAGCCCGCAAACGCCTGCGCGAAAAAGCTGCACGTGCCGCCGATAAGGCCGATGGCATGGCAAGCGTCACCACCAGTTTCACCGACGATGACCACATGATCATGAGTGTCACCTCAATGGGCTACACCATTGATTGCGGTGTGGAACTGGCGGAAAAGGAACTGGTGGTTGAAGTGGACCTCCCCGCCAGCCTCGGCTTTGCCAAACGCATGATCGAAGGCGTGATCCGCGAAAAGAGCGGGAAGTTGCTGTCGTAAGCTACCCGTTCGAAAAACCGTCATCCTGAACTTGTTTAGCTACGCTGGCCTTCGGCTCAGGATCCATCGATCCGCGTAAACCGAAGCATGGACCCTGAAACAAGTTGGCGTTTATTCCGTTCGCATACGGTCTTCCAATCTTCGTCACCCCGGACTTGATCCGGGGTCCATTTCTCGACCTAGAGCCTTGGTCTGATTGGCGAAATGGATCCTGAGCCGAAGGCCAGCGTAGCTAAACAAGTTCAGGATGACGATAATGTAGTTACGTTGCCGAGTGGGAGAATCGCCAGACAAGTTCAGGGTGACGAGGCTCATATTTCTGCTGTCGCCACGCAGCCTCAAATATCCTTGCGCTCAAGCTCCAGCAATTCCTGCGGCAATCGCAGCGAATTGGCGGCAATCCGCGTTTCCAGCAGCAGGTAAACCAGCGCCACCATCAGCAGGCCAATCGCCAGCGAGAAGATGATGCCGGTGGTATTGCGCAGCTCCATCCCGGTCATTTCGCCCACAAACAACGATCCGACCGTCACGCCGATCGCCAGGCCAGACAGCACCAACAGCAACAATGCCCGCCCGATCAGGTGGATGCGCCGGTCGACATAGCGCAGCTCGATCACCACCACGTCATGCTCGCGCCCAGTGGTCGCTGCATGATGCCCCTGCAATGTGCGTGACCTGTCCACAATGCGGCCCAGCCGCGTCGTCAGGATGTTCATGATGTTGCCGATGGCCACGAGCACAAAGACAGGGGCCAGCGCGAGCTGGATGGTCTGCGCGATCACGCCGGTGTTTCCGTCAGTCATGGCAAAGCTTTGCCACGGCACGCTGCGGCGCGGCAAGCGCGAACCCCCAGCATACGTCTTCGCTGCGGGTTCAGCCCGTCAAAACCACATCCGCAGCCCAACCACCGCGCTCACTTGCGAGGCCTGCTCTCCATCCATCCGCGCCAGACGCGCGGTTTCGCCCAGTTTGCGCTCCCAATGCACGCCCACATAAGGCGCAAACTCACGGTCGAATTCATACCGCATCCGCGCGCCGAGTTCGATTTTCTCGAACCCCGCGCCAATCCCCAGTTCCGGCACGTCCTGCGCCGCAGCGTCGATTTCCACCGATGGTTGCAGGATCAGCCGCTGGGTCAACCGCATGTCGTGCTCGGCTTCCAGCCTGAAATGCACATCGCCCTTGTTTGAAACAAACGCATGAGCGCCCACTTCGAACCAGTAAGGGGCCAGCCCCTCCACGCCAATCACGCCATAGGTGCGGTCCGGCCCTTCACCAAAATCCTGCCGTGCACCCAGTTCAAAGTTCCACCAAGGATCGAGCGCGTGCCGCCATGCGGCGCGCACTTCGCCCGTTTCCAGCGATTCGCCAAACGCGCCTTCACCCTCGGTTTCAAACGATAGCCGGTCGATGTCGCCACCAACCCAGCCCATCACCTGCCAAGCATAGCCATCCTTGCCATTGCGGGGCCGGTATTCCAGCCGGTCTGCGATCAAGGCATTGCCGTAGAATGCACCTTCCTTCGAAAGTGCGGCGCGCGCGGCGGCCATGCGTTGACGGTCCCAGAACTGGTCGGCGGGATGGTCGGTCGGCACAGGCGGTGGCGGGGCGTTGCCCACTTCGCTGTCCGCCACGGCAGACGGCATGGCATGGCCCATGTCATGGCCCGCGTGCGGATCAGCCTCTTGTGCCACGGCAGGCACAGCTGCCAGCAGCGCCACGGCGAGAATCGCGCGCCTCATGCCGCATCCTCCCCGGCACGCACCGTCACAACCCGCATCATCCCGGCGTGCATATGCAGCAGCATGTGGCAATGAAACGCCCAGTCCCCCTCGGCATCGGCGGTCAGATCAAAGCTCGCCTTGCCGCCCGGCAGCACATTGACGGTATGCTTGCGCGGACGGTGGCCTGGCTCCCCGGTCACCAGTTCAAAGAAGTGGCCGTGCAGGTGGATCGGGTGGGGCATCATCGTGTGGTTGATCAGGTTCACCCGCACCCGTTCGCCCATGCGGAACGGGATCGGCTCCGCCCCGCCCGAAATCGTCTCGCCATCGATGGACCACATATAGCGTTCCATGTTGGCAGTCAGGTTCACGTCAAGCTGGCGGGTCGGCGTGCGCGGATCGGGGTTCGGTGTGCGGGACCGCAACTGCGCATAAGTCAGCACGCGATGCTCTGCATCCTCAAGCCCGGTCGGCTTGTCGGCCAGCCGGTCAGCAGGCATAGGGGAAATCGTCGCCACACCCGGCCCCGGCTTGACGCCGGGCGCCAGTGAAAGATCACGCATTTTCATGGAGTGGCCCTCCATGCTTTCATTGGCGGGCTTGGACAGGTCGATCTCGCCGCCGGTCCCCATATCCATCCCGCTCATATCCATGCCCATGTCACGCATGTTCAGGATCGGGCGGGCGCGGCGCGGCGGGATCGCACCCGCCATGCCGATCTGCGGGGCTAAGGTGGCGCGGACCATGCCGGACCGGTCAATGGCCTCGGCAATGATCCCGAATGCTGCGTTTTCAGCGGGTTGCACGATCACGTCATAGGTCTCGGCAATGCCGATCTGGAACTCGTCGGTTTCCACCGGTTGCACATCGCAGCCATCGGCAGCCACCACCTTCATCGGCAGGCCGGGAATGCGCAGGTTGAAGTTGGTCATCGACGAGGCATTGATGATCCGCAGCTTCACCCGCTCACCGGGGCGGAACAGCGCGGTCCAGTTGGCCATGCTGTCGTGCCCGTTGATAACATAGGAATAAGTGGCGCCGGTCACGTCCGAAATGTCGGTCGCATCCATGCGCATCTTCGCCCATTCAAGCCGGTCCTTCAGGCTTTGATCCTTGCCTTTCAGCAGCCCGCCCACGGTCTGGCGCTGCCAGTTGTAGTAGCCGCCCATCGTCTTGAGATTACTCAATTGTTTGTGCGGATCGACAGGACTCCAATCCGCCAGCACCAGCACATATTCGCGGTCAAACGGCGCGGTGGTGTCCGGTTCCGCCGGGTCGATCACGATAGGGCCATAAAGCCCCACAGCCTCCTGCATTCCCGAATGCGAATGATACCAGAACGTGCCCGAATGGAGGATCGGGAACTCATACGTAAAAGTCTCGCCCGGATCGATGCCGGGGAAGGACAGGCCGGGCACGCCGTCCATCTGGAATGGCACCAGCAGCCCGTGCCAGTGGATGGAACTCTGTTCTTTCAACGTGTTGGTCACCGCAATCCGCACCCGCTGCCCTTCGCGCAGCCGGATCAGCGGGGCCGGGATCGATCCGTTTACGGCAATAGCAGAGGCCGAACGCTCGCCCACGCCAAACGTCGCTGCGCCAATGCTCAAGGCAATGTTTTCGCCCGATAAAGTGCCGCCGGAATTGCGACCCGCCAGCGGCCCACCGTGGCGCGAATGGCCCCCATGCCCCTATTGCGCCCAGGCGGGGAAAAGCGGCGTTGCGGCCAGCGCGCCCGCTCCGGCAAGGAGGCGGCGGCGGTTGAGGAGAAGCGTGTTGTCCATTGCCTGCTGATACGCAAGGTTTGGCGCTATCCCTCAAGAATTGCGGACAATTTCTGTCGCGCGCGGTAGATTCTTGTTTCCACGGCCTTTTCTGAAAGGCCCAGCACTTGGGCGGTCTCGGCCATGCTCATGCCTTCCAGACGGCACAGGATCAGCGGGTCTTTGAGATTGGCGGGCAGGGCGGCCACGGCAGCGGAAATGCGCGCCAGTTCACGCGCAGAAATTGCTGCGGATTCAGGGTCTTGCCACTCGTCCGCAACATGGATCGCCTCGTCCAGCGGCTTGGCCATGCGGAACAGGCGACGCACCGCGCGCCGTCTTGCCCAATCGCGGCACTTGTTGATCGCAATGCGTATCAACCACGCGCGGAAGGGGCGGTCTGGATCGAATTTGTTCAGCGAAGCGAAGGCTGAGATGAACGTCTCCTGGCAAACGTCCATCGCCTCGCCCTCATCGCCGGTGTGATGGCGAGCGATGCGGTAAACCGCCTCGCGATGCCGCGTCATCAATTCGCTGTACGAAGGCTGGTGTTGCCCAAGCGCGCGCAGGACCAGATCGCGGTCAGTTGCGGGCGCTTTGGTGTCGTTCATGTGCGTCTAGGTGCTGTTAGGTGCATCTAGGTATTGTTCGGACTTGTCAGCGCGCGCGCGATTTCCCGGTCAAAAATCGCCTGTTGCGAAGGGGTTAGCACGCTTCTCATGGCAAACACGTGCGCCAGGGTTGCTTTTTGCAAATCCCCCATCGCCATGTGCGACGCATCGACCGCAGCGCTTACTTTCGGGCCGATTTTCTGCTCAGCCTCGATCGCGCGGGCGAGCGCCATGTTGGATTCCCGAAGCTGCGCGTCGAGCGCCGTGCGCGTGTTGGAGAAGTCCTTCTCAAGCTGGTCGATTTTCGTCTGCTGCTCTGCCGTAAGGTCCAGCCGGTCATGCATCAACTGGTGCAATTCGCTGCCGTGCCGTGCGGGCATCAGCCCCCGCGCAAAGTGGCTGGCGGCAAGCGCGACGGCAGCAGACAGGACTGCCACCAGAACGTAACGCAGGGCAGGCGCCATCAATCGGCCAACAAGTGCGAGGGAGCGCCCTGCGGGACGCCGAACAGCGGCTCGGCCTGTGCGGGGGCGGAGGGGGCGACCGACCCGACAATACCCACCACGGCGGCGGCGGCTACGGCCAGCACCATGCCGCGCCGCGCGGTCGTTTGTTCACGATGCCGGGCAAGACCTTGGAATACCTCGCTTTCCAGCGCAGCGAGTGCTGGAGGCGGGACTTTGGTGGCGAGTGCGCCGAGAAGATCGTCGATGTCTGCCATCGCAGGCTTGGTCCTTGGTTACGAGCAGTTGTATTACGCGCGTGATGGGGCAATCCCTCAACACAAATTTTGACCTGACGTGAGGGATTGCCCGAAACCTTGCGTAAACCCGGCAAGATCCCAAGCCGAAAGGACTTTTCATGCGTCGATTCGCTCTCCTTGCCGCCCCGGCCCTTGCATTGCTTGCGCTGCCCGGCGCGGCCTTTGCGCATCCCAAGCTGGTGTCTGCCAGCCCCGCAGCGAACACGGCGGTAGCCAAGCCTACCAAGCTGACGCTGACCTTTTCCGAAAACCTTGTTGGCCCACTTTCGGGCATCGAACTGGTGATGACCGGAATGCCCGGCATGGCCAACCACGCGCCCATGCCGATCAAGGGGTTCAAGAGCGAGGCCAAGGGCAAGGTCCTGACCGTCACCCTGCCACGCGCGCTGCCCGCCGGAACTTATAGCCTCAAGTGGCACGCCGTGGCCGGTGACCAGCATCGCATCGAAGGGCAATACGCCTTCACCGTTCGCTAAACCCTTGGAAACGGGGGCACTTATCGCGGCGCGGGCAGTGGCGTATAGCGCGCTGCTGCTTGTTGCCGGACTGCCGTTGCAGGCGCTGGCCGGTGGGCGCTCGCTATCTGGCCGGATGCGTGCTGCGCTTGTCGTTCTTGCGCTATTGGCCGGAGCGGCATCCGTATGGTGGGCGCTGGAAAGCGTGGCCGCGATGGTGGGCTTGCCACTGGCCGAGCTTGACCAGCCGACTGCAGAGGCCGTGCTGGCAGCAACGCCACTGGGCGCGGTGATGGAATGGCGGCTGACCGCGCTGGCTTGCGTGATCGTGGCGGCAATCGTTCCGCTGAAATTGCTGCGACTGCCGGTCATCGCGCTGGCAGGCGCGGTGGCGCTGTGTTCGATGGCGCTGACCGGCCATGCCGGGGCGAGTGAATGGGCGCTGCATCACTGGGCTGATGGGCTGCACCTGATTGCGGCGGGGTTGTGGATTGGAGCGCTGGCAGCGTTTTTAGGCGATGCAGTTTTCGGCAAGGCCGATGTTCTGGGGCTTGCCCGGTTCGCACGGACAGGCAGCGTGGCGGTGGCGGTGCTGGTGCTGACCGGAGCGATCAACACGCTGGCCATCGCCGGTTTTCCACCGGTCTGGCAAAGCCGCTGGATGGGTTTGCTCGGTGTGAAGATCGCGCTGTTCGGGCTGATGCTGGCGCTGGCGGCGGGCAATCGCTGGCGCATCGTGCCAGCACTGGAACGCGGAGAGGCCGGGGCAGAAGCGCGATTGCAGCGTTCGCTTTTGCTGGAATTCATGGCCGGACTCGGCGTGGTTCTCATCGTCGCCATGCTGGGCGTGCTCGATCCGGCGGAATGAGACCAAATGGCAACAAAGAATTCCCGCATGGGCGCTTGACCGACGGCGGCTTTCGCTTAGCTCTCGTGTCTCTGCAATCTACGGGAGAGTGCGAATGTTCAGCCATGTGATGGTGGGCGCCGACGATATCGACGCTGCCAAGACGTTCTACGACGCCACGTTCAAGGCCTTTGGCGGGCCGGAAGCGATTACCGATCCCAAGGGACGGCTGATCTATCAGCACAATGGCGGGCTGTTCATCGTGACCAAGCCGATCAATGGTGAGCCGTCCTGAGCCGTCCTGTGGCGCGAACGGCGGAACCATCGGTTTCCGCATGAGCCCGGAACAGGCCGATGCCTGGCACGCAGCAGGCGTGGCCGCTGGTGGCACGGCTTGCGAAGATCCGCCGGGACCGCGCGAAGGTTCGCCCTACTACCTCGCCTATTTGCGCGATCCGGCTGGCAACAAGCTGTGCGCATTGGACATCATCGCCTGATGACACTCGAAACGGTCTCTACGAGCAAGGCGCACGGCGGAACGCTGGGCGTTTATAAGCATGAGTCCGCCGCGACGGGGACGGGAATGACCTTTTCGGTCTTCCTGCCCCCTCAGGCGGTTGATGGTGCCAAGCTGCCAGTGCTGGTCTATCTTTCGGGTCTCACCTGCACCCACGCCAACGTTACCGACAAGGGCGAATATCGCCGTGTTTGTGCGGAACTGGGCATCGTCTTCGTTGCGCCCGATACCTCGCCGCGCGGCGAGGGTGTGGCTGATGACGCGGACGCGGCCTATGATTTCGGGCTGGGTGCGGGGTTCTATGTGAACGCAACGCAGGAGCCGTTTGCGCAGCACTACCGCATGTGGGATTACATCGCCGATGAACTGCCCGCGCTGCTGGGAGAGCATTTCCCGGTCGATCTCGATCGCATGGGCATTTCCGGCCATTCGATGGGCGGGCACGGCGCGCTGACGCTGGGGCTGACCTATCCTGAGAGATTCAAGTCATTGTCTGCCTTTGCGCCGATCGTGGCGCCGGGGCAGGTGCCGTGGGGCCACAAGGCGCTGGGCGGCTATCTTGGCGATGACCGTGCGGCATGGCGCAAGCACGATGCGGTGGCGCTGATCGAGGATGGCAAGCGGCCTGCGGGCGCTGTGCTGGTGGATCAGGGTGAGGCGGACGGTTTCCTTGCGGAACAGCTTCGGCCAGAACTGCTGGATGCGGCGTGCAAGGCGGCAGGCGTTGACCTGACGCTGCGGTTGCAGCCGGGGTATGACCACAGCTACAATTTCATCTCGACGTTTATGGACGACCATATCCGCTGGCACGCGGAGCGGTTGTAGGGTTCCATAATCCTCCCTGATTTTCCGTTAGGACAATCGGGGAGGGGGACCGCCAGCGGAGCTGGTGGTGGAGGGGTAAGAGAAAGAACCCCTCCGTCATTCGCTGGTGCGAATGCCACCTCCCCGTTTGCGCTTCGCGAAAACAGGGAGGATTTATGGGTGATTACCGCACGTCCTTGGCCACAGCATCCAGCACGCCGTTGACGAACTTGGCCTCGCGCTCTTCGAAGAAGGCGTGGGCGACATCGACGTATTCGGTGATGACGGTGGCGATGGGGACGTCCTTGCGGGCCATCAGTTCGTAGCTGCCAGCGCGCAGGATCTGCAGCATGGTCTTGTCCAGCCGGGCGAGCGACCAGCCCTTGGCCAGTTTGGCCGAGAGCATCAGGTCGATCTCGTTGCGGCGGGCATCGACGCCCTTCACCAGATCGTCGAAGAAGGGAACGTCGGCCTTGAGGTATTCTACGTCCTCGATCTCTGCCCCCAGACGGTGCTGGTGGAATTCATCGAGCAGCAGGTGAAGTTGGGTCTGCTCCATGTCGATCTGATAGAGCGCCTGCACGGCGGCGAGGCGCGATGCGCCGCGGGCTTTTCCTGAAATCTGGGTCATAGCCCGAGCCTCAATTCGATGGAGCGGGCGTGGGCGGCAAGGCCCTCGGCCTCGGCAAGGGCGATGGCGGCGGGGCCAACGGCGGCAAGCGCCGCGTCAGAGGCCGCGATAAAGCTGGTGCGTTTCATGAAATCCAGAACGGAAAGGCCCGAGGAAAAGCGCGCGCGGCGCCCGGTGGGCAGGACGTGGTTTGGCCCGGCTACGTAATCGCCGACGGCTTCGGGGGTCATGCGGCCAAGGAAGACCGAACCGGCGTGGCGGATGCGGTCAAACAGGCTTTGCGGATCGTCGGTGGCGATTTCCACGTGTTCAGCAGCCAGCGCATTGGCGAGCGCGGGAGCCTCGTCGAGCGAATCGACGACGATGATGACGCCGTGGTTGTCCCAGCTGGCCTTGGCAACGCGCGCGGTTGGGAGCATCGCGATTTCGACGCCGATCATGTCTGCCACCTGATCGGCAAAGGCGGCATCATCGGTGATGAGGATGGATTGCGCGACGGGATCATGCTCGGCCTGGCTAAGCAGGTCTGCGGCGATCCACTGCGGATCGTTCCTGGCATCGGCAATCACGAGGATTTCGGAAGGCCCGGCGACCATATCGATACCGACCACGCCGAAAAGCTGGCGCTTGGCTTCGGCGACCCATGCGTTGCCGGGGCCGGTGATAACATCGACCGGCTTGATGCGCTGCGTGCCATAGGCGAGCGCGGCCACGGCCTGTGCGCCGCCCACGCGCCACACTTCATCCGCGCCTGCAAGATGCGCGGCGGCAAGGACGAGCGGGTTGGCTTCACCCTTGGGGGTGGGGGTGACGACGACGAGGCGTTCCACGCCCGCGACCTTGGCGGGGATGGCGTTCATCAGCAGCGAGGAGGGGTAAGACGCGCGGCCGCCGGGAACATAGAGGCCTGCGCCGTCCACCGCGGTCCAGCGTGCGCCGAGGCGCATTCCGGTTTCGTCGGTGTAGTCGCGGTCTTCGGGCAATTGCGCGGCGTGATAGGCGCGGATGCGCTGTGCGGCGAGTTCGAGCGCGGCGCGCAGATCGGGTTTCAGCGCATCGAAGGCTTCGCGGCAGTCTTCGGGGCTGATGCGCCATGCGTCTTCGGCGGGGCTGTGGCCATCGAACTTGGCGGTATATTCGGCCAAGGCTTCATCGCCGCGCAGGCGCACGTCTTCGATGATGGTCTGGACATCGCGAGCGACACCTTCGTCACTCTCGCGCCGGTCCTTTACCAGACGGGCAAAAGCGCGCGCGAAATCGGGATCGCTGGACTTGAGGCGAAGCATCAGGCGGCTTCCTTTTCCGCAACAAGCGCGCGGAAGGCATCGACCAGCGCGCCGAGGCGGGCGCTGTCAGTCTTCAAGGCGGCGCGGTTGACGATCAGGCGGGCCGAGACGGGCAGGATCTGGCTGGTTTCGACCAGACCGTTTTCCTTGAGCGTGCGGCCGGTGGAGACGAGATCGACGATGCGGCTGGCAAGGCCGAGCGAGGGGGCAAGCTCCATCGCGCCGTTCAGCTTCACCACCTCTGCCTGTACGCCCAGCTTTTCGAAGTGGCGGCGGGTGAGGTTGGGATATTTGGTGGCGACGCGGGCGTGGCTTTCGCGCGCATTGGCGCCGGATTCGACCATGGCGACCGGTTCTGCCACCGACAGGCGGCAGTGGCCGATGTTGAGGTCTACAGGTGCGTAAAGGTCTGCGTAGTCGAATTCGTCGATCACATCCGAGCCGACGACGCCTGCGTGGGCTGCGCCGTGGGCCACGAAGGTTGCCACATCGAACGCGCGGACGCGGATGATCTTTACATCGGGCCGGTTGGTGGCGAAGGAGAGGGCGCGCGAGGCCTTGTTGAAGAAATCGGCCTCTGGCACGATACCGGCTTTCTCGAGCAGGGGCAGAGCCTCTTCGAGAATGCGGCCCTTGGGCAGGGCGAAGACGAGCGGTGCGGCGGTGGTCATAACCCGCCGCCCTTATGGCACAGCAGCGCA
>NZ_NCII01000149.1:3114-5478 GCF_002256775.1 Novosphingobium sp. 17-62-19 | reverse complement strand
CGCTGGCGGTCCTCGGCCTTGTCGATCGCATCGGCATCGGCACCGATCATCTGCACGCCGTACTTTTCCAGCGTGCCATCGTTGAACAGCGCCAGCGCGGTGTTCAGCGCGGTCTGCCCGCCCATCGTCGGCAGCAGCGCATCGGGCCGCTCCTTCTCGATGATCTTGGCGACGATTTCCGGCGTGATCGGCTCGACATAAGTCGCGTGCGCCATGTCGGGATCGGTCATGATCGTCGCGGGGTTCGAATTGACCAGGATGATGCGATAGCCCTCTTCCTTGAGAGCCTTCACCGCCTGCGTGCCCGAATAATCGAACTCGCAAGCCTGGCCAATGATGATCGGCCCGGCGCCGATGATCAGGATCGAGGAGATGTCAGTGCGTTTGGGCATGTTTTTATACACCGAGAAGAGATTTAAGAGATAGCCAAGCTTGCTCAGCAAGTGCGCCTACTGGCTTATCTGCGAATGCTTCGACAACCCAGAAAAGTGCTTTATAACCAAGGTACATCACCGCGCTCACTCTCACCTCGGGGCTTAATAGAGCGGATTTGAGTTCCTTTAGTTTTCGTAACCCCTCATCACGACCAAAGAGGTTGCTAGCTGCAACTTCATTATCTGCGGAAACGGCAGAAATTATTGCATCCAACTTATTGTTCAGCTGGTCAAAATCCGGCTGATTATCGCTGGCCAAGACAATTCTATCACTAGCCGGTACTGCTTCATCCGAAGCGACTCCAAAGCGCTGTGCAATGGCGAATGTCAGATCGGAATACCGATCTGATAAATCCCATGTTGGGCCATAAATTTGATCGGTGAACATTGCACTTCGAGAAATACAATAGAAGATTCCCGCTGGCGTCAGAGCAACGTCAATCGCCCTATGACCAAGCCTGTCGTTTGCACGCGGCATGTCCGACACCGTGCGAACAAGGCCAAGATCGGAAAGTTCTTCGACCACATCATCTAGGATGAGCCGGTCAAATTGGTCACCAATCGCGTTCAATGCCAAATAAAGTTCATCTAACCGCATGAATGGCTGGAAGGGGAAGGATTCAGACTGAACCAACAGTTCTCCCAACAAGGCAAGGGTCAACCTATCTGGCTGAAACTCATCCTCTATCACCCCAACATCCCCACAAACTTCTCGAACAGGTAGAAACTATCCTGCGGTCCCGGCGAAGCTTCTGGGTGATACTGCACCCCGAACGCCCGCTTGCCCTTCACCGCGATCCCGCAGTTCGATCCGTCGAACAGCGACACATGCGTTTCGATCACGTTCTCGCCCAGCGCGCCCGGTGCGTTGTCCACCGCGAAGCCGTGGTTCATCGAGGTGATCTCGACCACACCGTCTTCCATCCGCTTGACCGGGTGGTTCGCGCCGCGATGGCCCTGGTGCATCTTTGTGGTGCGTGCGCCTGCAGCAAGGCCCAGCATCTGGTGGCCGAGGCAGATGCCGAACACCGGCAGGTCCATCTCCAGCAGCTTCTGGATCACCGGCACGGCATAGGCCCCCGTCGCCGCCGGATCGCCCGGACCGTTCGACAGAAACACGCCATCGGGCTTGAGTTCGAGGATCGTTTCCAGCGAAGTCTGCGCCGGAACCACCGTCACGCTCGCGCCCGCTTTCACCAGATTGCGGAAGATATTGTCCTTCGCACCATAATCGATGGCGACGACATGCTTGCGCGTGTCGTGCGGCGAACGGCCAAAGCCCTTGCCCAGATGCCAGACCGAGCCTTCCCACGCCTCTTGGCTCTCGCGCGTGACCACGCGGGCAAGGTCCATGCCTTCCAGCCCCGGCCACTCGCGCGCCCGCGCGACCAGCGCCGGAATATCGAACGCGCCATTGGGATCGTGCGCGATCACCGCGTTGGGCGCGCCGCTCATGCGGATGCGGCGGGTCAGCGCGCGGGTATCAAGGCCCGAAATGCCGATCTTGCCATGCTTTTCCATCCACTTCTGAAACGCCCCGGCAGAGCGGAAGTTGGCAGGCGCGGTCACATCCTCACGCACTACGCAGCCCACGGCACCCGGCACGTCATGGCTTTCCATGTCTTCATCGTTGGTGCCGACATTGCCGATGTGCGGGAACGTGAAGGTCACCACTTGCCCCGCATAGGACGGGTCGGTCATCACTTCCTGATAGCCAGTCATCGCGGTGTTGAAGCATACTTCGCCTACCGCAGCGCCGGTTGCGCCGAAGCCACGTCCCCATGCCACAGAACCATCCGCAAGAACGAGGACTCCCGTCGCACCATCTGGTTGAGGCGCGTGCGAAAGTGCGGGGTCGGCCATGATTGGGGGCGCTCCGTTGGCAGTGGTTCTGGCGATGTTGCTAAGGGGCGGCGGTTAGACCTGAGTC
>NZ_NCII01000149.1:0-3084 GCF_002256775.1 Novosphingobium sp. 17-62-19 | reverse complement strand
CGACACCATCAAGGCCGCGCAGATTTCTGCCATGAAATCGGGCGACAAGCCCCGCCTCGCCGCCGTCCGCCTGATCCTTGCCAAGCTGAAGGACAAGGATATCGAACTGCGCACCGCCTCTGCTGTGCCGGACGATGATGTGCTGGTAACCGACGTGCTGCAGAAAATGGCCAAGCAGCGTCGCGAATCGATCACGATGTTCGAACAGGGCGGACGGCAGGAATTGGCCGAAGTGGAAAAAGCCGAACTGGCGGTGATCGAGGAATTCCTGCCGCAGCAGATGGGTGAAGACGATGTGAAAGCCGCCATCGTGGCGCTGATCGCAGAAACCGGCGCTGCGGGCATGAAGGACATGGGCAAAGTTGTGGCAGCGCTTAAGGCGAAGCATGGCACGCAGTTGGACATGAGCAAGGCAAGCGGGTTGGTGAAGGCGGCGCTGTCGTAATGTGTAACGCTACGCTTGACGTCGAATGACATTCGGCATAAGTTCCACGAATGGAGATCGCATCAATCCGGCATAAGGCACTCCGCCGCTTTGCTACCGAAGGCAAGGCAAAAGGACTGATTGAGCCGGACCGGTTGCGGGACATGCTGGCCTACATCGATGCCGCCACTTCGTTTGAAGCGTTGGCTTTGCCGCCAAATTTTGGCCTCCATCCGTTAACTGGCGATCGCGCCGGCACTTGGGCAATGACGGTGACGCGCAACTGGCGGCTGACATTCACCCGGATTGAAGACCATGCGGTCGGTGATCTGGATTTGGAGGATTACCACTGATGGCAATCAAGCTTCATGCATCGATGGCTGTACACCCCGGTGGTTGGCTGCGCCGTCAGGTGCTCGATCCGCACAACCTTACGGTGAAACGTGCAGCAGAAGTGCTGCACGTCTCGCGGCCAGCGCTCAGCAATTTACTCAACGGCAATGCGGATTTATCTGCCGAAATGGCGATTCGCTTTGAAAAAGTGTTCGGGCTGAACGCTGATACGCTGATGCGTATGCAATCGGCTTATGACATCGCAGAGGTCCGCCAGCGTCAGGACGAGATATCGGTCGAATGGCTGCCAGAACTAATGCGCGCATGAACCCCTCATGTCCCTGACCCCCCAATGGCTCGACGAACTGCGCACCCGCGTCTCCCTATCGGGGCTGATCGGGCGCAGCGTTCGCGTGACCAAGGCGGGGCGGGAGTTCAAGGCGTGCTGCCCGTTCCATAACGAGAAGACGCCCAGTTTCACGATCAACGACGAAAAGGGCTTCTACCACTGCTTCGGCTGTGGTGCGCACGGCGATGCCATCCGCTGGATGACCGACCATCAGGGCCTGCCGTTCATGGACGCGGTGAAGGAACTGGCGGTGGAAGCCGGGATGGAAGTCCCTGCCCCCGATCCGCGCGCCGCAGCCAAAGCCGAGCAGCAGAAGTCGTTGCATGACGTCATGGCGGCAGCGCAGGACTTCTTCGTTCGCTCGCTGGCCGAAGAACGCGGCGAACAGGCCCGCCGCTATCTCACCTCGCGCGGCTTCCCGGCAGCCGTGGTGCGCGATTTCGGCTTCGGCTTCGCGCCCGACAGCCGCACCGCGCTGAAAGAGGCGCTGTCCGCCTTCCCCGACGACATGCTGATCGAAGCGGGCCTGCGGATCTTGGTCGAGGGTAAGGAACCCTACGACCGCTTCCGGGGTCGCCTGATGCTTCCCATCCTCGACCCGCGCGGGCGGGTGATAGCCTTCGGTGGCCGCATCCTCAGCGCCGAAAAGACCGATGCGCCGAAATACCTGAACTCGCCCGACACGCCGCTCTTCGACAAGGGCCGCACCGTGTACAACCTTCACCGCGCCGGTCCCGCCTCGCGCCAGAACGGGCGTGTGGTGGTGGTCGAAGGCTATATGGACGTTGTCGCGCTGGCCGCAGCAGGCATTGGCGAGGCGGTCGCCCCGCTCGGCACAGCCCTCACCGAACACCAGATCGAACGGCTGTGGCGACTCGTTGAAACGCCAACCCTGTGCTTTGATGGTGATGCTGCAGGCCAACGCGCCGCAATGCGGGCCATCACCCGCGCCCTGCCCCTGCTGCGTGCCGGCCATTCGCTGCGCATCGCCACACTGCCTGCGGGCATGGACCCGGACGATGTGGTGAAGGCTCAAGGCCCCGCCGCGATGGAAGCCCTGCTCGACGAAGCACGCAGCCTGGTCGATGTGCTGTGGCAGGTGGAGCGCGATTCGCTGCCGCTTACCACGCCGGAGGACAAGGCCGGGTTGAAGGCACGCCTGCTCGCCCATTGCGAGACTATCGAACATCCCGATATCAAGTCGCTCTACCGCCGCGAACTGACCGAACGCTTCGGCGAACTCGCCTTCGCCCGCAAGGAACGACCGCCGTTCCAACCCCGCCAGGGCGGCTCAGGTCCGCGCGGAAAAGGTCAACCGTGGAAGCCTGCCCCACCCCCGCTCGGCGCGCAGGACAAGGCCCGGATGCTGCGGATCGGTACCGGGCCAAGCACCAGCTTGCTTGCTGCCGTGCTATCCGGCCTCATCCTGCAACCACAGTTTATCGCCCACCATGCCGATGCACTGGCACGTCTGCATCCAGAGGACGCTGACTTTTGTGCCTTGATTGATGCCCTCCTCATCCAAACTGACACCATGCAAGCGCTTGAAAGCGAGGCTTTGCGCACCATATTGCTGGAACGTGGGCTTCGGCTCCCGTCGGCGCAGGACTACGCCGGGATGCGATTCGGCTTTCTGGCCAGCAGTGGTGATTCGGCGGGCGACGAACTTGCTGAAGCAGTTGCCCTTCTGGTCGAACTTCCGGCCGTGGAAGAGGCGCTTGAACACGCGACAAAGCGCCACGAAACGGAGTTTTCCGACGAAACTTTTGCCGAACAGCAACGTTTGCGCAAACGAAGGGTGGATTTGTTTGCTCGTTTGGAGCAAATGAACCGCGCTCGTGCTGCGTTATAATTATACAACAAGCGCAACCCGGGTCTGCCAAGGCCCGGCTCTCATATGGTGGTACCGGGGTTAAATGGCTTCGAACGACAAGACCGACAGCGGCGACGCTCCTCTGATCGACCTCAACGATGCATC
>NZ_NCII01000065.1 GCF_002256775.1 Novosphingobium sp. 17-62-19 | reverse complement strand
GGTCGGGGCTGCGCCCCTCCCTACGATCAGACCAGACAACCGATCCTACCGGCCATCATAGTCGCCGCTCAACCGGCCATCGTAGTTGTCGCCGCGCATCGAACCACGCGACATAATGTTCATCGCCCTCACTCTCCACAGCGCGGAAGCGCACGAAGGCGCGCATCTTGTGGATGTCGCGCCGCACCTGTCGGGCAAGATTCTCCATCTGGCGCACGTCGGAATCAGCCTTGTCGTCCATCAACCGTGGGCGGGACTGGAGCCGCCAAAGTGTGCTGTAGAGCAGGGAGAAACGTGTTTTGTCAGTATGAAGGATCACGCTTTGGGCAAGTTGCAGGAAGCCGCGAGACACACGAGGCTGCGGAGCACCTGCGGGGGGAGATGGCAGGCTGCTGCTGCGTTGGGCGAAAAGGTCTGCAGTTTGGTCGACAGGCGATTCCCATGTCACCCGGTCCGGCGGAATATCCGCGCAGATCATCCGACGTGCAGAATCGCGCCAGCCGTCGAAATCATCAGGCGCAGACAGCGTTATGCGAAACGAATCCACATGACGCACGTCGCGGAACGGCTTCATGCAAAGAGTTCCAACTGTTTGACCCGCGCCACAGGCGCAACCAGGCTACGCAGGTCGGCACGGTCGGTCAGCAACACCGGCCGCCAGTCCTCGGTGACAATAAAGGGGCGCATCTTGGCGATGGAGACGGTAAGTTTGCCCACATCTGCAAGGCGTAGGCGGCGCTGGCGACGGGCAGCAACAAGGGCGTTGACCGCTTTTACCCCCAACCCCGGCACACGCAGCAATTTCTCGCGCGGGGCACAGTTCACATCAACGGGGAAATCGCCACGAAAGCGCAGTGCCCATGCGAGCTTTGGATCGATATCGAGCGGAAGCATCCCGTCACTTCCTGCCGCCTGCTGCACTTCGTGCGGCGCATAGCCATAAAAGCGCATCAGCCAATCGGATTGATAGAGCCGGTGTTCGCGCAACAAAGGCGGACGCTTCAGCGGCAGAACGGCGCTGGCATCGGGGATCGGACTGAAGGCGGAGTAATAGACCCTGCGCAGACGGAAGCGATCATACAGCGTGCTGGCACGCCCGACGATATCGGCATCGGTTGCAGCGTCTGCGCCCACGATCATTTGGGTGGATTGGCCTGCAGGCGCAAATTTCGGGGCATGGCGGAACCGCTTCCGCGCGTCCTTGGCCTCGACGATAGCGTCTTTTACCGAACCCATCGCGCCTTCGATCTGCGGCGCGGACTTGTCTGGCGCAAGGCGGGTCAGACCTGCGACCGTAGGCAATTCGACATTGATCGAAACCCGGTCCGCATAGAGGCCCGCCTGTGCGACCAATCCGGGATCGGCCTCAGGAATAGTCTTGAGGTGGATGTAGCCGCGAAAATCGTGCTCTTCGCGCAGGATACGCGCGACTTCTATCATCTGCTCCATCGTGTGACTGGAGCTTTTGATGATGCCTGAGGACAGGAACAACCCCTCAATGTAATTGCGGCGGTAGAACGACAGCGTCAGGTCCACCACCTCCTGCGGCGTGAAACGCGCCCG
The DNA here is from genome assembly GCF_002256775.1 of Novosphingobium sp. 17-62-19. Lineage (GTDB taxonomy): Bacteria > Pseudomonadota > Alphaproteobacteria > Sphingomonadales > Sphingomonadaceae > Novosphingobium. Next base: position 16,851 of record NZ_NCII01000065.1, on the reverse strand, counting down.
GCGGGTGTTCGAGCTTTTGCGGTTTATGCAATAGTGGCAATCGAACACGCAATGGTTGGTCAGCAGGATCTTGAGCAGCGAGATGCAGCGGCCATCCGGCGCATAAGCGTGGCAAATGCCCATGCCTTCCGTCGAGCCAATGCCTTTACCGCCTTTGCTGTTGCGCTTGGCCGTGCCCGACGATGCGCATGAGGCATCATATTTTGCTGCATCGGCAAGGATCTCAAGGCGTTCAAGAACAGTAAGTTGCGACATATGTTCTTTGTATGTTCTTTTTGCTGATATTGCCAGCCTGAACGTGAGAGCAGCCCGTTGCTACTCACCCGGTGCCGCAAGCGCTGTCTTCAAGGCTTGCGGGGAACAAGCCTGGCCGCCCCCCGTTCATCGGACAACGTCACGATACGAAAGGCTTTTTCCAATGAAGTATGATCAAGGCAACCCAGAAGAACTGCGCGAAAAATTCTGGAAGGCGATGTCATCGTCGCCCTACGTCATGCTTCAGCTTGACGATGATCCAGATTCTGCCGCGCCAATGACCGCGCAACTCGACAAGGGCGCCAATAGTGCGATCTGGTTTTTCACAAGCCGGGACAACCGCTTTGCGAAAATGGGCGGAGCAACGGCCACGTTCTCGTCGAAAGGGCACGATGTGTTTGCTCGTTTCCACGGCGTGCTGGTGGAAGAAACCGACCGCGCAGTGCTTGAAAAGCAATGGAACAACTTTGTTGAAGCGTGGTTTCCCGGTGGCCCGGATTCGCCTAACCTTCTGTTCATGCGGATGAACCTTGGCGATGCTTCAATCTGGGCAGGCGAAATGGGCGTGATCGGCATGGCCAAGATGGCGCTAGGATTGGACGTAACGAATGACGTCAAGGGTGGGTTTGCCGAGACAAATCTCTAACGGCAATACGCCCTCCTCCGTTCAACGCGAAGATAGTAAAAAGGGCCACTCCTTGCGGGGTGGCCCTTTCCGTTTGTGTGAATGGCAGATCAGTCGATCGGCGGGACCGGCTGCGGCGGTGCATCAGCATCGCTTTCGTGGACTTCTACCAAACCACGGCCGACATGACTGCGGCTGCGGCTGTAGGCGTAGTACACGATCAGCCCGATCACGGCCCAGACCACGAACAACATCTGACTCTTCTCATCGAGCTTGTAGAAGAGATAGCCACAGCCCAGGAACGCCAGCGGCGCAGTGACATAGATCGCCGGGGTGCGGAACGGGCGATGGCGATTCGGTTCCCGACGGCGGATCACCAAAACCGCAACCGACACAGCGGCAAAGGCGAACAGCGTGCCCGAGTTCGAGATGTTGGCGAGCAGGCCGACCGGGAAAAACGCCGCGAACAGCGCCACAAAAATGCCCGTAATGATCGTGATCACGTGCGGCGTATTGTAACGGGGGTGAATCTTCGAGAACGAGGCTGGGAGCAAGCCGTCACGGCTCATCACAAAGAAGATGCGGGTCTGGCCGAACATCATCATCAGGATGACAGACGGCAGAGCCAACCCGGCGGCAAGGCCGATCAGGTTGCCGATCTGCGGCCAGCCGATTTCACGCAGCGTCCAAGCCAGCGCCTCCTTCGAACAGACAACCGCCTGATCGCCCATTGCAGCGCACTGTCGGGCCAATTCGACGCTGCCCGGTTCCATGCTGAGGCCGGCGGCATCAAGCACTGGCTGGGCCCCTACCGAACCGATCACGCCTGCAGCAACAAGCAGATAGAACACGGTACAGATGGCAAGGCTGCCGATCAGGCCGATCGGCATATTGCGTTGGGGATTCTTGGTTTCCTCTGCTGCGGTCGAGACCGCATCGAAGCCGACGTAAGCAAAGAAGATCGAGGCCGCTGCCGCACCAATCCCGCCAAAGCCGAGCGGGGCGAACGGTTCGAAGTTCTCCATCTTCATTACCGGCAGCGCCAAGACGCAGAACAGTGTAAGCGCCGCAACCTTGATCGCAACCAGCACCGCGTTGACCGAGGCGCTTTCCTTGGTGCCGATGACCAGCAACCAGGTGACCAGCCCTGCAATCAACATGGCTGGCAAGTTGACCAAGCCACCATCATAAGGACCGCGTACCAGCAGATCGGGAATATCGATACTGAACGCATTTTCTATCAAGCCAACGACATAGCCGGACCAGCCAACGCTGACCGCCCCTGCCGCCACGGCATATTCGAGGATCAGCGCCCATCCGACCATCCAAGCTATCAGTTCGCCCATCACGGCGTAGCTGTAGGTGTAGGCAGAGCCTGAAACGGGCACCATCGACGCCATTTCGGCGTAACACAGCGCGGCTACGGCGCAGACGAAGCCGGCGATGATGAAGCTGATCATCATACCTGGCCCGGCCTTTTGCGCAGCTTCGGCAGTCAGCACGAAGATGCCGGTGCCGATCACGGCACCGACCCCAAGCATGGTCAACTGGAACGCACCGAGCGACCGGTGCAGCGATTTCTTTTCTGCAGTAGCAAGAATGGCGTCGAGCGGCTTGACGCGACCGAACATGAATTTCTCCCGCCTTGGTCCAGCGCAAAACCCGAAACGGTTGCGCCGGAAACCAGCTAATGGCGGCGAAGCTAGCGCGAACGGCCTTTCACGCAAGCCATTTTTCCCCAGACTTCCATCAAAGGCGCAGGACTCTTGCGGGTTTGCAACAAGCCACTAGAAGCAACTACCCGCCAAGGCGTTGACGGAAAGGATGCACGCCCATGTCCACCACCTTCCAGCTCGACACGGCCACCAGCCGCGCCAATCCCACGCCTGCACCGATGAAGCGGCTGACGGTCCCCGCGATCCGCCAGCGCAAGAAGGATGGCGTGACCGCACAACCCGTGGTGATGCTCACCGCCTATACGGCGCGGCAGGCCCAATTGCTTGATGCCCATTGCGATCTGCTGTTGGTGGGGGATTCGCTGGGGCAGGTGATTTATGGCCTGCCATCGTCGGTGCCGGTCACGCTCGACATGATGGTCGCCCACGGAGCTGCAGTCGTGCGCGGCTCATACCATGCGGCAGTCGTAGTCGACATGCCGTTCGGTTCGTATGAGGCATCGCCCGTGCTGGCTTTCGAAAGCGCCTCGCGCTTGCTCAAAGAAACCGGCTGTGCTGCGGTAAAGCTTGAGGGCGGCGAGGCCATGGCCGAAACGGTCGCCTTCCTTACCGCACGCGGCATTCCGGTGATGGGCCACGTTGGCCTTACGCCTCAGGCTGTGAACGTGCTGGGCGGCTACAACGCGCGAGGCCGAAGCGAGGCCGAAGCGGCGAAGATCGTCGGTGACGCCAGGGCCCTGTCGGACGCTGGCGCGTTCGCCATCGTGATTGAGGGCGTGGTCGAACCCATCGCCATTGCCATCACGCAGGCCGTCCCCTGCCCCACCATCGGAATCGGTGCGTCTGCGCAGTGCGACGGGCAAGTGCTGGTGACCGAGGACATGCTCGGTATGTTCGAACGGGTGCCACGCTTCGTGAAGATTTACGAGAACATCGCCGACACCATTTCGGGTGCTGCGGCACGTTATGCAGAAGAAGTGCGGACACGCAGCTTCCCCGGCATTGAACAGACCTACCAGCCGAAGTAAGCGCCAAGGCGTCAATCAGGGGAATTCAGCTTGCTGCGCTTTTACAAGGGATCGATTCTCTTCACGCTGGTGTGCCTCGCGCTCGCCGTAGCCTATGGCTGGATGCAAACCGGCACGACCGGCGGCACGCTTTCGTTGCTGTGGATCGTGTTCGTGCTGTCGATCCTTGAAATTTCGCTGTCGTTCGACAACGCCGTGGTCAACGCTGCGGTGCTCGAAGAGATGGACGAGATATGGCAGAAGCGGTTTCTCACCTGGGGCATGATCATCGCGGTGTTCGGAATGCGTATCGTGTTCCCGCTGGCCATTGTGGCGGTCGCTGCGGGGCTTGGTCCGGTTGAGGCGCTGAACCTCTCGCTCAACGATCCCAAGCGCTATGAAGAAATCGTCAGCAGCGCCCATGTGGGTATCGCAGGCTTTGGCGGCGCATTCCTGGCGATGGTCGGCCTGTCGTTCTTCTTCGATGGCGAGAAGGAAGTTCACTGGATCAAGTGGGTGGAAGAGAAGCTGGCACTGGTCTCCAACGTGAAGGCGGCGGAAATCGCGCTGCTGCTGCTGGCAATCTATGGCATCTCGCTGCTGCTTTCCGATGCTGACGCGCTGACCTTCATGGTTTCAGGTGTGCTTGGCCTTGTCACCTTCATCGCGGTCGAAGCGCTCGGCACGATTCTTGAGATGCGGGACGAAGCGCAGAAGGCAGCGGGGCTTGTGGTCCGTTCAGGTCTTGGCGGTTTCCTCTACCTCAACGTGCTGGACGCCTCGTTCAGCTTTGACGGTGTGATCGGGGCCTTCGCGCTTTCGAACAATATGGTCGTCATTGCGCTGGGCCTGTCGATCGGCGCGATGTTCGTGCGCTCGATGACCATCATGCTGGTCAAGAAAGGCACGCTTTCCGAATACCGCTTCCTTGAACATGGCGCGTTCTGGGCGATCATTGCGCTGGGCGCTATCATGCTGCTTTCGGCCAAGTTCCACATTCCAGAGACCATCACTGGCCTGATCGGTGCGGCGCTGATCGGCATTTCTCTGTGGTGGTCGGTCCGCCACAAGCGGCTTCATCCCGATCTTCATCCCGATGCAGAGATTGAAGCCGCCGTGCGCGCGGACTGAGGGCTAGCGCCCGGCCAAGGATGGCTTGGGCGCTGGCGTGCCAAGGAAGCGCGGCGCGGGTGCGGGCATGACCATGCCCTGATCCTCGACAAAAGTGCCGCGTGCTGCGTTGTGTGGATGGTTGGGAGCCTCGCGCAGACTCAGCACCGGAGCAAAGCAGATGTCCGTGCCATCCATTATCGCGCACCATTCGCTGCGGGTCTTTTTCAGGAACAGCGCGGTCAGCCGCTCTTTCAGCTTGGGCCAGTTGCGCGGATCCATCTGCGCTGCGAAGTCAGGATCATCGGCCAGCCCGGTCTTTTCCAGCAGCAGCGCATAGAACTGCGGCTCGATGGAGCCGATAGAAACGTACTTTCCGTCCGCAGTTTCGTAGGTGTCATAGAAATGCGCGCCGCCATCAAGCAGGTTGACGCCACGCTCGTCCTGCCAGCGGCCATTGCCAAGAAACGTGTAGGTCATAGCTGACAGGATCGCCGCGCCATCGACCATCGCGCAATCGACCACTTGCCCCTTGCCCGTCCGCTGCGCGGAAAACACCGCCGCCATCACACCGAACGCCATCAGCATCCCGCCGCCACCAAAATCGCCGACGAGGTTTACCGGGAACTGCGGCTTTCCCCCTGCCGACCCGAAGGAGTGCAGCGCGCCCGCAAGTGCGATATAGTTGATGTCATGTCCGGCCAGCGGGGCCATCGGTCCGTCCTGCCCCCAGCCCGTCATGCGCCCGAACACGAGCTTCGGATTGTCAGCCAGCAACACGTCCGGCCCCAAGCCCAGCCGCTCCATCACACCGGGGCGATAGCCTTCGATGATGGCATCGGCCTCTTTCACCATTTCGCGGATCCGCGCGATGGACGCGGGGTCCTTCAGGTCAAGCTCGATACGCTCACGATTGCGGTTAAGGATATCCCGCTGGCCTTCATCGCCGACGCGTTGGCCTTTGGATGGACGATCAATGCGGATCACGCGCGCACCGTGGTCGGCCAGCATCATGCAGGCAAAAGGCCCCGGGCCGATCCCCGCGAATTCCAGAATGGTCAGTCCATCGAGTGTGCCTGCCATCATTCCCTCCCGATTTAACCGCTTGATTGAATTGGGAGTAGTCCGACGATCATAGGCTGTCGAGCGCCGAGTTCATGACGGATTATGCGATTGTCGATTTCGCAGACCACGCGCCATCAGCACGACCTCGATACGCTCGGCGCCAGAAATGTCATTCACAGCAGCCCGCCCATTCGACAGCAACTTCAGCGCCTGTGGGCTGCCGGGGTTCTGATAAAGATAGCGCGCCGCCACGGCATTGGCTTCTGCATCGCGCCCCAGCAAGCGTAGCGCGTGGTCGATCCGCTGCAAGGTAGGCAAGTTGAATCTGATCAGTGCGGCACGGCCATACTGGTCCAACGCGCCCATGGCATCGTTCGCGATCAGCCGCGCATCCCCCGCCAGCAGCCATGCTTCGGCAGCTCCCGGATTGGCAAGCTTCAAGCGATCAGCAACGGCAATCGCCTGCCGGTCCTCACCAGCCTCAATCAGCCCGCGAATGTACGGCACCGCATTGCCCGCGAGATTGGGGCCATCGCCATAATTGATGGCGAGCACCCCAAGCGGCTGGCCTGCCGACAGGAATTCTGATGGCCTCTGTCCATCGTCATCGGCACGCGCGAACAGCGTCGCCGCCTCCCTCTTGTTGCCCTGAGCGAGATAGGCTTCCCCGGTCAATTGCAGCAGATAAGGGGGGGCCGATTGCAGATTCGCCCAGATACCCGCAGCCTGCACCGCCTGTGCATTCAACCCCCGGCTACGCAGCGTACGCACCAGCATCATGCGAGCCTGCATATTGTCCGGTTGCATCCGCACCAACCGGTCGAAATGCTCGACCGCAAGGTTTGCATTCCCAGACCGGTATTCAAGAATTCCATTGAGCATGATCGCTGCCGGTAGATTGCGCAGAGCCTTGCCAGTCTGCATCAGGATCTTACGCGCCAGCGTAGTCTGCCCGGCCCGCGCTGCCAGCACAGCTTGCAGATAGAGCGCACGTTCATTGCCTCGATCGACTTTCGCCAGTTTGCGACACACGATCAGCATTGCACGATATTGACCCAGCTCACCCAGTGTGGCTGCGTATTCGCTGAGCAGGCCAACGTCGTTTGGCGCAATCTGCAACCCTGTTTCAAACCAGGGCAGCGCGGATTGCAGACCAAATTGCTCGCGGATCAACAGTCCTCGCAGTTCCAGCGCGCGCGGATCTTTTGGATCAAGCTTGATCGCACGCTCTGCCGCTTCGATCGCTTGCGCATGTTCACCCCCAATGAAACGCAAACGACCGATGTCGGTCCACAGCGAGGCGTTTTCAGCGTTGATCCGGTACGATTGGTCAAACGCTTGCCCGGCTTCGATCAGCCGCCCTTCAGCCAGTTCCAGTCGGCCACGCATCTGCCAGCCACGCGCTGCGCTTTCAGGCGCGAAATCTCCGCCATAAAGCACCTCTCGCGCTTTGCGACGGTCGCTTTCCAGCAACAACGCCTCACCAAGTGCAGCACGCACGACATCACCCTGCACGCCTTGGCGCAGTGCCTGCTGCAAAGGCACTTGCGCCGCGATCCCGTCACCTTTGGCCAAAGCCGCGCGAGCTTTGGCCAGCGCATCAGGCGACGCGTCGCCACGCACCGGCCCTGCGACCAATGCGGCAAGCGCGCAAATCGCGGCAAAGGTTCTAATTCTGGAGATCGTACTGCTTGAGCAAATCATAGAGCGTCGGTCGGCTGATGCCCAGCAGGCGGGCCGTGCTGGAGATATTGCCTTCGCTGCGCGCGAGTGCATGGCGGATGACTTTTCGGTCAGTCACTTCGCGCGCCGTCTTGAGGTTGAGCGGCGCGCTGTCCTCGCTCTCGCTGCCCGGCAGGTCGAGGTCGGCGGCAGTCACCAGCTTGCCATCGGCCATGATCACCGCGCGCTTCACCCGGTTTTCAAGCTCTCGCACATTGCCCGGCCAGTTCCAGCCATCAATGGCCGCCAGTGCATCGGGCGCAAGGCCCTTCACTTGCGGATTCATTTCCTTGGCAAAACGCATCAGGAACGTCTTGGCGAGCAGTGTGGCATCGCCCGGACGTTCAGCCAGACTGGGAATGCGCACGACGATTTCGGCAAGGCGATAGAACAAGTCCTCGCGAAACCGGCCATCAGCGATCATCGCCTCAAGGTTTTGGTGTGTGGCGCAGACGATGCGGGTATCGACCTCGATGGACTTGCGCCCACCGATGCGTTCAATGGTCCGTTCCTGCAAAAAGCGCAGCAGTTTCACCTGCAATTGCAGCGGAATATCGCCCACTTCATCAAGGAACAGCGTGCCACCGCTGGCCAGTTCGATCTTGCCTTCGGTCGTCTTGACCGCGCCGGTGAACGCCCCCTTCTCGTGGCCGAACAGTTCGCTTTCCAGCAGATTTTCGGGGATAGCCGCGCAGTTGATGGCAATGAAAGATCCGTTCGCTCGGCCCGATGAATCGTGCAGACCTTTCGCCAACAGTTCCTTGCCGGTCCCGCTTGCGCCCAGCAGCATGACCGAAACATTGGTGTTGGCCACACGCTCAATCGTGCGGGCAACCTTGATCATTTCGGGCGCCGCGGTGATCATCCGACCGAGCACCTTGTTGTCGGTCGTTGCGCGCGTCGCAAGGTTACGGTTCTCACTCTCGATCCGCGAAAGATGCAGTGCGCGGCGCACGATCAAACCCAGGGCATCAATGTCCACCGGCTTCTGATAGAAGTCGTAAGCCCCCTTCTCGATGGCCTTCAGCGCAGATTCGCGGGCACCGTGGCCGCTGGCAACGATAACCTTTGTCTGCGGGCGCAGCTTCATGATCTCGTCCAGCACGGCAAAGCCCTCTGTCGTACCATCGGGGTCTGGCGGCAGGCCGAGGTCGAGCGTCACGACCGACGGTTCCTCCGATCGCAGCAGGGTCAGTGCGCTCGCGCGGTCGCCCGCGATGAACACGTCGAAATCCTCGTAGGACCACTTCAACTGTGCCTGAAGGCCGGGATCGTCCTCGACGATCAGCAGCACCGGGCGCTGTCCGGGCTTGCTCTCACTCATCATGCTACCTTCTTGCCTTGGGTGCTGCCCGCAGGCTTTGGTTCACCCTGTATGGAATCCATCAATGGTTGTGCGGCCGCCAGCGGCAGGCGCACAGCAAAGCGGCTGCCAAGACCCTCACGGCTCTCAACATCCAGCTTGCCTCGCATCGTTCGCACCATCTCACGCGCCTCAAATGCGCCGATGCCAAAGCCCCCCGGCTTGGTCGAAACAAATGGCTTGAACAGCCGGTTACGCATGAATTCGGCGCTCATCCCGGTGCCTGTATCGATCACTTCAATGCAGCCATTGATGCCATCGACATTGCACTGCAAGAACACGGCCATACCTTCGGGGCTGGCATCGATTGCGTTCTGCACCAGATGAAGCAGCACCTGCTCCAGCGTCTCGCGGTTAGCGAGCACATGGCACGCACCATCGTGCACAACATGCACCCGCAGCAGGCCCGGCGCGTTGTAGCGCGCTGCTACCGCACGCATCACGTCACCCGCGTCAACATCCTCAACCCGTTCTCCACCGCTCCCGCCATAGCGTGAAAGACGGGCCAACAGGGCGTTCAGCTTGTCCGCCGAATTGCGCAGCGTGATCAGCATATCTGCCCGGAACGCAGGGTTCTCGGCGTGTCTTTCGGCGTTGCGCGATAACAGGCTGAGCTGGCTGGCAAGGTTCTTGATGTCGTGCATGACAAACGCCATGCGCCGATTGAATTCATCAAAGCGGCTCGCCTCCAGCAACGCGGACTGCCCGGCATGTTCAGCCAGATAGCTGGCCAACTGCATCCCCACCACGCGCAGCAGGTCGAAATCTTCCCAATCCAGCTTGCGCGCCACGGCCGGGCGAGCAAGCACAACCAGCCCGACCAGCCTGTCAAAGTGCAGCAGTGGAACCAGCGCCCAGGCTGAATGCTCCTCGAAGAGCCATTCAGGCACCACTGCGCGCTCGCCCTGAAAGTCGATTCCTGCCCGCACTTCATCCAGATCGACGATGAAGTTGTGCTTTTCAAAAAACGGCACGTGATCAGTTGACAACGCCTCGCCGGGGACATCTGCTGTCAGCCACTGCCAACGCGAGGCAAGCACCAACTCGCCGCTTTCCGCCGGAACCAGCAGGAGCCCGGCCGCGCTGTCGGTAATGTCGGCCAGCGCCTGTACCACCCGCTCATGCAGCGGCGGAGTTTGGGCTCCAGCGCGTCCGATGGTGCGCGTAAAGCGCAGCCATTCGGCGCGATAATCATAGCGGTGCTGGAAGAAATGCTTGGCCAGCATGACCTTTAACCAACCGCGCACCCGGCCCGATGGCAAAATCGCTAAGACAAATACGCTGCTGACAAAAATGAAGCCCAGTTGCGCCAGCTGGCTTGAATTGCCACCCAGCCACGCCAGCGATTGCGCCGCGCCAACCATGACCAGCATGTACGCCCCGATCACCAGCAGCGAAAGCGACTGGAACGCCACTGCGCGCGAAGGGGAAAAGCGCAGCGCTGAACGCCCTCGCACTGCACCGATCACCAGCAACCCTATCGCGCCAAGCTGAGCCAGCCCGCGCAATGCAGCAAGTTCTGGCGGCATGGAGCGCGCCAGATAGGCGATGGTATAGAGGTTGAGATCGTAGCCCCAGATCATCGCCATCGCGGCGCAGGTCCACCGCAGCGCCGCGCGCTGGGTCGCCATCGCACCTGCATAGAGGTTGTGCACCAGCACCAGCGCGCCTGTTGCCACCAGCAGGCGGAACAGCACGGAAATGTGGAAGATCATGCCCAGCGCAACGGCATTGGTCCCTTCGCGCAGGGTCATCAGGAACAGGAGCGGCTGCAGCAGCTCGACAAAGACCAGCGCTGCCATCATCGGCCGGATCGGTGCCACACTCGCATGGCGGCCATCGCGGGTGAACAAGGCAAAAGCCAATGCGAGCCAGCCAAGGCTGCGGAACGATTCGAAGAGTTGCGAAATCGGCGTGTCCGCACCGGTCCCCGCCACCACCAAAGCCCACACCGCCGTCAGCGCAAAGGCTACGATTTCCGCAAGGCCAGTGGCCTCCTTGTCACGCCGCCGCCTGTCCCAACGCCAGCCGACGAGCAGCAGGAAGGCAAACGCCGAGGCGGCGAATGCCCATTGCCCAAAGCCAGCCCAGGTAAAGGGACTCGTCATAGCAGACTCTACCTCGCCCCTTCCGACCACAGCACGACGCGCAGCGTCTGCAGAAGGATAAGCAGGTCAAGAAATGGCGTGTAGTTCTTGGCGTAGTACAGGTCGTATTCCAGCTTGTGCCGGGAATCGGCAAGCGATGCGCCATAGGGGTAGTTGATCTGCGCCCAGCCTGTGATCCCCGGTTTCACCATGTGACGCTCGGCGTAGTAAGGCAGTTGTTCTTCCAGCTCGGCCACGAACTCCGGCCGTTCCGGGCGCGGGCCGACGAAGCTCATCTCGCCTTTCAGTACACTCCAGGTCTGTGGCAGTTCGTCGATCCGCACTTTGCGGATGAAACGGCCGATACGCGTCACGCGCGGGTCGTTCTCCTGCGCAAACTGCGCGCCAGCCACTTCGGCATCAATGCGCATCGAACGCAGCTTTATAACGTTGAACGTCTGCCCATAGAGCCCGACGCGGCGCTGGCGATAGAATGCCGGTCCCTTGCTGTCGATCTTCACCAACAACGCGAACAACACGATTACTGGCAAGGTCAGCGACAGGAGCAGAAGGCTTGCCGCAATGTCGAAGATCCGCTTGGCCGCGCTCGAAAGCGCCCGGCCCGACGAGAACCCGTCCGAAAAGATCAACCAGCTCGGGTTGACTGTGTCGAGGTCCACACGTCCCGTCTCACGCTCAAGGAAGGTGGAAAAATCATTCACGTGGACGCCGGTGGTCTTGATCCGCAGCAGGTCTTTCAGCGGCAGCGCATTGCGCCTCTCCTCCAGCGCCAACACCACTTCGCTAACGCCAAGATTCTCGACGTAGCGCGTCATGTTGTTGATGGCATCGCGATGGATTGCCTCGATCACCACGGGCGCCGCGCTGCTCATGCCGATGTAGCCGACGATAGCAAAGCCTGCTTCAGGCCGTTCGCCCAGCTGGCGCAACCGCTCGGCCCGCGCACCTGCGCCCAGCACCAAAACACGCCTACGGAACGCAGAGGTCCCCAACAATCCGCCGAGCAACAGCCGGATCGCAACCAGAAAGATCATTCCGAAGAACATCGCGTAGAGCAGGTTGGATCGCCACAGCGTGCGTCCCGGCAGCAGGAAATAGACTACCGACAGCGCAATGATGCCGAGGCTCACCGCCACCAAAAGCCGCGCCGTGGCATAGCGCATGGATCGCAGCGCGTCAGAGCCATAGACCCCGACCGCTATCATCGCCATCAGTACCATGCTTGCAAACAGCAGCAATGGAGTAGTCCGCAGCGACACAGCGCCCGGATCCATGCCGATCTGGTGAGCACGCACCTGCCAGCTGATCTCGCCCGCACAAATCAGCAGCACAAAGTCCAGCAGGCCCAGAAGCAGGACCGAATGCGGGATATAATGTTTGAACAGGCGGATCATCAGATCGGCGCTCGTCACCCCAGCGGGGCGCGGAATGGCCCCTTCGCCCAAGGCCTTACACCGCAAAGGGTAAAGCGTCGGTTACCCTGACAATCAAGCACAGGCAGATAAATCAAAAAATATCGCTATATTTCAGATACTTTTTAGCGATGGGCTATTTTCGCTGTCGGCATTGCTTACAATCGATCCCGTGCAAGTTGGCACTGGCGAGCCGAACCCAACCCTGCCATTGTGCACCTATGCGGCAGAAAGAACTGCGGATTGCCCTTGTCTGTTACGGTGGCATCAGCCTTGCCGTATACATGCATGGCGTCACCAAGGAGCTGTGGCGCGCCACCCGCGCCAGCCGCGCGTTCCATTGCCCTGAAGGACCAAACCCCCAAGGCGTTGAAGCGGTCTATCTCCGCCTGTTTGAAGAGATCGCCCTAACTCGCGATCTGCGACTGCGCCTCCTGCCAGACATAATATCGGGCGCGAGCGCGGGGGGCATCAACGGCGTTTTCCTCGCCCAAGCCATCGCCACCGGGCAAAGTCTCGAACCCTTGACCGCCATGTGGCTCGAACGCGCCGACATTGACGCGCTGCTCGATCCTGATGCCAAGCCGTGGAGCGCGCTCGCCAAATTCTGGGCACAGCCCCTAGTCTGGTTTGTCCTGAAGCGCCCCGGCAATGTCGTCAGCAGCACGGTCGCACCCGAAACGCGCTCGGAAGTGCGCCGCAAAGTCTCCCGCCTGATCCGCGCGCGCTGGTTCGCCCCGCCGTTCAGTGGCATCGGCTTTTCGCGCATGATCGCAGACGCGCTGGATGCGATGGCCCAAACCCCGATGGGTGATCCGCTCCTGCCCGAAGGTCACCCGATAGATCTGCTGGTCACTGCCACCGATTTTAACGGCCACCTTGAGGAACTCCGCCTCAACAGCCCCGAAGTCGTCGTGGAAAGCGAACATCGCCTGTCCATCGGGTTCCGTCGCACCATGACGCGCGGGCCGGACCGTGATCTTGCCCCCTGCCCCGAACTGGTCCTCGCTGCCCGATCTACCGCCAGTTTCCCCGGTGCATTCCCGCCGCTGGTGCTGGACGAGATAGACAGGCTGGTGGCCGAACGTGGCAACACTTGGCCCACCCGCCAACACTTCATCGAACGCATCATGCCCACCCACGCCCGGCGCGGCACGACAGAAAGCGTCGCGCTGGTCGATGGCGCAGTGCTGGTGAACCGTCCCTTCGCGCAGGCCATAGACGTCTTGCGTGATCGCCCCGCCCGGCGTGAAGTGGACCGCCGCTTTGTCTACATCGATCCCAGCCCGGATCACATGCGCATTGCGCCCAAGGGGGGCCGCACGGTCGGCTTCTTCTCGGCCATCTTCGGCTCACTCTCCTCAATCCCGCGCGAACAGCCGATCCGCGATAACCTCGAAGCGCTTGAACGCCAGTCCCGCCAACGCGCGCGCCTTCGCGTGATCGTCGATGCCCTGCGGCCTGAAATCGAGGACACGGTGGAATCCCTGTTCGGTCGCACGCTGTTCTTCGATTGGCCCAACCAGCGCCGTCTTACCACCTGGCGCAACAAGGCTCAGCAATCCGCCGCCGAACGTGCCGGGTTCGCTTTCCATGGCTATGCCCAGACCAAGCTCTCCGGGATTGTCGCTGATCTGGCCTGCCTGATCCATCAGGCCGCGCCACAAGCTGCCAATGAGGCGGACGTGGAAACCGCCCTGTGGCAACATCTCGCAACCAATGGTCTGGACCGTCTCTCTACCCTGCGCGGCGGCGCAACTCCCGAAGCCGTGGTGTTTTTCCGAACCCACGATCTTGCATTCCGAATCCGCCGCCTGAAACTTCTTTCCCGGCGCCTCACGCGGGATTGGGACGCTGGCGAAGCGATTGAGCCTGCCTCGCGCGAAGCGGCCCGCGATGCGGTCTACCGGGCGCAAGCGCTCTATCAGGGGCGCGAAACCGCCGAAGGCCTCGGCCCCGGCTTTGCCGAAACCGCAGCTCTTGCGACGGTCGACCCCGGCGCGGTGTTGAATGCCATCGCCGCGCGACGTGATCTGATCACGCTTGATCTGCAAGTCGACGGGCTGCTCGTCGCGGCTCTGGAAAGCATGGACAAGCCGCTGCGCCGCCGCTTCCTCCACGCCTATCTCGGCTTCCCGTTCTACGATATCGCCACGCTGCCACTGTTGCAGGGCGAAGGCATGGGCGAATTCGACCCGGTAAAGGTCGATCGCATCTCGCCCGATGATGCCACCTCAATCCGCAAAGGCGGCACATTCGCCTGCCTGCGCGGGGTGGAATTCTTCAACTTCGGCGCTTTCTTCAGCCGCGCCTACCGTGAAAATGACTACTTGTGGGGCCGCCTCCATGGCGCTGAACGCACGATAGACCTCATCGCTTCGACGGTGGAGGAACCACTTGGTGCAGAGGTCATCGCAGAATTCAAACGCGATGCGTTTCTGGCGATATTGGAAGAAGAGCAAGGCCGGTTGGTGGCCGAACCGGGCCTGATCGACCGCATCAGGGCAGAAATTGTTGCGGCGTTCGGCTAACCAAAAACCTGCTCCCCCGCGAAGGCGGGGGCCTCAGGAGGTTTCAACCACCCTTGCGTCATGCGCCTGAGGCCCCCGCCTTCGCGGGGGCGCACGGAGGTCTCGCTATGCGGAGACAGCGCTATTCCGTCAAATCCGTCCACGCGTCCTTGATCCGGTCAAAGAACCCCTTCGACTGCGGAGATTCATCTCCCGTCTCCGTCGCCTGAAACTCTCGCAGCAGTTCCTTCTGCCGCGCCGAAAGCTTGGTCGGCGTCTCCACGTGGATTTCCACCACCAGATCGCCAATCCCGCGCCCTTGCAGCACAGGCATACCCGCACCGCGCTTGCGCAACTGCTTGCCCGACTGGATACCCGCCGGAATGTCGATCATGTGGACGTTTCCGTCCATACCCGGAATCTCGATCTCACCACCCAGCGAGGCCGTGGTGAAGCTGATCGGGCAACGCGTCAGCAGCGTGGTGCCTTCACGTTCGAAAACGTTGTGCCGCTTGATGTGCAGGAACAGGTAAAGGTCACCTGCGGGCGCGCCGAATGGACCCGCCTCACCCTTGCCTGACAACCGGATGCGCGTGCCGTTGTCAACACCCGCCGGAATGTTCACCTGCAACCGCTGTTCGGCATCCACACGGCCTTCGCCACGGCAATGCTTGCACGGCGATTCAATGACTTCGCCGCGCCCATGACAGGTCGGGCAGGCCCGCTCCACCATGAAGAAGCCCTGCTGCGCGCGGACCTTTCCGTGGCCCTTGCACAGATTGCAGCGCCTTGCAGATGTACCCGGCGTTGCACCCGAACCGCCGCAAGGATCGCACTTCTGCGAAACTTCAACCTCGATTTCGGTGTCTTTGCCGTGGAACGCATCTTCCAGCGTGATTTCCATGTCATAGCGCAGGTCCGCCCCGCGCCGCGCCTGCTGACGGCCACCGCCGCCACCGAATGCGCCGCCGAAAATCGTCTCGAAGATATCGCCGATATCGCCAAAATCCCCGCCGCCGCCAAAGCCGCCCGGATTTCCGCCACCACCCTGCTGGAAAGCGGCATGGCCATAGCGATCATAGGCCGCGCGCTTCTGCGGGTCTGACAGGCAGGCATAGGCTTCGTTGATCTGCTTGAACTTCGCCTCACTGTCCGCACAGCCCGGATTCTTGTCCGGGTGGAACTTCATGGCGAGTTTTCGGTATGCAGACTTGAGGACTTTCTCGTCCGCAGTCCGCTCTACTTCGAGCAGTTCGTAGAAATCGATTTCGGCCGACATTGCGCTTCCCTAACGCGAAGGCCCGCCGCCAGCGCATTCACGCAAGCGGCGGGCCAGTTTCATCGCAACATCACTTGGTGTCGTCGACTTCCGAAAACTCGGCGTCGACCACATCGTCGTCAGCTTTCGGAGCCTGCGCATCCGGCGAAGCAGCAGCAGCCTGCTCCTTCTCATAGATCGCCTGGCCCATCTTCATGGCCTTGTCGGTCAGCGCCTGTGTCTTGGCAGTCATGTCATCGACATTGCCGCTTTCGACAGCCGTCTTGGCTTCGGCAATAGCCGCTTCGATTTCAGCCTTGAGGTCTGCGTCAACCTTGTCACCATTCTCTTCAAGCTGGCGTTCGGTCGCGTGGATCAGGCTTTCAGCGTTGTTCTTGGCTTCGGCCTCGGCACGGCGCTTCTTGTCCTCGTCGGCAAACTTCTCGGCATCGCGGACCATCTGGTCGATGTCTGCGTCCGAAAGCCCGCCCGAAGCCTGGATGCGGATCTGCTGTTCCTTGCCGGTGCCCTTGTCCTTGGCCGAAACGTTGACGATGCCGTTGGCGTCGATGTCGAACGTTACCTCGATCTGCGGAACACCGCGGCGTGCGGACGGGATGCCCACCAGATCGAACTGGCCCAGCATCTTGTTGTCCTGCGCCATCTCGCGCTCGCCCTGGAACACCCGGATCGTCACCGCCTGCTGATTGTCCTCGGCAGTCGAATAGACCTGGCTCTTC
>NZ_NCII01000001.1 GCF_002256775.1 Novosphingobium sp. 17-62-19 | reverse complement strand
TTCTCGACCTCTTCATACGGCCACCACCCCGCCGATGCCCTCACTGCGATAAGCTCATTGCAAAGGCACCTTCGAAAAATCTGCCAAAGTAGTGCTAGGTGCATTTAGGTGCATTTAGGCACTGTTGAGAACGCACGCACGATCGCCGCTTTCAGGCCCAACGAGTTTACGCAAATATGATGCAGAATCACCAATTATGCATTGCTTTACGTATTTTATAACCACATAGTTAGCGCATTAAATAATCGGGAGAGTCTCACATGCAACTTGCCGGAAAAGCCGCCATCGTCACCGGAGGCGCGCGTGGCGTGGCCAAGGGTGTGGCAGCCGCATTTGTCAAAGCCGGAGCAAAGGTCCTGATCGTGGACCGCGAAGCGGACCTTGGCGAAGCGACCGCGCAGGAGCTTGGTGCATTCGGCGAAGTGGCATTCATGGCGGTGGACCTGATGGACCGCGCCGCCCTGCCTGGCATCGTGGACGAAGCGGTGCGCCGATTCGGGCGGCTTGATGTGCTGGTCAACGCGGCGCAGGCATCGCAGCAACTGATGCTGATGGACACGACGACCGAAGCGATGGACCTGGCCTTCGGGACCGGGTTCTGGGCCACGTTCCTGCTGATGCAAGCCGCACAGCCGCATCTTGTTGAAACACAAGGATCGGTCATCAATTTTGGCAGCGGCGCGGGCATTCAGGGGATGGCCACGCAGGCGTCCTATGGCGCGGCGAAAGAGGCGATCCGGTCCTTGTCCAAGACGGCGGCGGTGGAATGGGGCGCGCTGGGCGTGCGCGTGAACATCATCTGCCCGTTTGCCAATTCGCCGGGCGTGGAGATCTGGAAGCAGCACTTCCCCGATGCCTACGCCGATCACATCGCCAAAGTGCCGATGCGCCGGATTGGCGATTGCGAGACGGATATTGGCGCAGCAGCGGTATTTCTTGCCAGCGATTCAGCGGGTTACGTGACGGGACAGACGCTGATGGTGGATGGCGGCCAAGCGCGCCTGTTCTGATAATCGGGACTACCGGTCGGCCTCACTGGGCCGACCGGTAGTCCCCCGAACGCTTATTCTTCAGGCCCAAGATCCGGTGTCCACGGCACGCCGTTGATGTGCCCACCGCCATCGGCAAACAAGGTATTGCCGGTCAGATAGCGCGCATCCTCGCTCGCCAGAAATGCCGCCACGCCGCCGATATCGCTTTCAGGATCGCCCATGCGGCCCATCGGATTGGCCGCCGCGCTAGCCGCTGCAACATCAGGGGCGATTTCGGCAAAGCGGCGGTAAGCGGCTGAGATAGCAGCAGGGCAGATCACGTTCACGCATATGCCGTAAGGTGCCCACTCGCGCGCGGCGGTGCGGGAGTAAGCGCGCACGGCTTCCTTGGCCACGTTATAGTCCGCGCTGCCCATGTGCGCGTTGACGCCGTTGAGCGAGGCCATGTTGATGACGCGGCCCCAGCCCTTTGCCTTCATGTGCGGCAGCGCGCGCTCCATCGCCCACTTGGTGGCATAGAGGCACATCTTCAGCGCATCATCGAAGCGTTCGTCGGTCTTGCGCTCAATGCGCACCGGCCCCTCGCCGCGATAGGCGTTGTTGACGAGAATATCGACCGAACCGAACCGCTCCACGCACAGATCGACCGCGCCGAACACATCATTGCGCAAGGACACATCGCAGCGGATGAAAGCGGCCTGCGCGCCAAGAGCCTGCAATTCATCGGCAACCTGCTGGCCGCGCTCTGCGTCATAATCCGCCACGATCACGCTGGCGCCTTCCTTGGCAAAGCGGCGCGCGATGCCCTGTCCGATGCCATCAGCTGCGCCGGTGATGACGACTGCGCGCCCTTCAAGTTGCCTGCTCATGCCAGATCCTCTCCATTCAGTTGCAAAAAAGGCCGGGGTTTCACGCCCGGCCTTTTTCTCAGTCAGATGGCCGCAGCACCGGTCAGTTGCCGAAGCTGTAGCGCAGGCGCAGGCCGAACATGCGCGGCTCACCGTAGATCACGCTCTGCGCACCGATGGTCTGATAGATGCCGGTGTTCGAGATGATGTAGTTCTTCTTGGTGATGTTGGTGGCAAACAAGCTGAGATCGACAGGGGAGCCAAGGACGCCCTTCCAGTCAATCGTGGCGTTGAGCAGGCCATAGCTTGGCAGCAATACGCCTGGCTCGTTCACCGTGCCATCGGGGAAGAACTCGGTAGAGAACGGTGCGGTAGGCTGCGCATCGGTCCAGTTGTAGCTGAGCAGCAGGCTCAGCTTGCCCACATCGTCGGCCATCGGCAGGCTGAACCGGCCATAGACCGAGACAATGTTTGGCGAGAGATATTGCAGTGGACGGCAGGTCATGTCCGCCCCGGCAAAGGCCTTTGGCGAGGTGATCGACTGTGCGGTGCAATCCCAGACGCCCGAGCTTGAGTCGAACACGAAGGATTTGTACTTGGCATTGAGGTGGCTGTAGTTGCCGCCGAGTTCGATGTTTTCGGTCGGCTGGATCATGGCTTCGACTTCAACGCCTTTGATCGTGGCCGACGCGTTGTTCAAGGTCACAGCGCCATTACCTCCCGTAGCGCGGTTGAAATCGCCCGCTGCGCGCTGGATATTCTTGTAATCCAGCCAGAAGCCATTGACGTTGAAGCGCCCGCGCATCCCACCTGCGTTGAAATCGCTTTTGAAGCCGAGTTCATAATCGGTGACCGTTTCCGGGCCGAAGGTGCGGGTGGAATCAAACACGGCAAAGGTGTTGAAACCGCCAGCCTTGTAGCCGCGCGTGGCCTTGCCATAGACCATGATGTTGTCGTTCGGGCGATAGTCGAGGCCGATCGTCCAGTTGGGCGACGAGCTTTTGAGTTCTGCGCCGAACAGGCAGGTGTTGCGCGGATCGGCGATGGATTGGCTCGGGTTCGGATTGGACTTCCACGAGCACGAGCTTACGAACTGACCGCCACCGGGCAGCGGCGTGAAGTTCCATGCAGTTGCCGTACCTCCGACAGTATCCCAGGTATAGCGATACCCGGCGGTCAGACGCAGCCGATCAAGCGAAGGCGAAAACGCGCCGAAATCAAGCGAGCCTTGCGCATAGAGGGCCTTCGATTCGTTGGTGATGCCGATTTCACTCTGCCCGATCCCGCATCCTGCCAGTGTCGGCCGCGCGCAGACGTTGGTGGAAAAGTAGCGCATCGTGCCGCGAGGGCTTTGCTTGAAGTAGAAACCGCCGACCGTGTAGGTCAGCTTGTCGTTCAGCCCGGTTCCCTGAACCTGCAGTTCCTCGGTTACCTGCTTGTACCAGTCACGCGGCGCGGTCCGGCTCAACTCGGTGTTGCCGTTGTCATAGATCGGCACGGTCGTTCCGTCCTGATCGTTTGCATAATCCGACCTGAGTTCCGAATAGCTGAAGATATTGCGCAGAGTCAGCGTGCTGGACAGTTCGATATCGGTCGTATTGCTGATGCTCCAGGATTCGAGCTTGGCAAAACTGTCGAGGCCGTGCGCGGTCTTGCGGATGCCGCGCTTTTCCTGATCGGCAATCAGATTGGTATAGAGGCTGCAATCGGCAGGGCCGGTGCCCGCGCCGCAGAAATTGAAGTTTGGCGAGATCGCGCCGAGTGGCACGGTCACCCCACCGCCGATCGGGACCGGACGCCTTGCCAGACCGATGAAGTAGTTGGTGTTGAAGTCCTTGGCGATCGAGCCGGTGCCGTTGCTGTGCGACGTGCCGTAATAGGCCAGCGTGTAGTTCGTTACGCCTTCGACCGGTTCGATCCATAGACCGACCCGCGCCATGCGCCAGTGCTGATCGTCGCGATCCTTGTTCCAGTTCGTGTCATAGGTGAACCCGTTGCGATCGCGCGATGCGCCAACCAGACGCAGTCGGACCCTGTCCGAGACGGGAATGTTGAGAACGGCTTCGGTTTCGACCAGCCCGTAATTGCCAAAGCCGGCCTGAGCATACCCCTCAAGTGCATCGGTCGGCTTGGCCGGCGTGAGCAGGATCGCGCCGCCTGTGGTGTTCCGTCCGAACAGTGTGCCCTGCGCACCGGCCAGAACCTGAATGTTGGTGAGATCGACGAAGGTGCCGGGCCCGCCCTGGCCCGAGAGCGTGATCGATGAAAGCAGCGGCACTTCGTTCATGTAGACGACGACGGCGGGCGAGCCCTGGAAAGAGGCGCTCTGCCCGCGGATCGAAGGCGACATCACATCGCGCGAGGCCTGGCCATTGGGGCCGACGACCAACGAAGGCACCGAGGCCTGCAAGTCCTGAAGCTGCGTCAGCCCGCGTTCGCGGATGCTTTCGGCGCTGATAGCGGTGATCGAGATCGGCACGTCCTGCGCGCGCTCTTCGCGGCGGTTGGCGGTGACGATGATTTCCGTGCTGCTGGGCTGTTCAGCTTCCGATGCCTGATCGGGCGCAGCATTTTGTGCAGCAAAAGCGGCTTGCGGCATGGCAACGACGCCAAACGCCACCCCGGCGAGCAGCGCGGCACCGCAGCGGCGCGGCCAGCGTGATTTCATGGTGATCCCTGCAGACATTTTTATCTCCCTCCAAATTCAAACCCGCAACACGACCTGACCAGGTTCGTGCGAAGCCGAGGCACAAGGGATCGCCTGATAAATCAGTGTCCAGACGATGCTGGACCGTCCGCTGAACGCAGACGCAACCTCTTTTCCCGGATTCTATTTGTCGTTGGAGAGCTAGTATCAACTACGCAAACTTAGTGCAATGGATAAATATGATACACTCTTGCGTAATTTATGGCTGACTTAGTTGACCATATGGCCTTTCACCAATGGGCGGGCAGGCAAAATGCTGGTGACAGCGCCAAGTGTTCGATTTCAATGAGATCGTCTGCAAGCGCCCCATAAGCTTGCGCCTTTTTGACGCTGCTGCGTTATGCTGCGTTTCCGTCAGCAAGCCCGTTGAGGAACAAACGTGCGGTGCGCACGGCATGGCGATCGAGCGCTTGGGGCGCTGGACCATGGCCCGATGCGATGGCGCGATTGCCCTGCATGGCAAGCACGATGCCCTGCCGTGCCAGCCAGCGCGAATCGGCGTGGCCTGTGCGCTGGGCAATCCAGACCGACAGTGGGCCGATCCATGGTTCGCGCACTGTATCATGAACAAAGCGCGCCAGCGCCGGATCGCGGCGCGAGGCTGAAATGGCGGCGCGGTGCAGCGCAATGGACACAGGGGCGGTGAGATGTGCGGTTGCCGCGCCAAAGTAGTGCGCGAGCGTTTCCGGTATGCCATCGCCGACCAGTGCAGGCGGCGTGGCCTGGTTGGCCAACTGTGTGGCCAGATCGCGCAGAACGGCATCGAACAGACCTGCCTTGTGGGCGAAGTGGCGGTAGAGTGTGCCACGTCCGACTTTCGCTTCGGCGCCGATCACGCCGAGGCTGGCTGCTTCAAAGCCGTCGCTCAGGAAATGCTGCGCAGCAATATCGATCAGACGACGCAGATGTGGCGCGCGCGTGGGTGCCGGTCCGGCAGTGTGTTCGGGTTCGGGATCCAACAGGGCCGGGGTGGCGGGCATGGCAAGCACGCCCTGCCCGAAGAGCGCGGCAACCCGTGCGGCAAGCGCCGTGCGACGTTCGGGCGGCGGGGGATCGAAACCCATCAGCAATGTTGAGCCTTCAACCGCCAGCGACCCGAAATCCAGCGCATCATCGATAGGGATGTCCCGCAGCACACCCTGTGCGCGGGCAATCCCCTCAATCGCCTCACGTACCGGCTCCATCCGGGCGGCTTGCGCCTGCTGAAGTTCGGCGGCGAAATCGGGCATTCGGCTGCCCAGCCCTGCCGCCAGCCACAGCGGGCTGAGCAGACCGCCGCCCACCGCCGCATCAAGGATAGTCCGAGCGAGGGCGTCTAGTTCCTGCCCCGGCGGCAAAGCTGCGCGGTGGAGCGCCTGTGCGCGGGCGACGAAGCGGTTGGCCATGTCTTCAAGCGCGGCGCGGAACAGCGCCTGCTTATCCACGAAGTGGCGGTAGATCGTCTCCTTGCTGACGCCCGCCTCGCGCGCGATGGCGTCGATGCTCACGCGGTCATAGCCTTCAGCCACGAATGCTGTGCGGGCAGTGTCCAGCAGGTGCGCGACGCGGGGCGGCACCGGTGTTTGCGTATCAGGTTGGACGGCAGAAGCCTCGATCATGCATCGGGCTATAGCAGGTCACCACGGCCTTGCAATTTGCCGAACGGTTCGATACCGTTCGGTGAAACAAGAGGATGAACCGATGGCCGATATGCCCTATCTTGCGCGCGGTGTGATGCCGGTGGAAACGCCTTCGAGCGTGCTCGTCTCGTCATCGAAATATCTCAACAATCCGCGCTTGCGCGATTGGCTGGCGATGATCCTGCTGCGCCGCAACGGCCCGGATATGCCGCCACCTGCCGAGATGTATGCGTTCCTGCCGATCCTTGAGGAACTGCGCGATCATGCGGCGATCGAAGAGATGTTCACGGCAGAACGGCGAGTCAATCCAGATCTGGATGCCTGGTTTTCCGAAGGATTCTATTCGACCTACAGCATCGAGGATTTTGCGCAGTATGCGCCGGGATCGCTTGGCGGGATATTCTATGAGTGGATCACGCAAGGGAACTATGAAATCCAGATCACGCCATGGCGCGAACCCAAAAGCCAGCTGGAATTCTATAACCTGCGGTCGGGCCAGACGCATGATTTTGAACACATACTGTGCGGGGGCGGGTTCAATTTCATGGGGGAGCTGGTGCCCTATTGGTATCGGCTGACCAACGTGTTCAAGTTCATCCAGAACCCTGAATTGGCAGCGGAATTGAGCATGATCCAGATTTTCGGATCGCTGCGCTATACCGTGCGTACGCTGCTGCATTACCCGCAAGTGTGGAACACGTGCACTGATGCAATCCAGCGCGGAATGACGGTGGGCAAGGCCAGCGATGCGCTGTTCATGAAGAAGCTGGAGACGTGCTTCCACCTGCCGCTGGACGAAGCGCGCGCTGCGCTGGGTGTGCGCGGCGCGGTGGATGTAGATACTGAACTGGAAGGCGCGTTCTGGGCAGAACGGGTTCCTGCCGAGGCGCTGGAGCAGCGGGCTGCGGCAGAGTAAGCGCCGCCGCAGCCCCCAAAAGACCAGGCTGGCGGTTCAGGCCGCCACCGGTGCCCGGATCGCGTATTCGGACAGGACCGGCTTGGCCATGGCATCGGCGAAGGCGTCATAGGACCACGGCCAGCTGGCAGGAACGCCCGTGGCATCGAGATACCAGCTGGTGCAGCCTGAACCGAAGATTGTGGTCTTGGCCGCTGCGATGCGCCGTTCTTCATAAGCGTTGTGCGCTTCAACCGTGGGCATGACTGAGGACGCTTCGCCTGTGCGGAGCAGATCTACCAACTGATCGATGTAGTCCCACTGCCGCTCGGCAATGTCGATCAACGAGAAGTTGCCGACCGGTCCGGTTGGCCCGTTCAGCATGAACAGATTGGGGAAGTGCGGCAGGGTGACGGCGTAATGCGCCGTCGGTCGCGTGGCCCAGAAGGTGTCCAGAGTCACGCCACCTTCGCCGGTAACGCCTGCCGGGCGGATGAACTTGTCGGCCTGGAAACCTGTGGCAAGGATCAGCGTATCAAGTTTGTGGAACGTGCCATCGGCCATCCGCACGCCTTTGGGTTCAATGCGCGCAATCTTGCCGGTTTCCACGAAGACGGCGGGGTGCTGCACTTCTTCGTAGTAGCACCACGAATAGATCAGCCGCTTGCAGGCGGCACGATAGTTCGGGCGAAGCTTTTCCTTGAGCTCGGGATCGCGGATCGAGCTTTCGAAGTGCTGGCGGCAGACGTCTTCGATCATCAACATCTGCGGGCCATCAATATCGGTAATGGCATCGGTGAAGCGCTTGATGTTGCCGATATATTCATCGGCAAAGCGGATCGCGTCGATCAGGGCGGGATCGCGGCGGAAGGCTTCGCGCTCTTCATCGGTGTACTGGAATTGCGGGACCGGCATGACCCACTGCGGCGAGCGCTGGAAGTGGACGAGCCGTTCGACCTTCTTGTTGATGGCCGTAACGATCTGGATGCCGGTTGACCCCGAACCGATCAGGCCGACCTTTGCGCCGTCAATCGGTGCGGTATCGTCCCAGCGCGCGGTGTGGAAGGCGGGGCCTTCGAAGCTGTTTAGCCCATCGATTTCGGGCAGGCGCGGATGGTGTAACACGCCCGATGCGGCGATGACCACGTCAAACACTTCGCGCGACCCATCGTTCAGGGTGACCGTCCATTGGCTGGTCGCCGCATCCCAATCGAGTGCGGTGACTTCGGTGTTGAAACGGATGTTGGGAGCTATGCCGTACTTCGCTACGACATGTTCAAAATAGCCCTGCACAGCGGGTCCGGTGGCGTAGTAAGCCTGCCATTCGGGATAAGGTTCGAAGCTGTAGGTATAAGCATGTGCCGGAACGTCGCAGGTCAGGCCGGGATAGCGGTTCTCGCGCCAAGTGCCGCCGATTTTCGCCGCCTTTTCAAACACGACGAAATCCTCACCGCGCTGCTTCAGCTTGATGGCAGCAAGGATGCCCGCCATCCCGGCGCCGATCACGGCATGGCGCAACGTGCGGTTGGTGGTGCCTGTCATGGAATATCCTCTGCCCAAATTCGTTATCGTTGTGCCGCAATCCCACCGCCGCAGATGCGCCGCATCACCCGAAAGGATTATGCGCGTCAGCTGAGCAGCGCGCCGCCGTTGACGTGAATGACCTGACCATTGATCCAGCGGCCATCGTTTGACAGCAGCAGCGCGACCATCGCGGCGATGTCTTCGGCCTTGCCGAGCCGCGTGCTGCGCGTGCCAGCGATACATTGGTCGATAAAATCGGGCGGAACTGCGCCGCCCGCGATCATCTCAGGCGTCATCACAAAGCCGGGCGCAACACAGTTGGCGGTCAGGCCGCGCTTGCCCCATTTGCTGGCGACATGGCGCATCAGCGCGTTGAGGCCGCTTTTCGACGCGGCATAGGAAGGCCGCTCTGGCTCCCCGGCAACCGACGCGCTGGAACTGGTATAGACGATGGCCCCGTGATCGCTTTGCAGCAGATGCGGCAGTGCTGCGCGGGTACATAGCAAATGACCTCGCAGGTTCACCGCCATGGTGCGGTCAAACGTTGCCATATCCAACGAAAGTGCATCGGAATCGTGGAAGATGGTGCGCAGATCAGCCGCGTTGACATGAACACCGTCCAAGCCGCCGAGCCTGGCCACGGCATCGGCAAAGCAAGCGCTGACCGAGTCCTCGTCAGCAATATCAACGGCGAGGGCGTGAGCCTCATGCCCGATTTCAGTCATACGTGCTGCAACCGCCTGTGCTGCGGCCAGGTTGATATCGGCCACGCAAACCCGCGCGCCTTCTGCGCAAAGCCGTTCTACCGTGGCGGCACCAATGCCGGTGCCTGCCCCGATCACGATGATCGCGCGACCGCACATTCGTTGAAGCATTGCCATTCTCCCAAGATTATATACGCAAAATATGCTATATACACACATTAATAACAATTTTACGTATAATCACTGTTATACTATTTCGCATTGCCTTGACAAACATGTCAGCATCACTGCATCCAGCACTGATGAGAAGCTTGGATTGAAGCCAAAGCCGGGTGTTTGGCTGCGGAAAAGGGGAAAATCGCAGTTGACTGCCCGCCCGGTGCTGCGCAAACCCGCGAAGCATTGGCGGCCTGCGCCACCGATCATGCGAGGTTAGATGAGTCAGGTTTTCAGCTTCGATGCGACGGATGTCTCGATCATCCGCGAACTGCGTGCCAATGGCCGTGCCAACAACCAGCAGATCGCCGAAAAGCTGGGGCTGACCGCGACAACTGTGTCCATGCGCATCCGCCGCATGGAAGATGCCAACCAATTGCGCGTGGTGGCGGTGTCAGACTTTTCCGCACACGGCTTCAACGTGCTGCTGCGGATTTCGGTATCGGTCGATGGCCGCCCCGCCTCTGATGTAGCAAACGAGCTGGCCGCGCTGCCCGAAGTGGTCGCCGCGCATATGGTGACGGGCGGATATGACATCGACATGCTGGTAGCACTGCACGATTTCGACGATCTGTCTGATTTCCTGCTCGACAAGCTTTCGGGTGTCCACGGCATCCGCACGCTCACGCCAGCGATCGTCGTCGATATCATCAAGTACAAGTTCGACGTCGCCCCGATTGAAGGAAAGGCCTGACCGTGGCAGCCCCCCAGCTAGACACGCTCGACGCCCAACTGGTCGATATGCTCGGCCGCGATGCGCGTGTTTCCAACCGGCGCATTGCCGCCGAACTCGGCGTGACCGAAGGTACCGTGCGCGGGCGCATCAAGCGGCTGCAACAGGACGGGCTGATCGCCTTTACCGCCATCACCGGCTTCCAGATCGAAAAGCAGGCACGCCTGGCGTTCATCAACGTACAGGCAGAGGTTGATCGGGTACGCGAAGTGGCGCAGGTCATTTCCGATATTCCCAGCGTCAACGCCGTGCTGATCACGATGGGCCAGTTCAACATCACCGCAATGTGCCTGATCGACGATCTCGACGCACTCGTCGAACTCGCATCGGACAAGATCCTTGCCGTCAATGGTGTGCATCACGTTGAAACGTCAATCGCAGTGAAGACAGTAAAATACAACGCCCGCATGGCGAAGATCACCAAGCCAGAAGTTGTCGCCGACGACGATTAAGCAGCCTCCTCCCGCTGGATGCTTTGCATTTGCGTAGAATTGTAGATATACGATAGCGCAAATTATGCATTCCGCACTGGATTCGCCGAATGATCCAGTGCGTGGAGGGGACATCTTTTGCCTGACACCGCCATCGCCGCCTCGCTTTCGCTAAACGCGCAGCTCAAGCAGGTGCTGCGGTTCATGCCTGCACCGGTGGGTATCGTCACCAGTTTCGATCCCGACAACGGGCAGCCTGTGGGCCTTGCCATGTCGGCACTGATGCCGGTGTGCCTTGATCCGCCATCGATGGCGATCTGCGTCAACCGGTCTGGCAGCGCGCACGATGCGATGATCCGCGCCGGGAGGTTTTGCATCAATCTGCTGCACGGCGGGCAGGACGGACATGTTCTGCCTTTCGCCGATCCTGCGGCGCGCGAGGCCCGGTTCACGCAGAGCGACTGGCGGCAGCACGTGCATTCTGCGCACGAAGGCGTGTGGTTCATCGACGATGCGCCCGCCGCAATCTTCTGCACGATCCGCGAGCGCGTGACCTTTGGCACGCATGACCTGCTGGTGGGCGAGGTTGATGATCTGATCACGTCTGGCAGCGATGAAATTCTGGGCTGGGCCAACGGCGCGCTGTGCCGCCCTGCCCCGCTCATTTGAAAGCCTTTATGATGACCGACACTGCCTTGCTTGCCCGTATCGATCGCCTGGAATCGCTGGACGCGATCCGCCAGTTGCCCGCCAAGTATTCGCTCGCGCTCGACATGCGCGATGGCGATGCCTGGGTGAACCTGTTTCCCGAAGATGTGCGCGTCGGCGGAGGCAAAACCGGGCGCAAGGCATTGCGCGACTGGTTTGATGAAACCCATTCGATGCAGTTCGATGGCACCAGCCACCACATCGGCGGCCATGTGATCGACTTTGACGATCCCGATCACGCGCAGGGCGTGGTCTATTCCAAGAACGAGCATGAATGCGGCCCCGAATGGGTCATCATGCAGATGATGTATTTCGATCAGTACGAACGCATCGAAGGCCGCTGGTACTTTCGCCGCCGGTTGCCGCTGTACTGGTATGCCAGCGACCTGAACAAGCCGCCCGTGGGCGATCGCAAGATGCGCTGGCCGGGCGTTGCGCCCTATCACGGCAGTTTCCACGATCTGTTTCCCAGCTGGAAAACCTATTGGGCGCGGCAGGGGCAAGCGCATGATGGGCCGGTTGAACCGCCTGCGCCGCTGGAGAAATTCATCGAGACGATGCGCAAGGGTGCGCCCCTGCCCAAGCCCCGCGTCAGGAGTTGATGGCCGTGAGTGCAGACATTTTCAGCCCTGTGCGCCTGGGTGACATCGATCTTGCCAACCGCGTGGTCATGGCCCCCATGACGCGCGACCGCGCCGGGCCGCTGGACGAACCGACTGACCTGATGGCGGAGTATTACCGCCAGCGCGCGTCGGCGGGGTTGATCATCACCGAGGGCACGCAGCCCTCACCCGCTGGCAAAGGCTATTGGCGCACGCCGGGCATTCATTCGCCTGAGCAGGTAGCGGGTTGGCGCATGGTGGCCGATGCGGTTCACGCTGAGGGCGGGCGGATCGCCATGCAACTGATGCACGTGGGCCGCGCATCGGTGCGGGCGAACAAGGCCGCCGATGCTGAAACCGTGGCCCCCAGCGCGATTGCCAGCCCCGATCCGATCCCCGGCCCCGATGGCGTGCCCGTTCCCACCGAAATGCCACGCGCGCTTGAGAGCCACGAGATTCCGCAAGTTATCGCGCAATACGTGGGCGCTGCGCGCAATGCGGTTGCAGCAGGATTGGACGGCGTAGAATTGCACTGCGCCAGTGGGTATCTGCCGATGCAATTCCTCTCATCCAACTCCAACCAGCGCAGCGACGGCTATGGCGGATCGGCGGAGAACCGGGTGCGGTTTATGGTCGAGACATTGGCGGCGTTGGCTGCGGCCATCGGTTCGGGCCGCGTGGGCTTTCGCATCTGCCCCGGCGTAAAGTTCAACGGCATGGACGATGCCGATCCGGCGGAGACGTATGCCACGTTGCTGCGCGCGGTCGATGGACTGGGCCTTGCTTGGTGCCACCTCATCCACATCCCGAACGACGGTTTTGACGCGCTCGATCTTGTGCGTGCCAACTGGTCCGGCCCGGTAATCGAGAATTGCGGGCTAACGCTGAAAATGGCGCAAGCAGTGATTGCCGAGGGCAAAGCGGATGCGGTGTCTTTCGGCTATGCCTTTATCGGCAATCCCGACCTGGTTGAACGTTTCCGCACCGGTACGCCGCTGGCCAAGGCGGATCGCGGAACGTTTTACACCGGGCATGGCGATGATGCGAAGGGCTACACGGATTATCCTCGCGCCGGATAGGGCCGGATAATTGATTTTTGATCATTTACGTATTTTATATTGCTTTATATTACGCATTAGATTGACACTTGCTGCATTCTCGCCCCATATGCACGCCAAACGTGCATTGGGAGAATCGCAGATGGTGCAGGACATGATCGGGAAGGTGGCTCTCGTCACCGGCGGCAGCGACGGCATTGGCCTCGCCACTGCACGCCTGCTGGTGCAGCGCGGTGCCACGGTTGCCATTTGTGCCCGGCGCGAGGACAAGCTTGAGGCTGCTCGTGCGGAGTTGTCCGCACTCGGCAACGTCGAAGTCCACAAGCTCGACGTGTCCGATGATGCCGCCTTCACCGCGCTGATCGAAGATATTGCCACGGGCCACGGTCGGCTCGACATGCTGGTGAACAATGCGATGTCGGTGCACTACGCGCCTATTTCCAAGCTTTCGCTGGAGCATTGGCGGCAGGATTTTGCGGTCAATGCCGATGCCGTGTTCGTGGGCACCAAGGCGGCGATGAAAGTGATGGCCAAGCAGGAGCTTTCGGGCCGCCAGCGTGGCTCCATCGTCAACATCGCTTCCACTTGCGGCATCCGGGCGATGGCCAATATGGCCAGTTATTCTGCATCCAAGGCCGCGCTCGTGCAGTTCTCAGCCGCAGCCGCGATGGAGGGCGCACCCAAGGGTATCCGTGTGAACGCCATCGTGCCGGGACAGGTCCAGACCGCAGCCACGCAGGACTATGAATCGCACGCGCCTGATCTCGCCAGCGCCACGACCAAGGCCATCCCGATGCAGCGCGGCGGCGACCCGGATGAACTGGCGCAGGCCATCGTGTTCATGCTGTCCGAAGCAGCCAGCTATATCACAGGCACCGCGCTACCGGTCGATGGCGGCAAGGCCGCTCAACTCTATATGCCGGGCTGAGCGGATGAAGCTGGGTTTCTCCGCCGCCGACGAAGCGTTCCGCGCCGAATGTGCCGATTGGTTGCAAGGCCAGATGGCGGGCGAGTTTTCCGATATCAAAGGCGTGACGCAGCTGACCGCCATGCCCGAGCGGCGGCGCGAATGGGAACAGCATCTGGGCGAACACCGCTGGGGCTGCATCGGTTGGCCTGCGCAATGGGGCGGGCGCGATGCTTCGCTGGCGCAACAGGTGATCTTTGCCGAGGAATATGCCCGTGCAGGGATTCCGGGTCGGATCAATCACATCGGTGTGGAACTGGCCGGGCCGACGATCCTGACCTTTGGCACCGATAAACAGAAGCGACGCTTTCTGCCCGATATTGCCGCTGGCCGCACGATCTTCTGCCAGGGCTTTTCGGAGCCGGGCGCCGGATCGGACCTTGCCAGCGTGCGCACCAGGGGCGTGCTTGAGGACGGGCAGTGGGTGGTCAATGGGCAGAAGATCTGGACCAGCCTTGCGCATATCTCAGACTGGATCTTCGTCGTCACCCGCACCGCCGAAGGCACTGCCGGGCCAAAGGGCCTGTCGTTCCTGATGATGGAACTGGACCAGCCCGGCATAGATGTCCGCCCGATCCGCCAGATCAACGGCGATGCCGAATTCAACGAGACGTTCTTTACCGATGCGCGCTGCCCGGAAGACAGCCTGATCGGCGCCCCGGGCGATGGCTGGAAGATTGCGATGGGGCTGCTGGCATTTGAACGCGGTGTTTCCACGCTGGGCCAGCAGATGGGCTTCCGCCATGAGTTCGACGCCATCGTTGCGGCGGCAAAAGCCAACGGCAAGGCGGACGATCCGGTGATCCGCCAGCGCATCGCCAAGGCCAAGATAGGGCTGGATTTGATGCGATATGGCGCGCTGCGGATGCTTTCGAACACCGATCATTCGGCAATCGATGGCGCGGCGCTGACCTACAAGATCCAGTGGGCATCGTGGCGGCGCACGCTGGGCGAACTGGCGATGGACGTGTTGGGGCAGGCAGGCGAAGTGGCAGCAGGTGACGCTTATGACTGGGACATGCTGCCCAACCTCTATCTCTTCAGCCGCGCCGATACGATCTATGGCGGGACCAACCAGATCCAGCGCAACCTGATCGCCGAACGCGGACTTTCGCTCCCGCGTGAACCGCGTGGATGATTGCTTTCTACCCCTTGCTCAGCGAACCTGCGTAATCTAATCGCAGAAATTCACGAAGGACGCTGAGCCGAGGGATGGCGATTTTGAGCGAAGACAAGCCGCAACGCCGCTTGAAAGGCACATCGCTCGACGATACCGACCGCCGCATTGTTGACGTGCTGATGCGCGATGGACGAGCGCAAAGCACCACCATCGGCGAAGAACTTGGCCTGTCCGGCAATCTGGTTTCCAACCGCATCCGCGCGATGGACGCAGCGGGCCTGATGCGCGTGGTGGCTGTGGCTGATCATCGTATCCACGGCTATCGTCTGGTGGCGCGGATACGCCTGCAGGTAACTGGCCGCCCGCCGATAGATGTGGCGCACCAACTGGCGCAGCGCGAAGAAGTGCTGTCTGTCCACATCACATCGGGCCGCTACCCGGTGTCATGCCTCTATGCCTTCCGCAATGCGCGCGAAATGCTGGAGGCAGTGCGGCAGGCTACCGCTGATATTCCGGGTGTGGACGATGTGGATGTTGAGCTGATCAACAACGTCTACCGCTATGTCCCCACCGTTGGCCCGCTCGGAACGTAGTGCCGATGGATACGCCCGAATTCCCCACCACCGATCAGCTTGACCGCGATATTGCGGTGATGCTGGCGCAGGATGCGCGCCTGTCGTTCCGCAAAATCGCCACCGATCTGGGCGTGACCGAAGGCACTGTGCGGGGCCGGGTGAAACGCTTGCAAAGTGCCGGGCTGCTGAAGCTCGTACCCATTCTGGACATTGACCGCACCCGCGATAGCAGCGGCACACCCGGTGAGATCGGGCAGCACATGATGTTCATCACGGTGAAGTGTGCCAACGGAAAGCTCGATTCCGTGCGCGAAGGTCTGCTCGCCATGCCGCAGGTCAGTGCGCTTTATGATGCCAATGCCGCGCCGCGTCTTGTGGCGGTGTGCATCCTGCCCAGTCTTGAAGACGCTGCCGCTGTGATGAACCGCGTGGTTGCGCTTGATGGCGTCCGCGAGGCTGATAGCGAATTGGTGCTGCAATCGATCAAATACAACGCCGCCATCGCGCCCATTGCGACAGTGGCGGATTTGCAATCGTCCTTGGGCGATACCGCGCCAGCCTAAGGCCCGACCGGCAGCATCACCGGCGCGAACGTCGATAGCAGCGCGGCATCCAGCACTTGCGCTTGCCCCGTGATGAAACCCGCAGCCGGGCTCGCCAGCCACAGCGCCACTTCGGCCACATGCTGCGCCTGCCCCATGCCGCGCAAGGCTACACGCGGCAGGTCTTGCGGATCGACCATCGCAACATCTGCCGCACCGATCAGCGGGGTTTCCACGCCGCCGGGGCAAAGCGCGTTGATCCGCGCGCCGCGCGCGGCAAAAGCATCGACGCAGGATTTCACCAGCCCGACCACCCCGTGCTTGGCCGCGCTGTAGGCGGGATTGGCCGGGTGTCCGATCACGCCTGCTGCCGATGCGGTAACGATGACCGCGCCGCCCTGTGCGATGACCGGTTGCACGGCCTTGATCCCGTTGAAGGGGCCTTTGAGGTTCACCGCAATCAGCGTGTCGAACAGCGCCTCGTCCACGGTGTCCAACCCATCCGCCGCGCCATATAGCCCGGCGTTGAGGAAGGCGATATCGAGTTGGCCCGCGTGTTCCATCACATGGGCGACCATCGCCTGATTGCTGGCGTAACTGGCCACATCCACCTGCACTGCGCCTGCATTGCCGCCAATTTCGGCCGTCACTGCTTGCGCGCCGACAAGGTTGAGATCGGCGCAGAATACTCGCGCACCTTCCTGCGCAAAGCGGATCGCCGCCGCACGGCCAATGCCCGATGCCGCGCCAGTGATAAGGGCGACTTTGCCTTCAAAACGCTGCATCACTCTCTCCGATTGCTATTATGGTTGGTTCAGCGAAGTTCGGTTTTCAGCACTTTGCCTGCTGCGTTCTTTGGCAGTTCCGGCAGAATCACGAAGGCGCGCGGGACTTTGTAGTTCGCCATGTTTTCGCGCGACCATGCGATGAGCGCGGCTTCTTCGGGAGCCTGCGCACCTGCGCGCAGCACGATGAAGGCCTTGCCCAGTTCGCCCATGCGTTCATCCGCAATGCCGATGACGGCAGCCTGCGCGATGGCTGGATGCGTGGCGAGCATGGCCTCTATTTCGGCTGGATAGACATTGAAGCCGCCGCTGATGAACATGTCCTTCTTGCGGTCGGTAATCTTCAGATAGCCGCGGACGTCGATCGTGCCGATATCGCCTGTGTGCAGCCAGCCTTGGGCGTCGATAGCCTCGGCAGTGGCGGCGGGATCATCAAGATAGCCGCGCGTCACGCCATGACTGCGCACCAGCAGCTCGCCCGCTTCGCCCGGTGGCATATCCTGCCCGTCCTCGCCCACACAGCGCACTTGCGTGCCGGGCAGCGGATAGCCGCAGGTGTTGGCGATGGTCTGCGCATCGTCGCCCTGCCGGGTCATGGAAATGCAGCCGCACTCGGTCATCCCATAGCCATTGACGATGTTCTGCATGCCCAGTTCTGCGCGCATTCGCTCCACCAGCACGGGTGGTACAGGCGCGGCCCCGGTTACGGCCACGCGCAGCGACGAGAAATCGCGCGGGGCATCGCCCGCCAATTCTTGCAGTAGCGACTGGTAAATCGTGGGCGGGCCGGGGATGAACGTGATGCGGTTCTGTTCGATCTGGCGCACCATGGCCGCCACATCGAACATGGCCATCGGCACGATTGTCGCCCCGCGCACAAGGCAGGCCACCCATCCCGCCTTGTAGCCGAAGGTGTGGAAGAACGGGTTGACGATCAGATAACGGTCACCGGCCCGCAGATCGACGCGGTTCGCCCAGTCGCCGAAGATCTGCGTGACCTGGGCATGGGCGGTCAGCGCACCCTTGGGCCGTCCGGTGGTGCCAGACGTGAAGATGATGTCGCTGATGTCGTCCGGCCCGACGTGGGCGAAAGCGGCATCCACTGCCGGATCGCCTGCGCCATCACCGCGCGCTACGAAAGCTTCGAAATCGCGATCAATGTGGATGGTTTCGGCCAAGTCGGGCAAGTCTTCGCCCGCAATGAGCTTGGCATAATCTGACCCGAGGAAATCGGCAGGCGCAAACAGCAGCTTCACTTTGGCCCTGCGCAGAATGTCTGCGGCCTCGCCACCCTTGAAGCGCGTGTTCATAGGCACGATGGCTGCGCCCACGGCCTGCGCGCCGAGCGCGGCGAGCATCCATTCGCGGGTGTTGGGAGCCCAGATCGCAATGCGGTCGCCATGACCGACGCCGCTGGCCAGCATGGCCGATGCGCAGGCGCGGGCATCGGCCCACACTTGCGCGAACGTCCACGTGCGGTCCCCCGCAATCAGCCCCGGCGTATCGGGCCATTGCTCCGCCGCTGCCTTGGCCGCGCCGGGGATCGTCTTGGGCCAGTCGCCCATTGCCTCGGTCATGCTGCTGGTGCCCTTCCGCCCGGTCAGGCCACTTCGAACAGACCGGCAGCGCCCATGCCGCCTGCCACGCA
This sequence comes from Novosphingobium sp. 17-62-19, assembly GCF_002256775.1. Taxonomy (GTDB): domain Bacteria; phylum Pseudomonadota; class Alphaproteobacteria; order Sphingomonadales; family Sphingomonadaceae; genus Novosphingobium. The sequence continues at coordinate 90,603 of NZ_NCII01000001.1, read as the reverse complement.
CATCGATACGATCACGTACTTCACGCCGCGCCGCTTGCCCTCGATCAGCGCGTGGCCGACCAGCCGCGATCCGGTCATGCCGAAAGGATGGCCGATGGCGATGCCGCCGCCGTTGACGTTCAGCTTTTCGGGATCGATGCCGAGCTTCTGCTGACAATAGACGGCCTGGCTGGCGAAAGCCTCGTTGATTTCGAACAGGCCGATGTCTTCCAGCTTCACGCCTGCGCGGTCGAGCAACTTGGGGATCGCGAAGACCGGGCCGATGCCCATTTCATCCGCGCCGCAGCCTGCCACCTGAAACCCGCGATAGATGCCGAGCACAGGACGGCCTTCCGCGCGGGCGGTATCAAGGTCCATCAGGACCTGCGCCGATGCGCCATCGGAAAGCTGGCTGGCGTTGCCTGCGGTCACATGCTTGCCCTCGGCAATCACCTGCCCGTTCTTGAACACCGGCTTGAGGCCTGCGAGCGCTTCATAGGTCGTACCTTCGCGCACGCCTTCGTCCTTGGTGAGCGTGATCTCTTCCTTGCCGGTCTCGTTGCCTTCCTTGTCGAACAAGGCTTTGGTGACGGTGATCGGCACGATCTCGTCATCGAACTTGCCCGCGGCTTGGCCTGCCGCTGCACGCTGCTGCGATAGCGCGGCGAACTGGTCCTGTTCCTCGCGGGTCACGCCATAGCGTTCGGCCACGATTTCCGCCGTCTCGATCATCGCCATATAGGCGTAAGGGTCAGCCGCGTTGATGAACTGCGACCGGTTGCGGAACTGCGGCGCATGTTTGTTGAGCGTGAGCGAAATGCTCTCCATCCCCCCCGCCACGGCAACGTCGATCTCGTTGCACATGATCCCGCGTGCAGCCAGTGCGATGGCGTTGAGGCCCGAAGAACACTTGCGGTCCAGCGTGAAGCCGCCCGTGGTATCGGGCAGGACCGAGCCATGAACCGTCAAGCGGCCAAGGTTGTAGCTCTGCGTGTTCCAGTGGTTGCCCACGCCGAGGTAAACGTCATCCACGCGCGCCGGATCGATCCCGGCCCGCTCCAAGGCTGCGTTGACCACGTGGGCCGAAAGGACCGGGGCTTCGGTATCGTTGAAGGCACCACGGTAGGCTTTGCCAACGCCGGTGCGGGCGGTGGAAACGATGGCTGCTTCGCGCATATCAAATCCTCAGGTGAAACCGTGAAAGTTGGTCGGGCCGAAATAGGCCCGCATCTCGGTGACCTTGCCCGCATCATCGAAGTGGAAGGTGTCGATCACGTCGACGTGCATGTCCTTGCCACCCATGTGCAACTGCACCGAAAATGCAAAGGCCGCATAAGGCCCTGCAATCCGCACCGGGCCTTCCAGCTTCAGCTTCGCGCCGGTCTGCATCGATGCGGTGTAGAAGCCGAGAATTGCATCGTGGCCCACGTGCGCGGGGCTGCCGATGGGGTCTTCCACATTGGCATCAGGCGCAAACAGCGCGGCAACGCGTTCAGGACTGTTGGCATCAAATGCGGCTACATATTCATGGACGGCGGCTTCCATCAATTTCGGATCAGGCATCTCTCTCACTCCGGGAAATAGCGGCTGATAGTATCGAGCACGCAGGCGGGCTTCTCTTGGCCCTCGATCTCAATGGTAACACGCACGACCGACTGGATCGCGCCTTTGACTTCCTCGACCGTGATGATCTCGCCCGCCCCGCGAATGCGGCTGCCGACTTTCACCGGGTTGAGGAACCGCAGCCGGTCCGCGCCGACATTCACCGCATGAGCAAAGCCGCGGACCTCGATCAGTTGCGGCAGGAAGTAGTTCACAAGGCTCATCGTCAGATAGCCATGCGCAATGGTGCCGCCAAACGGTCCCGCCTTGGCGCGTTCGACATCGACGTGAATCCACTGGTGATCGCCGGTAACTTCTGCAAAGCCGTCCACCCGGTCCTGCTCGATGGTCAGCCAGTCGGTCGACCCCAGCTTTGTGCCTTCCTTGCCGATCAGGTCGGCGGGCTTGTCGAAAACCAGCGCCATCGTCATGCCTTCTGGCTCGAAACCGGCACGATCTCGCCGGTCATGTAGGATGACAGGTCGCTGGCGAGAAACAGCATGACATTGGCCACTTCCCACACTTCGGCGGGGCGGCCATAGGCCTCTGTCTTGACCAGCTTTTCCAGCATTTCCTCGGTCGTCACCTTCGCCAGGAACGGGTGCATGGCCAAGCTGGGCGCCACCGCATTGATGCGCACGCCGTGGTCGGCGGCTTCGAGCGCGGTGCAGCGGGTAAAGGCCATCACGCCCGCCTTGGCCGCCGCATAGTGCGCCTGCCCCCGCTGCGCGCGCCAGCCCAGTACCGAGGCGTTGTTGACCATCACGCCCGACCGTGCCGCATACATCGAAGGCAGAAACGCCCGCGTCATGCGAAACAAGCTGGTCAGCGTCACGTCCAGCACGCGGGTCCACTGATCGTCGGTCATGTCCACGACAGAAACTTCACCGCCAAGGCCTGCGTTGTTGATCAGCACATCGACCTTGCCGAACGCTTCGAGCGCGGCATCGCGCAAGTCCTGCACTTGCGCTTCATCTGTCACATCGCACACGCACGTCAGCGGACGTTCGCAGCCCACTTCCGCCGCGATCCGGTCTGCCGCTTCGCCAAGTCGGCGTTCGTGGAAATCGCTGATCAGCACGCGCGCGCCCTCTTCGGCGGCACGCTTTGCCACGGCATAGCCTATGCCGGTACCAGCAGCGGCAGTGACCACCACGGTCTTACCTTTCAGCATTCCAAGCGGCGTGGGATAGGCGGGGACGGGAACAGTCATGCTTGGCCTCTTGGTTCGCGCGGGAGTGCCAGACCGCGCTCGGCGATCAGGTTGCGCTGGATCTGGTTGGTGCCGCCGTAGATCGTGTCAGACCGGCTGAAGAGATAGAGGTTGGGCAGCGTCGGCCAGCGGTATTCGTGGCCCTGCGCAAGTTCGCCATCCTGGCCCAAGACATCCATCGCCAGCTCGCCCAGATCGCGCCGCCACGTGGCCCACTGGATCTTGTAGGTCAGCGCCGCGCCATCGATGGCGGCAAGATCGGTGCCCGAAAGCATCCGCAACGCGCCATAGCGCATCAGCCGAAGCCCGATCTCGGCCCCGGCAATGCGCTGGCGCACCACAGGATCGCCAGCCTTGCCATTGGCACGCGCCGCCGCGATTACCGCGTCCAGCTCGTTGCGAAACTGCATCTGCTGACCCAGCGTGGAAACCCCTCGTTGAACTCGGCCTCGCCGTTCATCTGGCGGATCGGGCGCACATCGATGCCGGGCTGGTCCATGTCCATCAGCAGGAACGACAGGCCCTTTGGCCCTTTCGATCCTTCCTCGGTTCGCGCCACAACGAAAATCATGTCGGAATAGTGCGCAAGGCTGGTCCAGACCTTCTGGCCATTGACCACCCAGTCGCCGCCTTCGACAACCGCCTTGGTCTTCACATTGGCAAGGTCAGATCCCGCCCCCGGCTCGGAATAGCCCTGACACCAGATCTGCGTTCCCGCCGCGATTCCGGGGAGATAGCGCGCCTTCTGCTCGTCAGACCCGAAAGCCAGAATTGTCGGCCCCGCAAGCTCAACCCCGATGTGGTTGATGCGGTTCGGAGCGCCGGCACGGGCATATTCCTCGGCAAAGATCACCTGCTGCGCCAGCGTGGCGTCGCGCCCGCCCCATGCTGCGGGCCAGCCAATGCACGACCAGCGGTGCGCGGCCAATTGTTGCTCCCACTCCTTGCGGCGCGGGATTTCATCGCACAGATTGGGAATGCCGCGAATGTCGGCAAATGGCCCCGCCATCTGCGCCTGCAACCAGCCTGCACATTCAGCGCGGAAGGCTTCATCTTCGGCTGAAAAGCCCAGCTTCATGCAGCGGCATCCAGTACCAGCGTGGCAATCTGTTCGCGGTGCCACTGGCTATCGCCCAGCATGGAGCTGATCGAGCGCGCGCGCTTGAAGAACAGGTGCGCGTCGTGTTCCCACGTAAAGCCGATGCCGCCATGCAACTGGATCATGTTGCCCGCGCACATATGAAACGTATCGGCGCAGAACGCCTTGGCCGAATGGAGCGCGATCTGTGCCTCGTCAGACCCTTCCTCGACCGCGCAAGCCGCCCAGTACACAGCAGAACGCGCCTGTTCGATCTCGATCATCATGTCGGCCAACCGGTGCTTGTAGGCCTGAAACGATCCGATCTGCCGCCCGAACTGCACGCGCTCCTTGGAATAGGCCACGGTCCGGTCCAGCGCCGCCTGCGCGCCGCCGAGCGCTTCGGCGGCAAGGCCGATCCAGCCCGTGACGTGCAGCGCGTGGTTGGCCGCTGCGTGATCGGCAAAAGGTTCAGCCACAGCGCCGTCAAGCGTGACCGTCGCCAAAGGTCGCGTCTGGTCCATCGTCACGTGCGCAGTGATGGTCACGCCCGGTGCCGACGCTTCCACCAGCAAACACTGGTCACCCGCAGTCAACACCAGCAGATCGGCCACTGCACCATGCGGGGCAAAACGGAACGTGCCCGAAAGCGTGCCCTCTCCCACCACCGCATCGGCACTCCATACCGAAGTGGCAATCGTCTCACCCGATACCAGCGGTGGCAACCACTTTGCTTGCTGAGCACCAGTGCCACCTGCAACCAATGCATGGGCCGCACGGGCATTGCCCAGCAGCGGCAGCGCGGCCACTTGCGCGCCTGCCGCCTCGGCGATCAGCGCAAATTCCACCATGCCAAGGCCCACTCCGCCCAGTTCCTCAGGCACGCCGATTCCGGCAAGCCCCAGTTCGGTGCAGAAGCTGCTCCACAGTTCGCGGTCGATGCCATCGGCGGCCATGGCCTGCCGCGTCCGAGCGCTCGTCGCGTTCTCGGCAAAGAAGCCGCGCGCGGTTTCCGCGATCATCGCCTGCTCTTCGGTGAATGCGAATTCCATCAGACTTATCCTTGAATATCAATTGGTTACGCAACACCCCAGACCTTGCGCGGGGGCACGCGGTCGGCCAGCAGCTTGTCCACCGCATCGCCTACTTGCGCCGGGTCCCAGCGCGCTGGCTGGTCGACAAACGGGCCTTCGCGCCAGCCGTCCTCCAGCATGATCTTGCCGCCTTCCAATTCGAACACGCAGCCGGTGACATGGGCTGATGCCGCGCTGCCCAGCCACACCACGGTGGGCGCGACATTGGCCGGGTCCATCACATCGAACCCGTCTTCCACCACCTTCATCTTGTCGGCAAAGGCACCCTCGGTCATGCGCGTGCGCGCCGATGGGGCCAGAGCATTGGCAGTGATGCCATAGCGCCCCAGTTCCGCCGCCTGCACCAGCGTCAGCGAAGCGATGCCGCCCTTGGCCGTGGAGTAGGCCGCCTGCGCGATGGACCCCTGCAGCCCTGCACCACTCGACGTGTTGATGATCCGCGCATCGGGATCGCGGCCTTCCTTTTGCTTGGCCCGCCAGTAGTTCACCGCATGGCGCGCGAGGCAGAAGTGCCCGCGCAGATGCACGTGCATCGTGGCGTCCCATTCCTCCAGCGTGGCCGAAACGAACATGCGGTCGCGCACGATGCCAGCGTTGTTGACCACCACATGCAGGTCGCCGAATGCGGCCAGCGCGGCATCAACGATGCGTTTCGCCGCGTCCCAATCGGTGATGTCTTCATAGTTGGCGATGGCATTGCCGCCCGCAGCCTTGATCTCTGCCACCACTGCATCGGCTGCACTGGTATCGTGGCCTTCACCGCCTAGCGATGTGCCGATATCGTTCACCAACACGTTCGCACCCTCTGCGCCAAACGCCAGCGCATAGGCGCGGCCCAACCCGCCAGCGGCTCCGGTGATGATGACGGTACGGTTTTCGCAAATGCCCATGGGTCTTTGCCTTCAGGTCAGGGATTGCAGGGTGTGGGCGGAACTGTCGCCCACCAGATCGGTCTGGAGATATTCGCGCTCGACGAAGTGCCAGCCACCGGCATCGTGGCCGAACCGATCACGATATCGGCCAGTGGCCACGATCTGCAACGGATAGCCGGGCGCGGCCTGAATGACCGTCCATTGTGATTGGCAGGTTGCGGTGTGGCCATCGTCTGCCAGCGCGATGATCGGGTTTGTGGTGATGTGGCGCGTCAACGGCTTGCCATCATACATCTTCACCCAGGTGCGCCACATCGCCAGAATGCCCTCACGCCCGGTTATGCGGTGGCCACTGGCGAGCACGCTACCCTTGTCAAACAACGCCGCCGCGCCATCAAAGTCGCCATCGTCAAAGCGCATGGCATATGTGTAGAGCAGGTTGGGGATGGCGATTGCCGGGCTGTCATTCATGGCATCACAGCCTTTCGATGATGGTGACATTGGCCTGCCCGCCGCCTTCGCACATCGTCTGAAGGCCATAGCGGCCCCCGGTGCGCTCCAGCGCGTTCAGCAGCGTCGTCATCAGCCGCGCGCCCGAAGCGCCCAGCGGATGGCCCAGCGCAATCGCGCCGCCGTGGATGTTCACCTTCTCATGCGGAATGCCCAGTTCCTGCATCCACGCCATCGGCACCGAGGCGAATGCCTCGTTGCATTCGAACAGGTCGATATCGTCAACGGTCATTCCGGCCTTGGCCAGGGCGTACTGCGTGGCCGGGATTGGCGCGGTCAGCATCCACACCGGATCGTCGGCGCGCACGGAAATGTGATGTATGCGTGCGCGTGGTCTCAGCCCTTGTTCCTTCACTGCGCGTTCGCTGGCAATCAGCAGTGTGGCGGCGCTGTCACAGTTCTGGCTGGCGACGCCTGCAGTGATGACCCCGCCTTCCTGCACCGTGCGCAAGGCCGCGAGTCCTTCCAGCGTGGTGCCCGGGCGGATCGTCTCGTCATGGGCAAGATCGCCCAGCGGCGCGATTTCGTTGGCAAACCAGCCCGCATCGGTGGCCGCCTGCGCGCGCTGGTGGCTGGCGACAGCGAATTCTTCCATCGCGGCGCGCGTGATGCCCCACTTGGCGGCGATCATCTCCGCCGAATTGATCTGGTTCAGCAATCCATCGCCATAGCGTTCGCGCCAACCGACCGAGCCAGTAAACGGGTCGCCAAAGCCATAGGCCTCCCCGGCATACATCGCAGCGGAAATGGGGATGGCGTTCATCGCCTGACTGCCGCCCGCCACGACCAGGTCCTGCGTCCCGCTCATCACACCCTGCGCGGCAAAGTGCAGCGCCTGCTGCGATGAGCCGCACTGCCGGTCAATCGTGGTTCCCGGCACATGCTGCGGCAGGCCCGCTACCAGCCACGCGGTGCGGCCAATGTCGCCCGCCTGCGGCCCGATGGTATCGCAGCAGCCCCAGACCACATCGTCCACCAGATTGGCGTCGATTCCGGTCCGCGCCATCAGCGCTTTGATCGGATGCGCGCCAAGATCGGCGGGGTGGATTTCGGCAAGGCTGCCCTTCTTGCGCCCAACGGGCGCACGCACGGCATCGATGATATAGGCTTCAGGCATTTTCATTCTCGCGGGCAAAGGTTTGATCCGCGCCAACCGGCTGGCTGAACACGCGCGTGGCAATGCGGCTGGTGTGGAAAGCGGGCGTGCCCCAGCTCTGCTTCAGCGCCAGCGCGCGCTTGAGGAACAGGTGGACGTCCACCTCCCACGAATATCCCATCGCGCCATGCACCTGGATTGATGCGCGCGCGGCCTGTTCAGCCGCCTCCAGCGCCACGATCTTGGCCTGAGAAGCGCGCGCACGCGATTGCACATCGCCATGGGCCACCTCTGCCGCAGCGGCGAGTACCATCGGTCGGGTAAATTCGATCGCGGTCTGGGCGCTGGCAAGGTGGTGTTTAACCGCCTGATACGAACCAATCGGCTTACCGAACTGGTTGCGGTCCTTGGCATAGCCCACCGCCAGATCGACCGCCCGTTGGGCGAGGCCCAAGCCCATCGCGGCTGAAAACACCGCTGCCCGGTCGAGCGCCAAGCCCCAATCCGCAGGGCCAAGGTCCGTTGCATTGGCCTCGTCCCATGTGATGCGGAACAGGCGGCGGAACGGGTCTATGGATTCCATCGGCGTCAGCGTCACTTGGTCAGGCGTCGCCACGAAAGCATGGCCATCGCGCTCGATCACAATGGCAGCAGCAATATCGGCATTGGCCACCACCGGATTGATCGCAGGCGCCACCGCAATGATCGCCGCCGGATCTGCGAATGGCGGATGATCGGGCGCAAGGCTTGCCAGCAACGGCGCACCGATCCCGGCACTTTCCACCAGCGGCTCAGGCAGGGCCACATAGCCCGCCTCAATCGCGATCAGCGCAAAGTCCAGTTCGCCAAGCCCCATGCCGCCCGCCGCTTCGGGGACGATCAGCGCGGTAAAGCCGTTCTCAACGATCTGCGCCCAGCGCGCAGCGTCAAACGCCGCGCCCTGTTCCATCAGTTTGTGCCAGTGATCGGGCGTGCAGGTATCGCCCAGCAGTGTCCGCGCGGTATCGGCAAACATCTGCTGTTCGTCGGAAAGGGTGAAGTCCATGTCTCTGCCCTCCCGTTCAGCGCGGCAGGCCGAGCATACGCTCGGCAATGATGTTGCGCTGGATTTCGTTGGACCCGGCATAGATCGGCCCGGCCAGCGAGAAGATGTAATCGTCCAGCCAGTCGTGCTCGCCAGTAGGCGTCACCAGTTCGGCCTCTGCGCCCAGGATGGCCAGCGCGGTTTCGTGCAGGTGGATGTCCATTTCCGACCAGAAAATCTTGTTGGTCGATGCCTCCGCGCCGATCTTCGCGCCCGCCATCAGCCGCGATGCGGTTTGATAGATGTTCAGCGCGTAGGACTCGGCATTTACATGCGCCCGCACCACCGCGCCTTCCAGCGCCGGATCGCAGGTGTTCTTGCGCCGCTGCCACAGCGCGGCCAGCGCCGCTGCTGCCTCCTGAAAGCGTGCCGGTGAACGCAGCATCAGCCCGCGCTCAAACCCTGCCGTCGCCATGCAGATGTGCCAGCCCTGCCCTTCATCGCCCAAGCGGTTGAACGCAGGCACGCGCACGTTATCGAGGAAAATCTCGGCAAACCCGACATGGCCGTTGATCTTGCGGATCGGATTGCGCGTTACGCCCGGTGCATCGAGCGGGAAGAAGATCAGGCTCATATCTTTGTGCCGCTCGCTCCCTGACGCGCGGAACAGGCCGAACGCCCAATCGGCAAAGGCCGCGCGGCTCGACCAGATCTTGTGCCCGTTGAGCACGTATTCGTCGCCTTCCAGCACTGCCGTGGCGCGCACGCCCGCAAGGTCGGACCCGGCCTGCGGTTCGGACCACGCCTGCGCCCAGATTTCCTCACCGCTCGCCATCGGCGGCAGGAAGCGCTGTTTCTGTTCGTGCGTGCCGAATTCCATCAGTGTGGGGCCAAGCAGGAAGATGCCGTTCTGGTTCACCCTCCCCGGCGCACCTGCGCGGTAATACTCTTCCTCGAAAATCAGCCACTGGATCAGGTCCAGCCCGCGCCCGCCATATTCCTTGGGCCAGGTCACCATGCCCCAATCGCCGCTTTTCAGCGTCGCTTCCCACGCACGGTGCGCTTCAAAGCCTTCGCGCGTAGCGTCATAGTGCTCAAGCTTGCCTTTGGGCACATGCGCCTCAAGCCAGCTGCGCACTTCGGCGCGGAAGGCGTTCTGTTCAGGGGTATACGTCAGGTCCATCAGAACTTTGCCACCGTGCCGGTTTCCACAAAGGCATCGCGCGCCTTCTGGCTGTCTTCGTGCATGTACATTTCCAGCGTGAAGCCCTGTTCCCAGCGATAGCCCCGGTCCACGTCACGCGGCTCAAGCCCGTTCAGCGCTTCCTTGGCGATGACGAGCGCCTTGCGGCTTTTGGACGCAATCACGGCGCAAAAGGCGTGCGCCTCGGCCACCAGATCGGCACGCGGCACCACCTTCTCCACCGCGCCAAGACGATAGGCCTCGGCCGCCGGGATATTCCCCCCGGTAAAGAACGCGGCGCGCACTTTGTGCAGCGGCAGCATCCGCGAAAGGTGGCTCGCCCCGCCCATGGCGCCGCGATCGACTTCGGGCAGCGAGAAATAGGCGTCATCGGCGGCAATTATTGTGTCGGACGCGCCGCAAATGCCGATGCCGCCCCCGATCACGAACTTGTGTGCGGCCACCACCACCGGAATTTCGGCATCGCGGATGGCCTTGAAGGTCAGGTAATTGCCGCGGTTGAGCACGGTAATCCGCTCGGGATGCGCCTGCATCTCCTTGATATCTACACCCCCACAGAAGCCGCGCGATTCCTCGGCGGCGCGGATCAGCACCACGTTGGCTTCGGGATTGCTGGCAGCTTCCTTGATGATCGCCGGAAGCGACATCCATGTCTCGCTGTCAAACGCGTTGACTGGCGGCACATCGAACACGATCTCGGCGATGCAGTCCTTGACGGTAAGGGTTATCGGCATCGGCTTCAGTTCCCCGTGCACAGCGCGGCAATGCTTGCCCGCGCCTGCGTTTCAATGGCTTGCATAAGATCGGCACACGTCGGCAGATCACTCAACCGGCCCGCCACCACGCCTGTGGCCATCAACCCGTTCTCGGCATCGCCCGCTTCAACGGCGCGCATGATCATCATCGGGGCAGCCGCCGCCATGATCGCCTGCGCCAGCGGCATTTCGCCATGCGCGGTCATGGCCCTGGCGCTGGCCAGCACTTGCCCAAAGCTCCAGCCATTCTGGCGCTTCATCTCAAGCCCCGCTTCCATCGCGCGGACCCACATCGCCAGCTTGCCCGATCCTTCGATCCGGCGCAGCAGCGGGTTCAGGATCATGCGCTGCGGAATGCCGTCCACCTTGGTGGACACCGCAATGTCGCCGGTCCCGGCCTTCACATAGGCTGCCTTGGGAGCGCCCGGCACCGGGCTTTCCGCCGTCATCAAAAAGCGCGTGCCCATGGCAATGCCCACCGCGCCAAAGGCCAGCGCTGCGGCAAGGCCACGTCCGTCACCAAAGCCGCCTGCGGCCACCACCGGCACATCCACCGCGTCCAGCACTTGCGGCAACAGTACCGTGGTCGGCACCGCGCCGGTATGCCCGCCGCCTTCACCGCCCTGCACGGTCACCATCTCGCAGCCCAGCTGCACCATCTTCTGCGCGTGTTTCACCGCACCGACGGTGGGGATGCACAGGATGCCCGCATCGCGAAACGCGCCGATCATCCTCGCGTCTGGCCCGCGCCCGAAACTCACCGCGCGCACCCGGTCCTTGTTGGCCAGAATAGCCTGCACGATCTGATCGGCACCAGGCTGAAAGCTGTGAAAGTTCACGCCGAAATTGTGCGGTGTAAGATCGCGCAACCGCGCAATCTCCTCGCGCGCTTCGGCCGGCTGCATCACCGCGCAGGCCAGAAACCCGAACGCGCCCGCATTGCTGGAAGCGGCGACAAGCTCCGGCTTGGCAACCCAACCCATCGCGGTCTGGATCACGGGCAAGCGGCAGCCCAGACGCTCGGTCAAAATCGTGGCAAGTACGTCTGACATCAGGCTTTGTCAGCCTTGTTGGCAGACGCCGCAGACTTCCCGCTCACGCCGCCAATGGAATCCCCGGTCAGCAGATCGTTCTGCGCGTGCGCAAAGTGGTGCATATGATAGACCGCGTCCATCGCTGCCCGCTTGCCGCGCAGTTCCTCCACGTGGTTCACCGCCTGTTTGGTCAGCCAGTTGCCCAACCGGTTTTGCTTGGCGAGTTTCGCCGCCCACACGGTGGTCGCCTCACGCAACTGGTCGCGCGGCACCACCTTGTTGACCATGCCAAAATCATAGGCGCGGGCGGCAGGCATCCGTTCACCCAGCAACAAGAACTCCTTGGCCACGCGTGGCGGAAGTTCATAGGCGTGGGCGAAATACTCAACGCCCGGAATGCCCATCAGCGGGTTCACCGGGTCTTGGAAAAACGCATCTTCCGATGCCACGATCAGATCACACACCCACGCCAGCATCAGCCCTCCGGCCACGCAAGCGCCCTGCACCATCGCAATGGTCGGCTTGGAAATATCGCGCCAACGGCGGCACATGCCGAGGTACTGCTCCTGTTCGCGCGTATAGAGCAGTTCTGCGCCCGGCTTATTGGTATGCGGCGGAAACATCAGCCGCTTTTCAAATTCGTGATGCAGATCGCGCCCCGGCGTGCCGATGTCGTGCCCGGCCGAAAAGTGCTTGCCCTCCCCGGCCAGCACGATGCAGCGCACTGCATCATCGCGCACCGCGCGGTTGAAGGCATCATCCAGCGCATAGGTCATCTGCCCGTTCTGGGCATTGTTGAACTGTGGCCGGTTCATCGTGATCCAAGCCACGCCGTCTGCCGCTGCGTAGCGTACGGGTTCTTCCGTCTCGTAGACGATGTCGACCTTTTTCGGCTCGACCAGATCGGTCATGTCATGCTCTCCCATCACGCCGCCCTTTTGGCTGGCGGATTGTCTTTCAACACGCTGGCCCGGATGTTGTGCGGGTCAAGGCTTGCGATGACTTCCAGCGCTTCAGCCGTAGGCAGCGCCGTCTCGGTCACGCTTTCGGCGCACACCAATTCGAACCCGGTCGCAGCTTGCACGTCCTCAAAGGTCACTCCGGGATGCAGCGAAACCAAGCGGATGGCATGATCCGGCCCGCCAAAATCCATCACGCACAGATTGGTCACGATCACGCGCAGATCCACGGCGGTATAGTTGCCGCCGGGCACTCGCTTGGCCGGATTGTACCCCACGCCCGAAATCATATCGACTTCCGGCACGAACACGCGCGGGCCGTGGGCCGGGAAGAAGAACGAATTGGGGTGATAGATCGTGTTGCCGGGAAACCCGCGTACGCCCAGCATCTGCGTTTTGGGCTTCTGGTACGTGCCGCCCATGTACGACAGGTTGATCTGCCCGAACCGGTCCAGCTGCGTCGGCGTGACCATCGCGTGCCTGCGGCCAGACCACACCGCGCTGTCGAAAAAGCGCGAAAACGGCAGGTGGCCCGCAGGCTTGCGGTCATCGTACTTGCGCGGCCCCAGCGGCACCGGCTGTTCGACCAGATAGGCCTCGCCATCGGTCATCATCAGTTCGGGCGTGTGGGTCAACTTTGCCAAGCCAGCCGCCAGACGCGGCACCGGGCCAACGCCGGTCGCCACGATCTCGCCGTTGCCCCGGAACGCCTCGGAACAGGCGAAAATGCACAAGTCTACAAGGGAAATGTCGCTCATCAGAAAATCGGCAAGGGCAAGCCCGTCACCGCCTCCTTTCCGCCAATGGATTCAAGGTATTCGGCTTCCGATGAGCCGACAAAGCGGTCCGCAACTTCCGCCCAGTCACCGGGGTCCTTGGCGCTGTCGGCGTAGGCCTTGAACGCTGTCATATCCCAGCCATAGTGCGGCGGCATCGAGCTTGGATGCGCCCCGCACGGCATTTCCACGACCCCCGAAACAAAGCACCGCTCAAACAGATTGTCCTGCGCGCCTTCCGGGTAATGGTCCTCCATCCGGTCGACCAGTTCCTCGCACGAAACGTAGGACTTGGCCGCCGCCTTGGCGAACCATTCGTCGTAATAGGCATCGGGGCCAAACACCTGCACGTTGCCACGCCAGTCGCTGCGGTTCACGTGGATCAGCGCCGCATCCAGCTTCAGCGCGGGCATCGCGATCAGCGTTTCCGCATCATCATAGGGCGATTGCACGGTTTTCAACCCGCCCAGTTCAGCCAGATCAGTGCCAAGCCCGACGCGCGTGGGCAGGAACGGCAGGCCGAACGCGGCGGCCTTGAGGCCCCACTGGAACATGCCCTCGTCCAGTTCGAGCACTTCCAGCGCACCGCTTTCGCGCGCTTTGCGGAACCAAGGCTCCAGCGGAATGGCATCGAGCGACACGAAAGCAAACACCACCTTGCGCACTTTGCCCGCCGCGCACAGCATCCCCACATCCGCGCCGCCATAGGCGACCACGGTCAGGTCTTTCAGGTCAGACCGCAGGATTTCACGCACCAGCGCCATCGGCTTGCGCCGCGGCCCCCAGCCACCGATGCCCAGCGTCATCCCGTCGGACAATTGCGCGACGATCTGTGCCGCGCTCATCCGTTTGTCGAGCATTCTGGCGGTCACGCCTGTTCTCCTGATTGTTCTTCAAGCGCCTTCTGCCAGGCCCAGACATGGCCCCATTCGCTGGGCACCAGATGCGCGGTCGGCGTCCATTTCGCGGGATCGATCACCAGCGGATCGGCCCCGATTTCAATGTCGAAGCCCGATGGCGTCTGCATGTAGAAGCCAAACGTCTGGTCATTTACATGCCGTCCGATCGAGGCGCTTTCGGGCACCTTGTTGATCCGCATCCGGTCATAACACTTGCCCACATCGCTCTGCGTCTTCATCTCCAGCATCAGGTGGACGCAGGACGAAGGCGGCACGGGCATCTCTCCAATCGCCACCGAATGATGCCGTCCATTGTCTGCGTGCATGAACGCAAAGCCCATACCCGGATCGTTCGGATCATCCGAAAAGCGAAAGCGCGGGATGTCGGTATCGCGGAAACCTATCGCCTGATAAAACGCGTGCGCTTCGTCGAAGTTGGGCGTGGCAAACACCGCATGGCCCATACCCATGTCGCCCGTCACAAACCCGCTGACACCCACTTCGGAAACGAACGCCACATCATCGCGCACATCGCCGCAAAAGAACTCCAGCCCATTGCCCGAAGGATCGCTGGTGCTGAAATAGGCCTCCACCCCGCGTGCCGCAGCTTCTGCTCCGTCGCCATCTGTTACCGGGCGGCCCAGCCCCACAATGGCTTCACGCAAAGCCGCCAGCGCTCCTGCATCGCCCACGTCATAGCCTGCTGCCAGCAACCGGTCCGTGTCACCCTCCTCCACCCAGAAGCGGAACGAGCGATCATCAATGCGATAGGTGGCCACGCCCTGCGCGGGGCTTTCCCCCCGCATCACACCCACCACTCGCATCATGAAGTGGTCCCAGGCCTGCGCCTTGGTGGTTGCAATCCTGACATAGCCCAGTGACTTGATGCCCATGGCCGTCAACTCCCTTTCACGAGGTCGAGGAAGTAGGGCCGCTCGCCCCCTCCATCGACATTGATGCGTGCGCCGCTGACCCATGCGGCAAGGCTGGAACTCAGCCAGAGCACGGCGCCTGCGATGTCTTGTCCGGTGCCCATGCGCTGCAGCGGCAGCGATTTTGCCACCGCGTTCTGCGCTGCGGTATCGCCGTAAGTCTCTTCAGCCGTCTCGGTCTGCATCAGGCCCACGATGATCGCGTTCACCCGCACCCCGTCCGGCCCCCATTCCTGCGCCAGGCTCTGCGTCAGGCTCAGCAATCCCGCCTTCGCCGCGCCATAGGCAGCGGTTCCCGGCGATGGGCGGATGCCCGAAACGCTGGCGATGTTGATGATGCTCCCGCCGCCCGCCTCCTGCATGTGGGCGTAGGCATACTGCGACATGTACATCGCCGAATGGAGGTTCAGCTTCACAATGGCATCGAAAAAGCGCGGGCTGGCCGTGGCCGGAGCCTGCGGCGATCCGCCTGCATTGTTCACCAGAATATCCAGCCGCCCATGGCGCCCCGCCACCGCTTCGACCAGCCCCTGCGCCTGTTCGGGATCGCGGATGTCGGCCGCACGGAACACCAAGCCTTCGGGCAGATCCGCAGGCTCGGTCCGTCCGCACACCGTCACCGCAGCACCCGCGCGCAGCAAAGCGTCGGCAATCTGCCGCCCCAGACCGCGCGTGCCGCCTGTGACGATGGCGACCTTGCCGGTCAGATCGATGTGGTCCGTACCCTGCACCGGGGCTGCTCTCCCATACTCTGCCACGCTGGCGGAAAACCGCTGCATCAGATTCGAAATCGCCAATATCGAAGGGCGATTGGCTTTTCAATTGACGATTTGCGTATTCAATGCAATCGTAAATTACGAATGCAGCGTAGAATTGCACAAAAGGCCCATGCAGGGCCGCGGGAGTGGAAGACGCAAATGATCGCCTATTCACAGTACAAGCCGTTGCCTGTGTCTCAGGTGCCGCAGTGGGATTTTGAAACGGACGTTGCCGTGATCGGATTCGGCGCCACCGGGGCCTGCGCCGCCATCGAAGCACGCACAGCGGGCGCACGCGTGATGCTGTTTGAACGCAGTTCAGGCAGCGGTGGCGCATCTGCCCTTTCCGGCGGTGAAATCTACATCGGCGGCGGCACCGATGCACAATTGGCAGCGGGCTTCGAAGACTCGGTCGAAGATTTCACCGCCTACCTCAAACTGGCCGGAGGCCCCTGCGCCGACAACGCCAAGTGCGAACTCTATGGCCGTGAAGCGCTCTCGCACTACCAGTGGCTCAAGGATCAGGGTGTGCCCTATCGCGGCAACTACCTGCCCGGCAAGATCATCGAACCCACTGACGATTCCACGCTGATCTGGTCGGGCAGCGAAGCCGCCGCCCCGTTCTATAAACTCGCCAAGCCCGCCCCGCGCGGGCACGTGATCCAGCATATGGGTTGGGGCGGCGGCCGCCCGCTGGTCGACATTCTGGAAGCCCGCGCCCGCGATCTCGGCACTGAAATCCACGTCGATGCCCGCGCCGTAGCGCTGATCACCGATGAAGACCGCATCGTCGGCGCTGTAGTGCGGATCGAGAATCAGAACCGCTTCGTCCGCGCCTACAAGGGCGTGGTGCTCGCCACCGGTGGCTTCGTGTTCAACGATGCGATGCGCCGCAAATACACACCTGAATCCTTCCGTGTGAACAGCCCCATCGGCGACAAGGACGATGGCATCGGCATTGAACTGGGCGTCTCGGTCGGCGGCGATGCGATCCACATGGACCAGTTCTTCACCACCTGCCCGTGGACCATCCCGGCAGACCAGGCCCACGGCGTCTTCGTCAACGTGGCCGGGCAGCGCTTCATCAACGAGGACTGCTACCACGGCCGCGTCAGCCGTTGTGCGGTCGATCAACTCGGCGGCAAAGTTTACCTACTGCTCGACAGCGCCCACTTTTCCCAACCGCTGGATCTTGCCGGGATCACCATCGCAGGCACCGGAGAGACGTGGGAGGAAGTCGAGGCAGAACTCGAAATGCCCGCAGGCACGCTCTCGGCCACGATGAAGGTCTATAATGACCACGCACGCGAAGGCCGCGATCCGCTGTTCGACAAGCAGACGCCAATCCTCAAACCGCTCGATCGATCCCCCTTCGTCGCACTCGAACTCAATTTCGAGACCAGCTATTTCAGCTTCTTCACGCTGGGCGGGCTGAAAACGACAGCCGACGGTGAAGTGCTCAATCGGGGCGGCAGCGCCATCCCCGGCCTCTATGCCGCAGGCCGCTGCACGTCGGGTCTGCCCGCATGGGGGCACGGCTATTCCTCAGGCCTCAGCCTTGCCGATTGCACCTTCTTCGGACGGCAGGCGGGACGCCGCGCCGCTGCCTGATCCCCTGTCGCAAAGGATTTGTGATGCTCACCAAAGTCGCCCTGAACAACACCGACCTTACCATCAGCCGTCTTTGCTATGGCACAAACATGCTCGGCTGGATGCTCGATCAGGGTAAATCGAACGCCATCCTCGATACCTTCGCAGCACTTGGCGGAAACTTCATCGACACCGCGCGCAGCTATGGTGACTGGGCGCCCGATGCCCCCATCGGCGCCAGCGAACGCGCGGTAGGAGCATGGCTCCAGACCCGCAATCGCAATGACTTTGTGATTGCCACCAAGGGTGGCTTCTTCGATATGCGCGTTGGCGACTATCGCAACCGCGTGACGCCACCGGACATTGCCGCAGACATCGCGCAAAGCCTCGATCACCTCGGCGTCGATACCATCGACCTCTATTTCCTGCATATGGACAACCCTGAAAGCCCGGTCGAACCCATCGTCGATGCCATGATCGCGCACCGCGAAGCAGGCCACATCCGCCACTTCGGCGCATCGAACTGGGCGGCAGAGCGCATCGCCGCCGCCAATGCCTACGCCGCATCGCTGGGCAAACCGGGCTTCGTCGCCTCGCAAACCTTCTGGGGCCTTGCCGCACCTGACGTCTCAGCCGCCGCACAGCAAGGCTATCAGCACTATTACGAGGGCGAATACGAAGACCTGCACGCAGGTGGTTTGCCCATCGTCGCCTATGCCGCGCAATCGGGTGGCTATTTTACCAAGCTGGCGGCAGGCGAAGTGGGTGAGCAACTGGCCGCGCGCTATGCCAATCCGGTGAACGAACGCCGCCTTGCGGTGGTGCAATTGCTGGCGGAAAAGCACGGCGTTTCGATCAATGAGATCGCACTGTCCTACCTGCTAAGCCAGCACAACCAGACGGTCGCCATCTTCGGCGGATCATCGCCCGAACAGGTGGCGGAGAGCGCAAAGGCCGATGCGCTGGCGTTGACGGCGGAGGAATTGGAAGCGCTGCGCACGGCGTAGCGCAAACCGCCGCCACCCCCCAAACCCCGCTCATGCTGAGCCTGTCGAAGCATGCCAGCGCCACGCACAACGCCCTTCGACAGGCTCAGGGCGAGCGGCTTTTTGGAGCGAAGGTTTGCTGGTAGTGCGGCGGAAGCGAAGTTCAGTTGCTCAAGCAAAATTCGTCGTCGGCCCGTGCTTGACACGGGCCTTGGCTTTGATTGCTGGCAAAGATCAGCCGAGCCCCGTGTCAAGCACGGGGCGACGGGAAAGGGTCATGCAATTTATATCAGTTTCAGATGACTAGGTAGAATTGCCCACCGCCCGCCGCACACTCTCAACCGCCAACCGCGCGCGCTCCGCACACGTCATCGCCCCCACCGCATGGTTGCGCGGAATTTCTACGCTCACCGGGCAACCCGGCGGCAAGGCGCGCACAAATCCCGCCACATCGAACGCCCCCTCGCCACACAACAGCCTCTCACACGAAGCCTCCCAGCCAAGATCTTCAGGCGGCACCATTGGCCCATCCGCCACTTGCGCATACAGCACATGGTCCGCCGGTGCCGCCGCCAGTTCGGCCATAGTCCCGCCAGACCGCATCAGGTGCAGCAGATCGACGTTGATGCCGACCGCGCCCGCACGGCCAGCCTGCCCCACCAGTTCCAGCGCGCTCGCCAGCGAGGGCACCTGGCTCTGCGGATAAAACTCCACCGCCACCCGAAGCCCGAACTGCGCAGCCATATCGCAGAACCGCCCGAACGTATCGGCCCGCCGCGTCGCATCGCGATCATAGACCAGCACATTGAGCAGTCCTGCTCCCAAATCCGCCGCACACTCCATCGCAGGCGCAAAAGCCGCAAGATCGGTGCGCCCGCCCAGCGAGAACGGATAGGCAAGGTCCAGCACCACGCCCAGATCGTCCATCACCGCCTTCAATTCGGTCCGCGCCGCATGGTCGCGCACAATGTCGAACGGCGGCATTTGCGGCAGCTCATGCATCGGGTGCAGGAACAGACACATGCCCGCGCACCCCGCTGCATGGGCCACCTGCGCCAGTTGCACCGGCGTCGTGTCGGTCACGGTAAGATGATCAAGGCTGAGGCGTAGCATGGAGTATAGCCTAGCCTCTTGTGTTTCGCGTTTCCACAAGCGATTGTGTATATCGATCCAATGACTCGTAGATCATACGCTAATCTACAGCGCAAAATGCCAAATTTGGGAGAGGCCGCAATGGCAACCACAGCATCCCATGCGGGCCTGACCATGGGCCACATCGCGCTGCACTATCCGGCACCCGCTGACGGACCGCTGGCCGCCCGGCTGCTTTCACAGATGGGCCTTACCGAAAGCCAGATGCTGCCGCTGCCGGGCGGCAATTTCTACCGCTTTGTGGTATCGCCCGATCACGTCACGCGCGGCGATGGCATCGTGTTCCTCTCCTGCCTGCCCGAACCACAGGCTAGACTGATCACCGCCATCCGCGCCGCGCTGCACATCGGCACCGACAACGAACACGAAGCCGTCAAAGCCTATCGCGCGATGATGGCGCAGGATTTCGAAGCCAGCTTCCACTTCGGCCTGCTGATGGATTCGCTAGAAGCCCTAGAAACCATGGTTCTGAATCTTCAGGATCTTGCGGCAAACGACCTGGACCTCAAAGGCCGCCTGACCATTGGCATGAACCGCGCCCGGCCGGGCGATGCCGAGATTGATGCCAGGCTCGATGCCTCGCCCGTCTTCGAAAACGCCACGCCCTATGCCTATGGCGCGGGCGGCGTGCAGGTCTTCGTCGAAACCAATCTGGTCTGTGCCGGCCAGTTGGGCGAAAGCATGGTCTTCGAATTCGACTATGTGTTCCCGGACAAGAACAGCCACATCCTTTCCGTCGTCGAACTCTGACCGGCATGGAACGGCTGGACTTCGATTATGTGATTGTGGGCGGCGGGGTTGCCGGGTGCATTCTCGCCAATCGCCTGTCTGCCGATCCCAACCGGCGCGTGCTGCTGCTGGAAGCGGGCGGGAAGGACACGAGCCCGCTGATCGCCGCGCCCGGTGGTCTGCTACCCATCATGCTCTCGGGCGCACACGCATGGCGTTATATGTCTGCCCCGCAGGCGCACCTTGATGGCCGCACGCTCTACCTGCCGCGCGGCAAAGTGCTGGGCGGCGGCTCTTCAATCAACGGCATGGCCTATGATCGGGGCTTCCATTCGGACTATGACCGCTGGGCGCTGGCGGGTAATCGCGGATGGTCGTTCGCCGAAGTCCTGCCCTATTTCCGCAAGCTCGAAAGCTATGCTCCCGCACGCAACGCATGGCACGGCAGCGATGGTCCCATTCAGGTCACCCGCGCCGCACAGAACCATCCCTTTGCCCGCGCGTTCCTGAATGCGGGCGTGCAGGCAGGCTATCGGCTGACCGACGATCTCAACGGCGAAACCCGCGATGGCTTCGGCACGGTGGACTTGACCGTGGGCAAAGGCCGCCGCTCCAGCGCATCCACGGCTTATCTGCGCCCAGTCCTGAAACGCCCGAACCTCACCGTCCTGACAAAGGCGTACAGCCGCCGCATCGTATTTAATGACACTCGTGCCACCGGCGTCGTGTTCCGCAAGGACGGCACGGACATACTCGCCACCGCCGCGCGCGAGGTGATCCTTTCGGCAGGGGCCATCAATACGCCGCAATTGCTGATGCTCTCAGGCGTCGGCCCCGCAGCCCATCTGGCCGAACATGGCATCACGGTGGTTCAAAATCTGCCCGGCGTTGGCCAAGGCCTGCAGGACCACCTCGCGGCCCACGTCAAATACCGCTCGACCAAACCGTGGTCGATGCTGCGCTTCCTCAATCCGCTGCGTGGCGCGCTGGCGATGGCGCAATATCTGACGCTGCGCACAGGCCCGCTGGCGGACCCCGGCATGTCGGTGGCGTGCATGGTCCGTTCCGATCCCGCGCCGGACGAGCCGGACATCAAGATACTGCTGGTTTCAGCGCTGTTTGCGCAGAACGGGCGCAAGATGGAGCCGATGCACGGCTTCTATGCCCACATCAACGTCGCCCGCCCGGAATCACGCGGCAGCGTCACCCTCGCCAGCGCCGATCCCGACACGCCCCCGGTGATCAACCAGAACTACAATGCGACCGAGAACGACCGCCGCGTGATGCGCGAAGGCGTGCGCATAGCGCGGCGCATCTTTGCGCAGACCGCGTTCGACGAAATGCGCGGGGAGGAACTAGCCCCCGGCCCCGCCGTGGAAACCGACGACCAGATCGACGCCTATATCCGCGCCTACGCCGAGGCTGATTACCATTCCACCAGCACCGCGCGCATGGGCTCCGATCCGATGGCGGTGGTGGACGCGCACTTGTGCGTCCACGGCCTGCAATCGCTGCGTGTGGTCGATGCCTCAGTCATGCCGCACCTGCCCGGCGGCAACACCGCCATTCCGGTGGCGATGATTGCCGAAAAGGCCGCCGACCTGATCCTTGGAAGGATATGAAGCCCATGAAAACCAGAGCGATGGTCTGCCACGCCCCCGGCACGCCGCTTGTCGAAGAACTGCTCGATCTCGCGCCCGTCGGCCCCGGCGAAGTGCTGATCGAAATCATGGCGAGCGGGTTGTGCCACACCGACCTGAGCCAGTTGGAAGGCGTGGCCGCGCCCTATCCCTTCCCTATCGTCGTCGGCCACGAAGGCGCAGGTGTGGTGCGCGAAGTGGGAGCGGGCGTTTCCTCGATTGCGCTTGGCGATCACGTCATCCCGCTGGGCATCGGCGAATGTGGCAGCTGCCGCAACTGCCTGTCCGCCAAGACCAATTTGTGCGAGGCCTTCCTTGCCGACATCGCTATGCAACCCACGCCCTTCTCGCTTAACGGCAAACCGGTCGCCGCCTATTCCGGCGTCGGCTCACTCGCGCAATTCGTGGTCATGGCAGAGCGCAACGTAGCGGTGATCCGCAAGGACGTGGCGTTCCACGTCGCCTGCACGGCGGGCTGCTGCGTGGCCACCGGGGTGGGCGCGGTGATGCACACCGCGCATGTCGAAGCAGGCGCAACCGTAGCGGTCTTCGGCCTTGGCGGCATCGGTCTGAACGTGGTGCAAGGCGCGCGGCTTGCCGGGGCATCGCGCGTGATCGGCGTGGACATCAACCCGCTCCGCCACGAACAGGGCAAGCGCTTTGGCCTGACGGACTTCATCAACGCGCGCGAAACCGATGCGGTGGCCGCCATTCAGGCCATGACCGGGGGCGGCGTGGACTATGCGTTCGAGGCCGCAGGCTCGGTCAAGCTGATGCAACAAGCCTTTGAATCCACGCGGATCGGCGGCGGCTGCACAGTGGTGCTCGGCGTGCCGCCCGATGGCAATGCGCTGCAACTCATGCCGTTTCAGCTCCAACTGGGCCGCACGGTGCAAGGGTCGTTCATGGGCAATGTCAAAGGCCGCAGCCAGCTTCCGGGCCTGCTCGATCACTATGCGCACGGGCGGCTCAATCTCGATGACCTTGTCACCCATCGCCTGCCGATGCGCGAGGTCAACGAAGGCTTTACGCTGATGCAACGCGGGGAATCACTGCGAACAGTGGTTGCATTTTGATTTCATCCTTATTTTGCGGAATTATGTTTGCATAATACGTATAGTGATGACAAAATACCGCAAATTGCGAACATAACATCGCCATGCGTTACGCACGGCAGCAATATTGGTCTTCGGGAGAGACACAACACAATGGCAACCTCAGCCACCACCGCTGCGCCGGTTTTCGACCGCGAGACTCTGCTCGCCGCCGCGCGCGAACGCACCGGCCTGTCCGATTTCGGCGACACGTGGTTCTTCGAACCGATGGACCAGTACATCGCCGCCGCCAATGCCGAGGGCAAGCTTACCGAAGCGGGTTTCGGCGGGCAGACCGAATCGATCCTCAAAGGCCTCGCCAGCCGGTTGCGCATGGTCGAGGACATCAAGCAGCACCCCGAAATTCTGGACGAGCCGGTCGAGGTTGCCGCGATCATCCTGGGCTTGCCGCGCACCGGCAGCACGATCTTTCACCGCCTGCTCGCCTCTGCGCCGGGGATGACCGCGATCCGCTGGTACGAAGCGCAAAACTACGCCCCGCTTCCGGGCGATGAACCCGGCAATCCCAAAGCCCGCCGCGCCTATGCTGAGGCGATGATCGAAGGCTGGCTGAACCTTTCGCCGGAACTGGCCTCGATCCACCCGCTCGATCCCGAAGCGCCGGACGAGGAAATCATCATTCTGGGCCAGTTGTTCATCACTACGATGGTTGAGGCGATGACCTTCATCCCCTCCTTCGCCAAGTGGCTGGACACCTATGACCAGTCGAAGGGCTACGAGGATCTCAAGACGATCCTGAAGTACCTGCAATGGCAGGACCCCACCCGTCGCGGCAAGAAGTGGGTGCTGAAAAGCCCGCAGAACCTGCCCTACACCGATGTGATCGCCAATGCCTTCCCCAAGGCGGTGCTGGTGATGACGCACCGCGATCCGCTGGAAGTGGTGCCAAGCTATGTCAGTATGGAAGCCGCGCTCTACAAACTGAACTCGGTCCATTCGGACGAGGCAGTGGGCGGCTTCTGGTTCCCGCGTCTGGCCGGTTGGATGAAGCGCTTTGAAGAGGCGCGTGCCCGCATCGGCGAGGACCGCTTTATCGATATCGATTACCGCGAAGTGGCCAAGGAGCCGCTGAAGCAGGCGCAGCGGGTGCTCGCCCACATCGGCGTGCCGCTGGATGACCAGATCGAGGCCGCGCTGACCGAATTCATGGCGGGCAACAAGCGCGAGCAGCGCCCGATGCACGACTATTCGCTCGAACGCTTCGGCCTGAACGAAGCCGACGTGCGCGATGCCTTCGCGTCCTATCGCGCACGCTACATCCGCTAAATACGAGGACATTTGAATGACCGATCTTTCGGGCAAAGTGGTGCTGATCACCGGCGCAGGCCAAGGCATCGGCCAAGGCGTGGCGCTGGCCATGGCAGGCGCGGGTGCGGCGGTGGCCGTCACTGGGCGCACGCTTTCCAAGGTGGAAACGACCGCAACGATGGTGCGCGAACGCGGCGGGAAAGCGCTGGCGCTGGCCTGTGATGTGAAATCTGCAACCGATCTGGCCGCAGTTGTCGATGCCACAGTGGCCGAGTTTGGCGGGCTCGATATCCTCGTCAACAATGCGCAGGAAGTGCCGCTGGGCAAACTGGAGGACGTGACCGACGAGGCGTTTACCGCAGGTTTTGAATCCGGGCCGCTGGCTACGCTGCGCCTGATGAAGCTGGCGCGCCCGCATCTGGTCGCGCGCGGGGGCGGGACGATCTTCAACTTCTGCTCCTCGGCCGGCATCCGCTGGGACATGACCGGTTATGGCGCTTATGCGGCGGTCAAGCAGGGCATCCGCTCGCTCACTCGCGCAGCCGCAGCCGAATGGGGCGGAGAGGGTATTCGCGTGCTGACCATAGCGCCGCACGCAGAATCTCCCGGCCTGAAAGGGTGGATCGACCACAACCCCGAAGAGGCGAAAGCATTTTTCCGCACAATCCCGCTGGGCCGCGTCGGCTCGCTCGAAGGCGATATCGGCCGCGCACTGGTCGCGTTGGCCGGGCAGAACTTGGCCTATCTGACCGGCGCGACGATCCCGCTCGATGGCGGGCAGGCCAATTTTGACTGAGGAACGGGCGCGATGGAAAAGGTGATTGCAGCGCTGTGGGCGCCTGAAGGTGAAAGCCACGCGGACTATGGCGCTCGGCTCCTGGCAACTCTGCCCGCCGCGCTGGCCGACGCTGGTGTAGATTCCGTGCGGCTGAACGTGCGCGATGCGACGGTGGAACCGGGCGCGGCGCTGATACAAAGTTGGCAGGCACCGCAGCAAACGGCGATTGCGCAGTTCTGGATGCCATCGGCCAATGCCCGCTTTCGCGGCGCGGTGGATGCCGTGCTGGCGGAACATTCGGCGCGCTTTGCCGCGTGGGTGGTGTGTGAATCGACAATCATTCCGAACACCGCTCATCTATGTTCATGTTATGTTTCCCCGGGGAAACGAAGCGAAGCGGAGTTCAGCGAAGCTAAACGAGCCGAAGGCGAGTTCAGCGCAGCTAAACAGGTAACCCCCGAACGCACATGGGGCTGGAGCCAGGCCAGCTTTATTTCCTTCCGCCCGGACATGACGCGCGAGGCGGCCATCGCACATTGGCACACGCACCACACGCGCGTAGCGATCGAGACGCAATCGAACTTCGAATATGTGCAGAACCTGATCGTCCGCCCGCTCACCGAAAATGCACCTGCTTATGACGCCATCGTGGAAGAGTGTTTCCCGCTGGAAGCGCTCGACCAACCGGAGGCGTTTTACGATGCGATGGGCAATGCGGCCAAGTTTGACGCCAATCTGGCCGCGATGATGGACAGTTGCGCGGGTTTCATCGACTTTACGCGGATCGACGTGATCCCGACTTCGCAATTCGACTTTTGACATAAGGATACCGGCCATGACTCAACCAAAAGTCGCCATCGTAACCGGCGCAAGCCGCGGTGCAGGCGCAGGGATCGCCCGTGGCTTTGGCGAGCTGGGCTATACCGTCTATGTCACCGGACGCACCGTAACGCCGGGCGATGCCAAGGGATGGGACGGCTCGGTCTTGCCCGGCACCGTCTCTGAAACCGCGCAGAAGGTAACCGAAAACGGTGGCAAGGGCATTGCCGTAGTGTGCGACCATTCCGATGATGCCTCGGTCGCAAAGCTGTTCGAACAAGTCATGGCTGAGCAGGGCCGCTTGGACGTGCTGGTCAACAATGCGGCCTATATGCACCACCAGTTGATCGAAAAGATGCCGTTCTGGGAAAAGGAACTCGACGCGCAGAAGATCCTCGATGTGGGCCTGCGCAGCGCTTATGTCGCCAGCTGGCACGCAGCACGGATCATGGTGCCGCAGGGGTCGGGCATCATCGCGATGACATCCTCGTTCGGCGCGAACTGCTATATGCACGGGCCAGCCTATGGCGCGCAGAAGGCGGGGCTGGACAAGCTGGCGCACGATATGGAGCATGATTTTTGGGGCACTGGCGTGGCCGCCGTATCGCTGTGGCTTGGCCCGCAAGTGACCGAGCGTTCGCAGATTGCGGTCAAGACCAATCCCGAACAGTACGAAGGCTTTCTGGCGATGGCCGAGAACCCGGAGTTTTCGGCACACGTGATCGACGCCATCGACAAGGCGGCGAACCGTGACGAACTTTCAGGGCAGACGCTGATCGTGGCGGAAATTGCCAAGGAACTGGGCGTGACCGACCGCGGCAACGAACGGCCCTCGCACCGCGAAATGCTGGGCAGCCCGCGTCCGAAGAATCCGGCGGCGGTGTATTGAGGGGGCACGAGTTATTCTACCTGCCAAGGCCAATCCAGTTTCGTCATCCTGAACTTGTTTCAGGATCCATTTTGCCGACCAAACCGCCGCCTGGGCTCATAAATGGACCCTGAAACAAGTTCAGGGTGACGGGATGCTGGCGGAGTGCGGGGGTAAGCATCGAGCAGTTCACCCGATGATCTAAGCTAGATCACCGGGCGATACCCTCTGTGCGACGAAGCGTGACGGCCCGTGCGAACAGACATACCCTCTCGCGATCAAATGCCGGGCCAAACCGGCGTGTTTACGGGAGACATGGCATGGCGAGTGCAGCAAATGCTGGCGGCGGCTTCCCCCTGCTCGATGGCGGCGCGCCGCTGCTGGGTCACATCGCACAGTTTTTCCGCGATCCCGTAAGCGTGCTGAAACGCGGCTACAAAACCAAAGGCCGGATGTTCGCGATGAACTTCATGGGCCAGCGCATGAATGTGATGCTGGGGCCGGAGCACAACCGTTTCTTTTTTGAAGAGACCGACAAGCTGCTGTCGATCCGCGAATCCATGCCGTTCTTCCTCAAGATGTTTTCGCCGGATTTCTATTCGTTTGCGGAAATGGACGAATATCTGCGCCAGCGCTCGATCATCATGCCCCGGTTCAAGGCGGCTTCGATGAAGCAATATGTGCCGGTGATGGTCGAGGAATCGCTGAACCTGGTGGAACAGCTGGGTGATGAAGGCGAGTTCGACCTGATCCCCACACTCGGCCCCATCGTGATGGACATCGCCGCGCACAGCTTCATGGGGCGCGAATTCCACGAGAAACTGGGTCACGAATTCTTCGATCTGTTCCGCGATTTTTCGGGCGGGATGGAAATCGTGCTGCCGCTATGGCTGCCCACGCCCAAGATGGTGAAATCGCAACGCGCCAAGAAGAAGCTGCATACTATCCTGCAATCATGGATCGAAAAGCGCCGCGACGCGCCGCTTGATCCGCCCGACTTTTTCCAGACGATGATCGAAACAAAGTATCCCGATGGCCGCCCGGTGCCCGACGAGATCATCCGCCACCTGATCCTGCTGCTGGTGTGGGCGGGGCATGAAACCACCGCCGGGCAGGTCAGCTGGGCGCTGGCCGATCTGTTGCAGAATCAGGCCTATATGCAGGTCTTGCGCGATGAAATCACCGGGCTTTTGGGCGGCGGCGATGGCGGAAACCTGAGCTGGGAACACGCCATCGCGATGGAAAAGATGGACCTTGCCCTGCGTGAGACTGAGCGGCTGCACCCAGTGGCCTATATGCTCAGCCGCAAGGCCAATGCTGATATCGTGCGCGAGGGTTATACCATCCGCAAGGGCGAATTCGTGCTGCTGGCCCCCTCGGTCAGCCACCGCATGGAAGAGACGTTCCCCAATCCCGATGCCTATGATCCTGAGCGCTTCAACCCGGCCAACCCCAATGCGCAGACGACCAGCAATTCGCTAATCGGGTTTGGCGGCGGCGTGCATCGCTGCGCGGGCGTGAACTTTGCGCGCATGGAAATGAAAGCGCTGCTGGTGATCCTGCTGCAGAACTTTAACATGGAACTGCTGGACGAAGTGAAGCCGATTGCCGGCGCTTCGACCTATTGGCCCGCCCAGCCATGCCGCGTGCGCTACAGGCGGCGCAAGATTTCGGGCGAGGCAACGGCGGTGGATACGGCCGCGCTGGCCAAGGCCGCCGGTTGCCCGGCGCACGTTTGAAGAGGCATCCCCACTGGTTCGTCATTGCGAGCGGAGCGAAGCAATCCAGAGCGTGGCGCATGGCGCTCTGGATTGCTTCTCCCGCTGCGCGGGCTCGCAATGACGAAGGATAAAATGGCACAATTTGAGGGACAGTGAATGGCCAAAGTGACTTTCGTCCAGCCCGACGGGACAGCGCGGACTTGCGTGAACTTCGAGGGCATGACGCTGATGCAACTGGCGGTCGGCAGTCTGGTCGACGGGATCGACGCGCTGTGTGGCGGGATGATGCAGTGCGCTACCTGCCACTGCTATATCGATCCCGAATGGCTGGACCGCACCGGACCTGCACACCCGGACGAGCGCGAGATGTTGGGACTGATCGAGGGTGTAGAAGTGCGCCCCAACAGCCGCCTGTCGTGCCAGGTGCAACTGGGCGAAGAGTTGGACGGGCTGGTAGTGCATATCCCGGCGGATCAGCCCGGGGCGTAGCAGCGTAATCCTCTTTGCGCTGCGCATCCCATTGACAGAGCGCGTTTCCATCCGCACTATGCGTAGACAATAAATACATCAACGCCGATTCATTGGCATCAAGAGGATCCGCATCCGATGACTGCGAACCCGCAAAGGCCCGACTTTGCGCACGCGCTGGACTTTACCGGCAAGACCGTGCTGATCACCGGTGGCGGCGTGGGCATCGGGCGGGCGATTGCCGAGGCTTTTGACAGCGCAGGCGCGCAAGTGGTGATCGCCGAGATCGATCCGGCCCGCGCCGATCAGGCCGAAGCTGCGATGCCCAGCGCACGCGTGATCCGCTGCGATGTGCGCCAGCGCGGCGTGGGCGCGATGCTGGCCGAGCGCATTGCGGCTGAAACCGGCAAGCTGGATGTGCTGGTCAACAATGTCGGCCACTTCGTCCACGCACGGCCCTTTGCCATGCTGGAGGACGAGGAAACCGAGGAAATCCTCGACACCAATCTGGGGCAATTGCTGCGCATGACGCGCGCAATGATCCCTCTGCTGCGCAAGGCCGGACC
Source organism: Novosphingobium sp. 17-62-19 (assembly GCF_002256775.1). Classification (GTDB taxonomy): domain Bacteria; phylum Pseudomonadota; class Alphaproteobacteria; order Sphingomonadales; family Sphingomonadaceae; genus Novosphingobium. Next base: position 61,138 of record NZ_NCII01000001.1, on the reverse strand, counting down.
CGGATCGTCGATCATCAACGTCACCTCGATCGAGGCGCATCGCGGCATTCCCTATTGCAGCGTCTATGCTGCGGCCAAATGGGCGGTGACGGGCTTTACCAAGAGCCTCGCGCTGGAACTGGGGCCGGAAGGCATCCGTGTGAACACCATCGCGCCCGAGACGACCGATACGCCGCAAGTGGCGCTGGACTACATGATCCCGCCCGAAAACCGCGCGCATGAAGAGCGCTGGATTCCACTGGGCCGGTTTGGTCAACCGTCAGACAGCGCGGGCGCGGCGCTCTATCTCGCCAGTCCGCTGGCGGCGTGGGTGACCGGCACCACAATTAACGTGGATGGCGGGGCGCTGGCAGCGGGGGGTTGGTATCGCACGCCCCAGGGCGAATGGACCAATGTGCCGCTGATTTCAGGCAATGGGCTGGTCATTCCGGGGACGGTAGCATGAGCGATCTGGAGCAACTACGCCGTACGGCGGAGCGTTATGGGCTGGGCGCAGACCGGCGTGACAAGGCGTTGTGGCGCGAAGTCATGGCAGACGATGTGGAGATTATCGGACCCGGTTTTGCCATCAGCGGGCTTGAGGCGAACCTTGGCTCGATCGACCACCTTACCCATGCATTCAAAGCCACGCGCCATGTGGTGTACGATATGGACGCGGCGGTCAGCGAGGACATAGCGCAGGGCGAAACCCGCTCCACTGCCGAGCACCGCATGACCGGGCCTGACGGGCGCGATGTACTGCTGGTCTGGGCGATCCGCTATCAGGACCAGTGGCGGCGTGAGGGCGATGGGTGGAAATTCACGCGGCGCGAGCTTGTGGTCGATTGGGAAGAAGTGCGGCCCGTGCACGATGTGGGCGGCGCGACCGCATGAACGGCACGCTGGCCGGGCGCACCGCGTTCATCACCGGGGCGACCGGCGCGATTGCCGGAGCCTGCGCGCTGGCGTTGGCGCGCGACGGGGCGACGCTGGCGCTGATGGCGCGGCGCGCGGATGCTTTGGCAAAAGCGGCGGCGGATATTCGCGCCGCAGTGCCGGGGGTGCAAGTTCATGAATTTGTGGGCGACGGAACCGATGAGGACGCCGTGACCGCAGCACTTGCCGGAGCGCACGTGCTGGCCGGAAGGCTGGACATCGCCTTTGCCACGGTGGGCGGCGGCGGGTTCAAACCGCTGATCGAAAGCACTCCGCAAGATTATCGCGATGCCTTCGAGACCAACGTGATCGCCACCTTCCATGTGATCCGCCACGCCGCGCCGTTGATGGCGCCGGGCGGATCGATCATCGTGCTGTCATCGGGCGCGGCGGTCCTGACGTTCCGGCACCTTTCGGCCTATCATGTGGCAAAGGCCGGGCTCGAAGGGCTGGTACGCATGGCGGCAGACGAGTTGGGGCCTTCGGGACTGCGCGTCAACGCGATCCGCCCCGGCCTGACCCGCAGCGGCGCGACGCAGGATATGTTCGATGGCGGCGCGGCGGCAGCTTTCCTGCCCGAGTATCCGCTGGGCCGCTTGGGCGAGGCCGATGACATGGCAGGGGCCGTGCGCTTCCTTGCCGGAGACGAAAGTGCCTGGGTAACCGGGCAATGCATCGCGGTGGACGGCGGCAACCTGCTGCGCCGCAGCCCGGATCTTGCGCCGCTACCGCTGGCCAATCCGCTTTATCAGGAGAAATAGCGATGAAAGTTCTCGTAGTCGGCGGCACTGGCGCGCTGGGCGGCCATGCCGCGCTGCATCTGGCGGCACAGGGCCATGATGTGACGATCACCGGGCGTGGGGCGGGTGCGCCCGAAGGCACGGCGCTGACCACGCTTGGGTTCCTTCAGGGCGATTATGTGGCGGGCGATTTCACGCCCGATCGGTTGCGCGGGTTCGACTGGATGGTGTTTGCGGCAGGCAACGATCCGCGCCACGTTCCACAGGGCGAAGATTTCGGCGCGTGGCTGCACAAGGCCAACCATGTTGCCCTGCCCGCGTTCTTTGCCGCCGCGCGTGAGGCTGGCGTTGCCCGTGCGGTCCAGCTTGGCAGCTTCTATCCGCAGGCCGCGCCAGAACTGGTTGCAGGCAATGTCTATATCCAGTCACGCCTTGCCGCGTGCGAAGGCGCACGAGCCGAGGGCGCGCCCGGGTTTGACGTGGTGAGCGTAAATGCGCCCTTCATGGTCGGCACAGTGCCCGGCCTGCCGAGCGCGATTTTCGATCCTTATGTGCAGTGGGCCAAGGGCAATATTCCGATCCCGTTCTTTGCGCCGACGGGTGGCACCAACTTCATGTCGTTCCAATCGCTGTCCGAAGCCATCGAAGGCGCGCTGTTGCGGGGCGAGCCGGGCAAGGCCTATCTGGTGGGCGATGAAAACCTCACGTTCCGGGACTATTTCCAGCTGTTCTTTGATGCCGTTGGCAGCGACGTGGTGCTGGAGGCGCGCGACGAGGAATTGCTGCTGCTGCCCGACATCGCGATCCCGCAAGGGCGCGGCAACACGATCAGTTATGAACCCGATGCTGGCGAAACGGCGCTGTTGGGCTATCGTCGTCGCGATGTGGCGGCGGCTGTGGCAGAAATTGCAGCCCAATTTGGATAAGGCAGTTCGGCTAAATCGGGAGAGATACGATGACGCTTAACCCTCAGGTCGAGGCGCTGCTGGGCTATTTTGCGCAGATGCCGCCAGTCGATTATGCCACAATCACGCCGCAAGCGCTGCGCGATCTGAACAAACCGATGCAGATGGGGCCGCCGCCCGCAGTGGCGCATGTGCGTGACATCGCGCTCGACCTGCCGGGGCGGACCATTGGCTCGCGGTTCTATGTTCCTGAGGGCGCAGGGGAAAATCCGGCGCTGGTGCTGTTCTATCACGGCGGCGGCTGGGTGATCGGCGATCTCGAATCGCACGATGCCACTGCGCGCGCACTGGCGCGGGCGAGCGGCGCGGCCGTGCTGGCAGTGGACTACCGGCTTGCACCGGAAACGAAGTTCCCCGGCCCGCTGGATGATTGCTATGATGCGCTGTTGTGGGCGGTGGCTCATGCCGCCGAACTAGGCATTGATCCTTCGCGCCTTGCTGTGGCGGGAGACAGTGCCGGGGGCAACCTTGCCGCTGCCGTGGCGATCCGCGCGCGCGATGAGGCCGGGCCGAAGCTGGCACATCAGTTGCTGATCTATCCGGTGGCGGATGCGGATTTTGAACGGGATTCCTATACAGCAAATGGTGGTGGCACCTATTTCCTGTCGACCGTGATGATGCAGTGGTTCTGGGCGCACTATGTGGACGACGTGAATGCTCCGCATCCTCACACTGCGGTGTTGCGCCACGATAATCTGGCCGGTTTGCCGTCAGCTACCGTTCTGGTAGCGCAATACGACCCGTTGCGCGATGAGGGGCTGGCCTATGCCGATGCCTTGGCGGCGGCGGGGGTTGCGGTTGATAGCGAAGAGGCTCCCGGCATGATTCACGGCTTCTTCTCGATGTTCGAAGCGGTGCCCGATGCCATGCCCTATATCGAGCGGGCGGGGGCAAAGCTGAAAGCGGCGCTGGGCTGACAAGTCACCTTAACCGGGCAGCAAATGTTGATGCTGCCCGGTCCGATTTTCAAACCGCTGTCGCGCCGCCATCGACGACCATAGCGTGACCGGTAACGAAGCTGGCGGCGGGTGAGCAGAGCCAGACGACGGCTTCGGCAATTTCTTCCGCGGTGCCCATGCGGCCCATCGGCGTCATCGCATCGATAACCTTCTTCATTTCGGGGCTGGCGATGAGTGGCGCGGTCATCGGCGTTTCGATCACACCGGGGCACACCGCGTTTACGCGAATGCCCGCCTGCGCCCAACGCAGCGCGCCGTGCCGAGCGAGGCCGACGACGCCATGCTTCGCCGCGACATAGGCGGGCTGTCCACCGTTTCCGACGATCCCGTTGATCGACGCAGTGTTCACGATGGCCCCGCCGCCACGCGCAACCATCACTTCGGCCTCTTCACGCATACACCGCATCACGCCCGACAGGTTGATGCCCATGTTGCGTTCCCAGATCGCGTCGTCGTATTCGTCGTCGCCAAGGCGGTTGATACCCGCATTGTTGAACGCGCAATCAAGTCCGCCGAAAGTGGAGACAGCAGCGGCGACCATCGCCTTCACCTCGTCAGATTTTGACACGTCGCAGCGCTGGAACGCCGCCTTGCCCCCTGCCGCTTCGATCATGGCGACCGTTTCAGCGCCGCCTGCCTCGTTCACGTCGCAAACAAGCACGCTTGCGCCCGACCGCGCGAAGACGAGTGATGCCGCGCGACCAATGCCGCCGCTTGCGCCGGTGACGAGCGCCACTTTGCCGTGAAGGCCATAATCGATCATGCCTGCGAATCCTCTCCGGTGTTTCGTAACTCTACCGGTATTGCATAACGCAAACGGCGGTCAATGACGCTTAATAGCTATTATATGCGGATTTTCTGAGCGGCGCGATCTGGCATTGCGCTTGCTTCAAGCCGAACGATCCAGTACCGTCCACCGAAACAGTGGAGAGAGACGATGACCGCACAGGGCCTTTGCGCCGATCTTTTGATCAGGGGTGGCACGATCGTCGACGGATCGGGCGGGGAACCCTTTATTGGAGACGTGGCCCTGTGCGGGGATGCCATTGCCTTTGTCGGCGCGCATTACGCGGGCACAGCGCGCGAGGAAATTGATGCCACCGGGTGCATTGTGACGCCGGGCTTTGTCGATATTCACACGCATTACGATGGGCAGGCGGTGTGGTCCGACACGCTCTCTCCCAGCAGTTCGCATGGCGTAACGACTGCCGTTCTGGGCAATTGCGGTGTGGGCTTTGCGCCGTGCCGCAAGGCCGATCATCAGGCGCTGATCCGGCTGATGGAAGGGGTGGAGGACATTCCCGGCGTGGTCATGGCGCAGGGGTTACCGTGGGACTGGGAAACGTTTCCGCAGTATCTCGACGCGCTGGCTTCGCGCCCGCGCGATATCGATGTGGCCTGCCTGCTGCCGCACAGCCCCTTGCGCGTGTGGGTGATGGGCGAGCGCGCCATCGCGCGTGAGGCGGCGACTGACGATGATCTGGCCCAGATGCGGGCGATTGCGCGGGAGGCACTGGATGCAGGGGCCATCGGCTTTGCCACATCACGGCTGAATATCCACCGTACCAAGACGGGCGAACTGATCCCGACCTATGGCGCCGATACGCGCGAGTTGATTGCCATAACCGGGGCGCTGGCCGAGGCCGGGACCGGGGTGTTTCAGGCGGTGCTCGATGCTCCGTTCGAGACGTGGGAGGACGAACTGACCCGCCTGATCGCGGTGGCGGAAAGCTCTGGCCGTCCAGCGACATTCACGCTGGCGCTGGCCAACAGCGGGCCCAACACATGGGATGCGCCGCTGCGGATGGTGGATGAGGCGCGGGCGCGCGGCGTTGAAATCTGGCCTCAGATACTACCACGCCCGATCGGCATGATTTCGGGCTGGGCGCTGTCCACTCATCCGTTCTGCCTGTGCCCATCGTATCAGCCGCTGGCCAACCTGACGCTGGAAGAACAACTGCCGCAGTTGCGCGATCCGGTGATGCGTGCACAGCTGCTTTCGGAAATGCCGCAGCCGGGGCATCCGCTGGCGATGCTGACACGCAACTGGGACTGGATGTTCCCGTTCGGCGATCCTCCGCAGTATGAACCGGCGGCCGACCAGAGCATTGGCGCGCTGGCCCGCGCACAAGGCCGCAGCCCTGAGGACGTGGCGTACGACGCGCTGATGGAGCGTGACGGCAACGGCATGATCCTGAACACGCTGGGCAATTTCCACGAGGCGCGGCTTGATGCGCTGATCGGGCTGGTGCGCCGCGCCGATACGGTGATCGGGCTAGGCGATGGTGGCGCGCACTATGCCGCGATCTGCGATGCCAGCTATCCCACGTTCATGCTGACATATTGGGTGCGGGACCGTGCGGGTGAGCGCCTGTCCGTGGCCGAAGTGGTGCAGATGCTGGCGGCAAAGCCCGCGCGTGTTGTCGGGCTGGACGATCGCGGACTGCTGCGCGCCGGATACAAGGCCGATGTCAATGTGATCGACATGGACGCGCTACGGCTGCACGCGCCGGTGGTGCGCCATGACCTGCCAGGTGGCGGGCGCAGGCTGGATCAGACTGCTACGGGCTATGTTGCCACAGTGGTTAGCGGAGAAGTGATCCGCCGGGCCGACCAGCCTATGGATGTGCGGCCCGGACGGGTGGTGCGCGGAATGCAGCAGGCACCGGTTGCGCCAATGCCTGCGTAACCTCAGGCAGCAGGCGGTTCAGCCAGTGCCAGAACCGTTACACTGCCATCCTCGGCCACCTGTTCGGTCAGCATCGAGGTGACGCGGCTGACCGTCTCTACAATCCACCAGCGACCATCAACCTTGGCGTAGACGTCATCATATTCCACCGCGAGGCGCACGATCTGGCGTGGGCCGGTAAGGATCGTGCGGAAATTCAGCGACCATTTGCCGGTCGCCCGATCCCCGCCGGAAAGATCGATTTCCCAGTTGGTAGCGTGGTGGATGTCGTAAACTCCGGGCTGACAACCCATCTGGCGATATATTTCAACAAATGCATCCCTATCGGCGAACTCCGGGAAGTTCTGATAAGCGATGCGGATTTCGCCCGATGCGAAGCAATCGCGCACCACATCGGGCTGCTTGAGATCGCAGGCGCGAAGATAGCGCGCCTTGAGCGCACGGATAGCTTCCTTGTCCTCCAGTGCGGCAAGGCGAGAGGAAATATCTTCAAGCGAGATGGGCATAGCGCTCTCCCAAGCGAATCGATTTGTGTTGCACGACTGTTATACACACAGGCCAATCGCCGCAATATCATCACATATTATCAATCTTACGATTTGATTTGCCTGATTTGCAGAGTATATTGAAGAAAATAATGCGCATTCCTTGCGCTTCGGGAGAGACCTGATGACCAGCCCTCTTGGCGGCAGTGGCACAATCGCCGCACCCTTGCCTGCGGCGACCATGTCGGCAAGCGGACGACCGCTGACCAATCGGTGGCTGGCGCTGTCGCTGATCGTGCTGGTGGCCATTCTCAACTATGCCGACCGCTTCCTCATCCCCGGCCTTGCCCAACCGATCAAGGCGCATTTTGCCATTAGCGATACGATGATGGGGCTGCTGATGGGCCCGGCCTTCGCGCTGCTCTACACCCTGTTCACGCTGCCGATTGCACGGCTGGCAGACCGGCGCTCGCGCATTGCGATCATTGCCGGGGGGTGCGGGTTCTGGAGCTTTTTCACGCTGCTTTCAGGCATGGCAACAAGTCCGGCCATGCTGGCAATGGCGCGCGTAGGCGTGGGCATTGGCGAGGCGGCCTATCAGGCGCCTGCTGCCGCGCTGATCGCCGCCTACTTTCCTATCGCCGAACGTGGCCGTGCCTTTGCGTTGCTGGGCACCGCAATCTACATCGGCCAGATGGGCGGCCTTGCCGGTGGTCCGGCCATTGCTGCGGCGAGCGATTGGCAAACGGCGTTCCATGCCCTCGGCGTGGTTGGGCTGATCGTGGCGCTGGCCGCTTGGCTGATCGTGCGCGAACCCGCGCGTGATCCTGTGGCCCATGCCGCGCCGGTGCTGCCACTGGGGCCGACGATCAAGCTGCTGATTGGCACGCCTTCAGTGCGGCTGCTGGCAACGGTCATGGCTTTGGGATCGCTTTCGGGCGTGACCTTCGGTATGTGGGGGCCTGCCCTGTTTGAGCGTGCCTATGGCCTTTCCACGCAGGCCGCCGGCGCAACCTTTGCGCTGTCGTTCGGTATGCCGGGGCTTCTCGGCGTACTAGGCTTCGGGTTTCTGGCGGACAGGCTGGGCCGAAATGACGCCACGATGCAATTGCGCCTCACTGCCTTTGCGCTGGCCGGGGCGACGACGATGATCCTGCTGGTGACCTGGAGCGAAAGCCTGATGCTGTCACGGCTGTTTGCCCTGCCTGCGGGGCTGATGGGCGGGGGCTGGTCGGTTGGCGTGCTGGCGGGGTTGCAGTATCTGCTGCCCAATGCCCATCGCGCCACCGGCACCGCGCTGGTTTTGCTGATTTCCAGCATGTTTGCCACGGTGCTTGGCCCGGTGCTGGCTGGGCAGCTGAGCGACTGGGTTGCCGGGGCCGGGCCGCACGGGTTGCGGGTTGGGTTGAGCGTGGCGATCCCCACTGGCTACATCGGCGTATGGGCGGCATGGCGCGCGGTACGTTCGCTGGAGCGCGACAAGCAGAACCTTGCTGCTGCCTGATCAGGGTCTGGAAAATAACGAGAGACGCGCAAACACCGGATCATCGGCCCCGGCCCGGCCGGTGCCGACGCCTTCGCTGCCAAAATCGTCGCCGTTTGCGACCGGCAGATCCTCGGCGAAGTCCAGAATGAAAGACCGCTTGGCAAAGCGCCACACGCCATCGCGCCGTTCATAGTAATCGGCGTAGCGCCCCCATGCAACAAACTGGCGCGCGCCATCCGCTGTCAGGTGCCACGCCCGCGCGGTGATCTCGCCCTGCGCATGGTCACCGTCGATAGTGAACAGGCAGGACATGGCGGTGTGCATGGTGGCGCGCCAGTTGGCCATCATCGAGGGCAGCCACGCGATATAGCCATCAACCGGGCCACAGTAGTACGGCGTGTGATCATCAACCCCATCATCGTGATAAAGTGTGCGCAGCAGTGACCAATCGCGGCGGTCTATGGCATGGCCATAGGCAACAACGAGGTGGCGCAGGCTCTCGCGCGCCACCATTTCGTCCACACCGATGCTGTGCGGAGCGAGCACGCTCTGCTCAGACACCGAAGCCACCGCCGACCGAAATGGTCTGCCCGGTAACATAATTGCCCCGGCGCGATGCGAAATAGACTGCGGCCTGGCCAATGTCCTGCGGCGTGCCCCAGCGTTTCAGCGGCAGCATCGCCTTGACCGCCGCTTCCCATTCGGGCGTGAACGTGCCGGCTTCCTGCCCGATCTTGAACTGTCCCGCGTCGATCACGCCGACGAGGATCGAATTGGCACGGATTTCGTGGAAGCCTTCTTCCTTGGCAATGCCTTTGACCAGCGCTTCATTGCAGGCCTTGGGTGCGACCGAAAGCCCGTCAAGCTTGGGCCACCAGTCATGCCCGGCCGATCCCAGATGCACGAAACTGCCTCCGCCGCTGGCCCGCATGTGCGGCAGCGCGGTGTGGACGGCGTTGTTGAAGCCGAACGCCTCAATCTCCATGGAATCGCGGAACATCGCCTCGGTCCAGTCTGCGATCAGCACTTGCGGGACCACCGGCCCTGCGCCCCAAACCACGGTATGCACGCGGCCATGGGCGGTGACGGCTTCGGCAAAGGCCGCGGCGACTTGCGCGCGGTTGCGAACGTCGGTTTGATGGATTGAGGCTTTGCGCCCAAATTCACGGATTTCCGCTGCAACCGCTTCGGCAACGTCGCGCTTTGAGCGATAGACTATCGCTACGTCGCTGCCCTCACGCGCGAATTCGAGCGCCACGCCACGTCCGATGCCGCCGCTGCCGCCGAACACAATGGTGGCGCCTGCCGGAAAATTGGCTTCCATAATCTCTTCCTTTCACAGCGCCTACAGCCGCAAGCTTTACAGGGGCACTGTCAGAAAGGGTGAACATGAAGTCAATGATTCTACGAATTTTGCCATTTATTCTTAATATATTTCACTATTTGCGTATATCATTCGGCAAAATCACCCTGTGCTTGGTGCATTGGTGAAAGGTCGAGTTTGCGCATCACGCTGAGCAACCCCACCCATTCACGCGCGGCGACGGGCGCCTGTGCATCACGGTCTGCCAGCGCCTGCACCTGCGCGCGAAAATGCTCCATCAGGTCTGCCAGTTGGGCCTGGCCGGTGGGCGACAGTTTGACCACTTCGGAAATGTAGGTGGTTTCCGGCGCACTGTAATCGAGTTCGAAGAACACGTGCTTCATGTGCTGTTCGAACAGCGCGCGCAGCGGCTGCTTGCGAAAGACCATAGTGCGGTCGATCAACGGGCGGACTTTCCCGCTGCGCAAACGATCAATCAGGGCCAGCCGTTCGAGCCGCGCAAGTGCGGCCTCCATGGTGCGCAAGGGCACTGAAAAGTCGCTCGCGGTCTCGGTCGGCTGCACGCCATTCAGGATGGTCATGAACAGGAACGATAGGAAGATGTTGCTCGACAGCGCCTTTTCCTGCGCGAGCGTCAATTCGTGCGCAAGCTCGCCCGGGGAGTCCTCAGCCTCGCGCGCAAGATCGCCCAGAACCAGCCCGCACAGCCGCGCCATCGCTTCCAGTCGGTCGATGGTCAGGCCTTTGCCCGCAAGCCAGCGCTTCACAGTTGCTTCACCGACGCCGATTTCCCGCGAAAGGCGCAAAATCGTCCATCCATCTTTGCGCAAATGTCGCCGCAAAACGGATAGCATTGCAGATGCGCTTGAATCGTATCGCGTCATGATCCGCATAAGATAACGAAACGATCTGTTTGGCAAGCCATTGCTTCGGGAGACTCGCAAGCAGGCATATGCTGCACCCAACCCGTCCACCGGCCTGCTGCACAAATTGCAGCATAAGGGGCTGGATGGTTCGGAAGATCGGGAGAAAACCATGTCTGATATTCTCATCAAGAACGGCACCGTCGTGGACGGAACCGGCGCGCCTGCCTTTGCGGCGGATGTGCGCATCAAGGACGGCGTGATCGCCGAAGTTGGTGCAAATCTTGCGCCGGGTAGCGAGCGCGTATTCGATGCAAACGGATGCCATGTGACGCCCGGCTTTATCGAAAGCCACACCCATTATGATGGCACTATGTGGTGGCAATCCGACCTCGACCCGTTGCCCGGATATGGCGCAACGACGATGATCATGGGCAACTGCGGCTTTTCACCCGCTCCGCTGCACAAATACATGCCCGCTCAGCGCGAAATGATCGGCATTTTCAGCTTCTTCGAGGATATTCCCGAAGGTCCGTTCATGGACAACCTGCCGTGGGACTGGAACACCTGGAGCGAATATCGCGCATCGGTGGAGCGCAACGTCAAGGTGCCACTGAACTATGCCGCCTATGTCGGCCACATCGCCATCCGGCTTGCCGCGATGGGTGTGGAAGCTTGGGAGCGTGAAGCCACTCCTGCCGAAATTGCCAAGATGGCCGAACTGCTTGACGATGCGCTGGCCGCAGGTGCGCTGGGCATGTCTGACAACATGCACGACCACGATGGGCAAAACCGCCCGGTGCCCACGCTGCAAGCCTCTGACGAGGAATTTGAGGCGCTGTTTGCGGTGATGGAGCGTTATCCCGGCTGCTGCTATCAGGTGATCGTCGATACCTTCATGCGCATGACTGGCCCGGCCAATCTGGAACGTCTGGCAAAACTGCTGGCGGGTAGCAAGATCAAGGTCCAGATCGCCGGCGCCGTGCCCACGCTGGAATTCCAGAAAGGCATCCTGCCTGCAATGCAGGAATCGGTGCGCAAGATGCGCGAAGCGGGCGTAGATGTGTGGCCGGGCTACGCCCACGTTTCGCCCACTTCCACGCTCAGCCTCGTCAAATCGCTGATCTTTGCGCAGTCGAACGACTATGTCTGGCACGAGGTGGTGCTGGAAGACGATCACTACAAGAAGGCCGCGCTGCTGGGCGATCCTGCATGGCGCGCACGTGCCCGTGAAAGCTGGGACACGCAGGCTTGGGATCATTCCCCGCTGAAGAACCCGCAGGAACTGTTCCTGATCGACAGCGAGAACGGCACAGGCCCGGTTGGCATCACGCTCAAGGAATATGCCGACAGCCTTGGCCTGCACCGGTCAGATGCGATGGCCGATTGGATCATCGCGAACGGCACCCGGTCTACCGTCCACATGGCGCCCTTCCCCAAGGATGAGGAACTGACGCTCGAACTGATGAATGATCCCAAGACCGTGGGCAATATCTCTGATGCGGGCGCGCACTTGCAGATGCTGTGCGGTGGTGGCGAAAATGCGCTGCTGCTGACGCAATATGTGCGTGAAGAGAAGAAGCTGGCGCTGGAGCAGGCCATTCACGTGATGACCGGCAAGCTGGCGGGCCACTTCAACCTCAACGATCGCGGTGTGATCGCCGTGGGCAAGCGCGCTGATATTGCAGTGTTCAACATGGACGAAATCCAGCGCCGCGAAATGCAGAAGGCGCACGATGTGCCAGACGGGCGCGGTGGCACGACCTGGCGCTTTACCCGCGCCGCCATGCCCACCCGCCTGACGCTGGTGAACGGGGTGCCGACTTTCGAGGACGGCGCCTTTACCGGGGCGATGCCGGGTCAGTTCCTCTCGCCTGCCAACGATGTTGCTGCTCTGGCTGAAGCCGCCGAGTGATTTGAACCGAGACGGAATTGGGGAAGCCCTGACCAGCTTCCTCGAGGGGGCGTCCATCCCTCCGGACGCCCCCACCCCCAACGATAAATGAGAGGATGCCATGCCATGAGCGAAGCGAAGATCGGTGAAGCCGACCGCGCCTATTTCAACGGCGCAATCCAGAAGATCGAAACTGAAAGCTCGGTGCTTGTCAGTTCGTCAAAGTATCTCAACCACGCTGGGCTGCGCACGCTGATCGCGCAGGAGATGCTGCGCCGCAACGGGCCTGATCTGCCGAATACCGCTTACATCCCGGAAGTGGCTCAGGCGCTGCATGATCTGGAAGACATGCACCGGATTATCGAGCTGTTCGAAATGGAAAAGGCCCGTCTGCCGCTATTCAAGCGCTGGCTGGAACGCCGCAGCCTTTCAAACTTCACGCTGGCCGAAACGAAGGACTGTGCCCCCGGAACGCTGGGCGCTGCGATCTACAATTTCATGGCAAATTCGGGCTACCAGCTCGACCTGTTCTTCCAGGAAATTCAGGTGGTGAACGACTTCACCTACTACCTGCGACAAACTGCGCTTTCGCACGATATTGAACACATGGTAAGCGGCTTTGGCCCGAACCATGGCGGCGAAGTGGCGCTGCTTTCGGCAAACATGCACGCCAAGTCGCTCTATTTTCACCCGGAACTGAGCAACTTCTTCAGCCGCATCGCCTTTTACCTGAAGGCCAAGACGGTAATGAAGGATGGTCTGTTCTATCCAGATGCCATGGTCGTCAACCTTGAGGCTGAATTCCTTGGCGCGCAGCAGGGCCGCAACTGGAAATACCCACTGATGCTGGTCGACTGGCGCGAATATGTCGACGTGCAGATCGACGACATCCGCCGCGAACTGAACATCACCCCGGTGATCGACAACCGCTGGGATCTGACCAATCGCCTCTGTAACGAGGACGATCCCCATTATGGCGAGTCGTTGATGGAAGCGGCCGAGTGACGGCACGCGCCGCAATTCCACCAACCTGAAATTCCGGGCGGCGGGCGCATATGCGCTTTGCCGCCTCAGTGGTGTCACGGTGCAATCCGCCGTTCCGCCAATAAGAACAAAAACAACGACGGAGGGAGAATGATGATGAAAGCACGGTATATCCGCTCAAGGCTTTTGCGCGGTTCAATTCTGGCTGCCGGGGTGTTTGCCCTGACGAGCGCCGCACACGCCGAAGAACTGGCCCCCAATGCACAGGCGCCCGAACCGCAGGCCGATACCGGTGCCGCGCAGTCGTCGGTTCAGGAAATCATCGTTACCGCACAGCGCCGCGAAGAAAGCCTGCAACGCGTACCAGTGGCCGTTACCGCGATTGGGGCGGACCAGCTTGATGCCTTGCGCGTCACCAGCGTCCGAAATCTGGCCGGCCTGGCCCCCAGCTTGCAGTTCAACACGCAGGGACAGCAGTCCAACCCCACGATTATCATTCGCGGTGTGGCGTCCGGCACGTCTAGCAACTCGGTCGATCCCAAGGTCGGCATGTATGTCGATGGCGTCTATATCGGTCGCGCTGTCGGTTCGCTGCTGGACTTCAGCGACATCCAGCGCGTTGAAGTGCTGCGCGGGCCGCAGGGCACGTTGTTCGGGCGCAACGCGACTTCGGGCGCGATCAGCATCGTCACCGCCGCGCCAAAGGGCGAATGGGGCGTAAAGGCCACCGGTTCCTATGGCAATTACGATGCCTGGCGCGGCAAGGTCTCGCTCGATCTGCCGCAGATCGGCCCGTTCTCGATCCGGCTGTCCTATCTGCACGATCAGATTGCAGGCGACGTGACCAATACGATGGCAGGGCAACCCCTGAACATCGCGTTGCGCGCGCCAGAATTCGGCACCGTGCAGTTCGTGGACAAGCTGGGCTATCGCAATGTCGATGGCGGACAAGTGGCCGTGCGCGGAGAATTCGGCTCGCTGACGGTAGATTACCGCTTCGACTACACCGATTCACGCACATCGGGCCGTGCGATGCAAAGCCTTGGCGTGATCCCCGATGCTTCGGGCCAGTTGCTCGGCCCCATCGTGGCGCTGCAACCTTTCTTTGGCGGCACCACCAACGAAGGGCTGAACGGCCCGCTAAGCTCGGTCGCAGCAGCCACCAGCGAAGAGCATGTCGTCACCCAAGGCCACAGCCTCACGCTGACGCTTGAAGCCAGCGACAACTTTACGATCAAGGCCATCAGCGCCTATCGCAAGTTCCGGCAGGAGCCGGTAATCTTCGATCTCGGCTCGGCAGGCGGAATGCGCTTCACCCTGCAGCAGTTGGGCGTGCTGCTCACCCCCGGCCTCACCCCGCAGCAGGTGCAGGCAGGCCTGTTCAACCCGGCTAACTTGCCCGGCCCGAACGATTACTTCTTCCCGCTGCTGTCAGCCCGCGCCACCAACCAGAGCCAGTTTAGCCAGGAACTGCAGTTCCAGTTATCCAATGACAGCTACGATCTGACCGCAGGGCTGTTCTACTTCCACGAACGTTCACCGGGCACCGAAGTACTGGGCATCCTCTCGCCCACGCCGAACGGCACGATCGTGCCCAACCCGTTTGACGCAATCTTCGGCAGCGGCATTACCCGCACCGTTGGCGTGAACGATTCGATGGCAGGCTATGCGCAGTTGACCTGGCACCTTTCGGACAACTTCGACATCACCGGGGGCCTGCGCGGCACGATTGATGATCGCGAACTGGACATTACGGTCATTTCCGGCGCGCAAGGTGGCTCTCTGGGGGTGGGTAAGTACAAGCAGACCTACAAGAAACTGACTTATACCGGGATCGCCACCTGGCGGCCAACCGAACAGAGCATGATCTTTGCCAAAGTTGCCACCGGCTATGTTTCGGGTGGTATCCTCAGCGGCATTCCTTATCGCCCTGAAAATATGACCAGCTACGAAGTGGGCGCAAAGACGCAGTTCCTCGACAACAAGGTCCGCCTGAACCTCGCTGCTTATTACAACGATTACAACGATCTGCAGACCCAGAACTTCATCAATGGGCGGCAGTTTTTTGATAATGCGGGCAAGGCCAAGATCAAGGGCTTCGAGGCGGAACTCGATATCGTGCCGGTGCGCGGCCTGAACCTTTCGGGTAGCATTTCCTACACCGATTTCGACTACGACACGTTCGTGCTGAACGGGCAGGATGTTGCCGCGTTTGCCCGGCCAACCTACTTCTCCAACTGGACCGGGCGGGTAGCCGCAACCTTCACCTCTGGCGATTTCACCAGCAATGGCGGGCATGTGGCGGGCTTGCTCGAAGCGCGCTATCGCAGCCACTACTTCCTCACGTCCACCCCGCTGCGTAATCTGGCCGGTCAGGACGTGCTGGAAGACCGCAACCGCCAGCCGGCCTATTGGCTGGTCAATGGCCGGCTGGGACTTGCTGACTTGCCCGTTGGCGGATCGCGCATTGCGATTTCCGCCTTCGGGGACAACCTGCTGGACAAACGCTACATCAGCTTTGGTGCACCGGTGCTGCTGTTTACAGGCACGTATGAACGCGGGCGCACGTATGGTGTAGAGGTGGGCTTCTCGTTCTGACGATCCGCCCGTCGGGTGGCAGGTGAGCGGTGACGCTCGCCTGCGCTCATCAAAATCGCGCGTTCAGACTGACCCAATATGCGCGCGCCTTGTCCTTGTTGTTGTAGTCATCAACAAAGCTGGGCGTGAAGGTTCCGTCGCCATTGTCGATGAAGTTGGTCTGGTAGCTGGTGAAATCCTGGTTGAGCAGGTTGTTCACCCTCGCAGCCACCGTGATGCTGTCATTCAGCCGCATTTGGCCGCCGAAGTTCAGCACTGTGTAGCTGCGAAAATAGAGCTGGTCGCCGGTGGCCGTATCGACACCGCGATAGCGGCTAGACCGATGTTCGACATTGAGCTGCGTGCTCAGGCGTGATGTGATCGCCCAATCGACCCACGCATTTGCCATGTGGCGGGCGGTGTTGGTCAATGGCAATCCCGCATCGGCGCCGGTCTTCTGCTCGCTGTCGGTAAAGGTATAGTTTGCGCGAACCTTGATAGTGTCGGTGATGCCGACGCGGCCCGCCACTTCGATGCCCTGAATCACTGCCTTGTCGATATTTGTCGGCTGGCTGATCGAGCCACCGAGACCGAGGACTTCAAAGTAGTCACCCAGATTGGCGCAAGGCCGCACGAAGTTGGTCAAGGCGCAAGGCTGAACCGTGGCGGTTGCGATCTTGTCGTTGAAATCGTTCTTGAAGTAGGTGACGTTAATCCCCGTCGAAGGGGTGGGGTCCCAGTACACCGCGATTTCGGTGTTCACGCTGGTTTCGGGCACAAGATCAGGATTGCCGATCATCGGGCTGGTCCCCTGCCCGCCAAATCCACGAATCCCGTCATAAAGGTCGGTCGTCTTCGGCGTTTTGAAGCCGGTGCTGACACCGCCTTTGACCACCAGGGTTGGCAGCACGTTCCACACCGCATAAGCGCGCGGACTGAATTGGCCACCGAACAGGAAGTGCTCGTCATAGCGCGCGCCGAGCGTGATGGTCAGGGCTTCAATCGGTGACCAGTTATCTTCGGCAAAGACTGACCACTGCTTCTGCTTTTGCACAGCGTCCAGGCCTTCGGCGCTTCCTTCAAGGCCGAACACCGAATCCTTGAGACTGCCATTGATGTATTGCCCACCCACGACGACCTGATGGCTTCCGACAAAGCCGTCAAATGGCATGACCATTCGCGCATCGAGCGTGTACTGACTGCTTTCCAGATCACGGTCGGGGCGCGGCAGGAATGTGTCGGCCGCAATCTGGCGACGCTCAGCCTCGCTCAACCCGGCATAAATGCCACGCGCACTGAACATTTCCTGCAACAGCAAGCGTTCTGCCACCGAGAATGGGCGGGTGCGACCAAGGTTTGCAGTCGCGACATGCGCGAGCGATACAAAGCTCTTGCCAAATCCCCAGTCACCCTGATGCGTGACCGACCAGTTGGTGCGATTAAACTTCTGCTTTTCCTTGTAGCCAACGCGAGGCTGCACAATCCCGCGCGTTGCCCGCCAGATCGTATCGATGCCATCAAGCGTGCCTAACGGGAAGCTGACAATCCCGGTTGCGGCGTCGACCATCGGGCTGTTGTCATAGGTCTGGCGCGAAATATCGTAGTCAAAGTCGATTGTCTGGCCGTCCGCCACCTTCAACGTCAGGGTTCCGCCTACGCTGAAGTTGGTGTTGTCCACCGTGCGACCGCCCCCACCGAAGCCCAGTGCCCGCACTTGCGTGACGCCCGCGGGATCGACCACTGGTTCGAATTCCGGGTCCGATGCCAGACGTTCGTAGATCGACCCGCGCAGTGCCAGACCGAGCCAGTCCCCGGCAATCGGCCCGGCAAGCGAGGCGTCGAACGTGATGTCGTTGCCGAAACGATCGTCTTCCTGAAAGCTGCGCCCGACGGTTGCCGACCCTGACCAGCGCGGGCTGACCGGCTTGGTAATGATATTTATGACACCACCAAGCGCATCAGCACCATAAAGCGTCGATGCAGGCCCGCGAATCACTTCGATCCGCTCGACCGTATCAAGCGGGGGAATATGATTGAAAGCGTTGCCGCCAAAGCTGTTGGGATAGATGTCGCCATGGTTGTTCTGGCGCTTTCCGTTGATCAGAAGCAGGGTATATTCCGGCCCCATACCACGAATGCTGATGGTGCGCTGGCCCGTTTTGTCAGAGGTTTCGCCAACGTCCACCCCTTCCAGATCACGCACTGCATCGATCAGGGTCATATTAAGGCCGCTGGGCGAGTTGCTCTGCCGTAACAACGCTGATGCTGGCGGGCGCGTCGACGATCTTCTGCTCAAAACCAGCCGCACTGACCACGATCGTGCGCGTGTCTGTGTTCTCAGGGCCATCTTCGGCGTGGGCAGCAGTCACCGCGAATCCCAGAACCCCGATGGCGACGCTGCAAGCCAACAGTGGCCGTGACCCAGACTTCATAACTACCCCTCTAAGAACGCGAGTCATTCGCAATAGCAGGTACGGGCAGTGGTCGGCATCTTGAAAATGTGCAAGCGGCAAGCAATTGTAGAAATAATTTGATACACTTCTCTCGCAGCCACTTTCGTGATCCCTCCGCTGATTACGAGTGATTTTAAAAGTTTATAGCGGCTTGAGGATGTGGCGATTGTGCATCGGGTTTGCCACATCGCGTCACACCAGCCCGAGACGACGCCCGCCATTATCGCGACTAATTTGCAATATCGCATTTATCTCCGCAGAGTTGGGAAGGCCGCCGCCGCCATTGCCGCGCCGGTTTGCTCCAAATCAATGCATTGCTAATATTGTGCGCCATGGTTGATCCACTTTTGAAGGAGGATGCCATGTTCAAACTCAATGTCGGCGGAATTGATCGCGTGTTGCGCATCGCGCTGGGTCTGGTGCTGATTGCGCTGGTGTTTGTCGGCCCGCAAACCCCGTGGGGCTGGATCGGCGTGGTGCCGCTGCTGACCGGGCTAATGCGGACGTGCCCGCTCTATTCGCTGATCGGCCTCAACACCTGCCCACGACGCTAAGCCACACTTGCCACCATCGGATCAAGGCGGCATAGCCGCGCCCATGCATGATATCCGCCTGATCCGCGAAAACGCCCAAGCCTTTGATGCTGCTCTCGCCCGCCGTGGCGTGGACGCCGTTGCGGCCTCGATCCTCGAAATGGACGCCCGCCGCCGCGACATTGCCACGCGGATGCAGGAGGTGCAGGCGCGCCGCAACGAAGCGTCGAAGGCCATCGGCGCAGCTATGGGCAAGGGCGACACGGACACAGCAGAGGCGCTGAAAGCTGAGGTCGCCGCACTGAAGACCGAACTGCCCGCGCTGGAGGAAGACGAGCGCACGCAGACTGCACTGCAGAACGCCGCGCTCTCGGCCATCCCTAACCTGCCCGCCGATGGCGTGCCTGAGGGTGAGGATGAGGCAGGGAATGTCGAAGTCAGCCGCTGGGGCACTCCGCGCGACTTTGCTTTCGCACCAAAGGAACACGCAGACATCGGTCCTGTGCTCGGCCTCGATTTCGAAACCGGCGCGCTGATCGCTGGCGCGCGCTTTACGTTTCTCAAAGGCGGCATGGCCCGCCTGCACCGTGCGTTGGCGCAGTTCATGCTGGATCGGCAGACCGGCGAGAATGGCTATCTGGAATGCATCCCGCCACTATTGGTCAAGGACGAGGCGGTGTTCGGCACGGGCCAGTTGCCCAAGTTTTCTGAAGACCTGTTCCGCACAACAGATCGCCGCTGGCTGATCCCCACGGCCGAAGTCAGCCTGACCAACGCGGTGCAGGGCCAGATCCTGAACGATGCGCAACTGCCCCTGCGAATGACCGCGCTGACTCCGTGCTTCCGCTCTGAAGCAGGTGCCGCCGGGCGCGATACGCGCGGGTTTATCCGCCAGCACCAGTTCGAGAAAGTCGAACTCGTCTCGATCACTCGGCCTGAGGATTCCGATGCCGAACATGAGCGCATGACCGGGTGTGCGGAAGGCGTGCTGCAGGCGCTGGGCCTGCCCTATCGCAAGATGCTGCTTTGCACCGGCGACATGGGTTTTACTGCGCGCAAGACTTATGACCTCGAAGTCTGGCTGCCGGGGCAGAACGCCTATCGCGAGATTTCGTCCTGCTCCAACTGTGGCGATTTTCAGGCGCGGCGGATGAATGCGCGCTATCGTCCCGATGGCGCGAAAGGCACCGAATTCGTCCACACCCTCAACGGTTCGGGCCTTGCGGTGGGCCGCACTCTGGTGGCAGTCTTGGAAAACTACCAGCAAGAGGACGGATCGGTGGACGTGCCCGAAGTGCTGCTTCCCTACATGGGCGGCTTGACCCGTCTGGTGCCGCTCGCCGGATGAGGCGACTGCTCGCTGCGATGGCGTTGCTGGCTGCAACGCCCCTCGTGGCGCAAGGCACTGCGCGCGCGCCGATCGTTGCGTGGACGTACACCGTGCAGTCAGGCGATACCTTCGCCCAGATTGCGCAGCGCTGGGGCGTAGACATGGCCGCGCTGGGCGAGGCGAACGGCATTCCCAGCCCCTATGTGATCCGCATCGGCCAGGTGCTCAAGCGCCCTGGCCCCAACGGCGTGCCCAGACCCACACCAATGCCGACGCCTTCTGGCGCGCCGGTCGTGACACCCAAGGCCGTGCCCCGCCCTGCACCCAGTCCGCGCCCGGCCCCGCCGCTGCGACCACCGCTTACCCCGCGTGAATCCGATGCACCAAAACTGCGTTGGCCCACCGAAGGTGCAGTCGTCACCCGGTTTGGAGAGCGCGTATCGGGCATCCCGTCCAACGGCATTGATCTGGCCGCGCTCTATGGCACCAAAGTCCGCGCAGCCGCCGCCGGAACCGTGCTCTATGCCGGCAAGGAACCGGAACGCTTTGGCCAGCTCATCCTGATCGATCACGGTGGCGACTTCGTCACCGCCTATGCCTATCTCGGCACGATGACTGTAAAGGAGGGTGACAAGGTGACCGCGTTCGAACGCATCGCGCTTGTCGGCAAGAGCGGCGAAGCAAAACGCCCAACGGTGCATTTCGAACTGCGGCGCAACAACGTGCCGCGTGACCCGGAACTCTATCTTCCATCACGGCTGTAGTTGTCGATGGACCTCAACCGGATGCGACAGAGCGTACGAAAGCCGGGCAGCCTGCTGCGACGCGCCATAAAAGTGCCTGTTTGGGCAGACCTTGGACTCCGGCTCGGCGCGGCGTTCGGGCTTATCGGCATCGTGGTGCTGGTCCACTGGATTGACCGTGCGGGTCTGAAAGACACACATGATGGCGTGATAAGCTTCCTTGATGTCGTCTATTTCACGATGATCTCTATCACCACCACCGGCTTTGGCGATATTGCGCCGGTGAGCGACCGGTCCCGCCTGATCGAAGCGGTGATCGTCACACCGATCCGCATCGCGGTGATCTTCATCTTCGTGGGCACGGCCTACAATTTTATCATAAAGCGCAGCTGGGAAAGGTTTCGCATGGCGCAGATCCAGAAGAACCTCACCGACCATATCGTGGTCCTGGGCTTTGGCGTATCGGGTTCGGAAGCCGTGGCAGAGCTGATCGCACGCGGCACATCGCCCGATTGCATCGTGGTGATCGACCCCAGCGAAGCGCGCCTCGAAGCTGCATCGAAGCTGGGCTGCAACATCATGGCGGGCGATGCCACGCGTGATGCCACACTGATGGATGTGCATATCGACAAAGCATCCGCCATTCTTGTCTCAGCTGGACGCGATGACACATCAATCCTCATCACGCTCACCGCCAGCCACCTTGCCCCGGACGTACCGATCAGCACGGTGGTGCGGGCGGCTGACAACGAAGTGCTGGCACGGCAAGCTGGCGCGGACACAGTGATCAACCCGGTGCGCTTCACCGGCCTGCTCATGGCAGGGTCAGCCCATGGCGCACACGTGGCCGATTACCTCACCGATCTCGCCTCGATCGAAGGCCGGGTTCAGTTGGTGGAACGTCAGGTTTCCGCCGAGGAAGTGGGAAAACCCCTGTCTGCGCTGACGAGCGGGCGGGGTCTGCGGATTTTCCGCGAAGGTCGGACCATCGGCTTCTGGGAATCCGAGGCGACAAACCTGCACACCGGCGACATCATCGTAGAGATCGCGCCGACGTCTAAGCCAACATGAAGGCCAGCCCCATCGAGAGATAGGCGAACAGCCAGAATCCTCCGTCAATCAAGGCCAACCGCGTGCTGATACGTTGCTGAGAATAGCTGATCCACAGCGAGGGAATGACAAAGGCAATCGCCAGCCCGCCCGACATCATGAAGTACAGCCACCACTTCACGGCCAGCGTTTCCAGCCCCACGCGGGCAAACATATGTCCCATCATCGCAGCGGAAATGAACAGCAACGCCGCCGATATTGCGGTCGTGCGTGCGGGTGAGCGGCGAATGCCCAGCTTGCCCGGCCCCACCTCTTCCAGACGCGCACGTCCAAATACCGGTCCATACCACAGGGCCGAGACCGCGAGCGCGGTGAGCGTGGCAAATATGACGGCTAACCAGTTGACTGGGCCCATTATTTCCTTCTTTTTCAAGCCCCCCGCTTGGGCATTATGCTACGCGCGCAGCGTCGGCATTGCAACGCTATGCCGCTCTACAATGGACCATAGGTGACGTGCCGTGCATTTTAGCTTATGGGCCGCGCCATAATGGCAAGCCAGATTCCCCCCATCGTCCTTCCCGAAGCCCCCAAAGTCGGCATGGTCAGCCTTGGCTGCCCCAAAGCGCTGGTCGATTCCGAACGGATTCTTACGCGCCTGCGCGCCGATGGCTATGCGATGAGCGCCGACTATGCCGGCGCCGATGTCGTGCTGGTCAACACCTGCGGCTTCCTTGATTCCGCCAAGGAGGAAAGCCTTGCCGCGATTGGTGAGGCGATTGCCGAAAACGGCCGGGTGATCGTGACCGGGTGCATGGGCAACGAGGCCGAAGCGATCCGTGCCAAGTTCCCGCAGGTTCT
This sequence comes from Novosphingobium sp. 17-62-19, assembly GCF_002256775.1. Lineage (GTDB taxonomy): Bacteria > Pseudomonadota > Alphaproteobacteria > Sphingomonadales > Sphingomonadaceae > Novosphingobium. Next base: position 38,290 of record NZ_NCII01000001.1, on the reverse strand, counting down.
GGCCGTTACCGGCGCACACCAGTACGAAGCCGTGGTGGAGGCCGTGCACGAAGCTGCCCCGCCCAGCATGGGCCCATATATCGACCTGATCCCGCAGGCCGAACCCGGTGATGTAAAGCTCACCCCGCGTCACTACGGTTACCTCAAGATTTCCGAAGGTTGCAATCACGCCTGCGCCTTCTGCATCATCCCCAGCTTGCGCGGCAAACTTGCCAGCCGCCGTGTCGATGCCGTTCTGCGTGAGGCGGAAAAGCTGGTTGCAGCAGGCACGAAGGAACTACTGGTCATCAGTCAGGATACATCGGCCTATGGCGTTGATGTGCGGCACGAAGAGCGCATGTGGAAAGGCCGCCCTGTGCGCACCCACATGACCGACCTTGCCCGCGAACTCGGCCAGTTGCGCACGCCAGAAGGCGATACCCCATGGGTGCGCCTGCATTATGTCTACCCCTACCCCCATGTTGATGCGGTGATCCCGCTGATGGCTGAGGGGCTGGTTACGCCCTACCTCGACATTCCATTTCAGCACGCCAGCCCCAGCGTGCTGCGCGCCATGAAGCGCCCGGCGAACGAGGCCAAAGTGCTCGACCGGATCAAGTCGTGGCGCGAAATCTGCCCGGACCTGACCATCCGCTCCAGCTTCGTCGTCGGTTTCCCCGGAGAGACTGAGGCGGATTTCGAATACCTGCTGGAATGGCTGGAGGAAGCGCAGCTTGATCGCGTTGGTGGCTTCCGCTTTGAACCCGTGGCAGGCGCGGCGGCAAACGATCTGTCGAACCCGGTGCCCGAAGACGTGAAGGAAGAGCGCTACGCCCGCCTGATGGAAAAGACCGAAGCCATCAGCGCGGCCAAGCTTGCCGCCAAGGTCGGCCGTACGATCAGAGTGATTGTGGACGAAGTGGGCGAGCCGGATGAAGATGGCGACGTGGGAGCGACTGCGCGCTCACAGGCCGACGCCCCCGAAATTGACGGGGCGGTTTACTTGCGCAACGTGCCTGCTGACTTGCAACCAGGCGATTTTGCGACCGTTCTGGTGGAGGACGCGGATGCGCACGACCTCTATGGTGTGATTGCGGGTGACCCTCAATGACCCCCGCCAGCCTTCTGGCACCCACCTATGTTCAGATGCTCGGCGCACTTTCGCAGTGGCTTGGCAAGGCGGAATCGCAACTGTCGCCGGGCGAAGCGGACGCATTGCTATCGGCACGCCTTGCGTCCGATATGTTCCCGCTGTCCACGCAAATTCGCTTTGCTTGCGTGCAGGCTCACGAAGGCATGTTCCGGCTGGCTGGCGAAGATTTTCCGCCGTCGGTCGAAGCTCTGCTGACAGCAGGGCGTAGTGCCGACGAACATCCCGGCACGATTGCCGACGCGAAGGCCTGCATCGACGAAACCGTCGCGCTTGTGCAATCAATGTCCGAATGCACCGGCACCGATAATCCCGAACGGCCAATCGCGCACACGCTGCCTATGGGTATCGTCTTCGATTTTACCGCTGAACAATATGCGCGGGACTGGGCCATCGGGCAGTTCTATTTCCACGTGATGACGGCCTATGCCATCCTACGAAGCCAAGGTATCGATCTTGGTAAGGCCGACTACGTCGCGCACCTGTTTCCGTACGCGAGGCCGGGAACGCTGCCGCAGGGCTGACTTGCGGCCCTACCCCGCCGCTTTGCACGCCGCTGCCAGAAGCGTTTCGCGCAGTTTGGGCAATTCCGGCAAGTCGAGCCCGGCCAGATTGGCCACGCCTTCGATAGCATCCTCGCCATAGCAGTGGGCCAACGCGATAGTATCGCCCTTGAGGCGCTTTCCCAACGGCAGCGACCAGAATGTACGGACGGTGGGCAACGCTGTGTCCGCCGGGTCTTCGTCCACCACCATCGCCAACCGATCAGACCGGAGCCGCACGAAGGAGCCGATGGGATAGACGCCGACCGTTTCAACGAAGCGTTCTAGGATCGCCGCATCGAACTTTTCAGGCTGTTCGCGCAAGCGCCGGATGGCATCGGCCGGATCAAGCCGGGATTCCGGTTCTCCGCACGAAACCAGCGTGTCGTAGGCATCGCAAATTGCGGCCATGCGGCTCAGCGGTTCAATGGCAAGGCCGCTTAGGCCCTGCGGATAGCCGCTACCGTCCAGCCGTTCGTGATGGTGCAGCACCGCGCGCAGGGCGGGTTCCGGGATGTCGCCGGCGGCCTTGAGGAACGTGTAGCCCAACACCACGTGCTGTTCGCGCAAGTCAGGGCGAAGCAGGGTGTAATCGCCGCCGACGCTGGCAAGGTCCACCGGCAATTGCCCCACGCCCACGTCCATCAACAACCCGGCCATTCCGGCATCCCGCACGTCGACGGGAGAGAAATGCATGTGCTTGGCCAGCGCGATCATCAATGCGCTGACGGCAAGAGAATGGCGGTAGAGCAGCTCGTTCTCGTTCTGACAACGCAGCAGGCCATTGAAGGCATAGAGATTGCGCTGAACAGAGGCGTAAACCGCATCAAGCACCGGTTCGATATCGTGCGCGCGGATCGTCTTGCCCAGCCGCATTTCGATGAACGTGCGGCTGACGATCCGCATGGCATCACCCGCAGCCCGCTTCGCTCGCCCGAATTCACGCGCAATCGGCATGGCAGCGGGTGGGCGCGCAAAGCCGGGACGCTGCGGCACCGGTGCGAAAGTGGAAACGTGTGGGGCAGGTGCAGCCTTGGCCACTGCTCTGCCGGGCGCTGGTGCCGCGACATCATCCGAGCCACAGTCAACCCCACGATCGGTGTCGATCACAAGTCCGCTCACCGCGCTTTCGCGCAAGGTTTCAAGCATATCCGGGTCCGTCAGCAGGAAGCGGCGCTTCCAGAAAGGATGGCTGAACCAGCTTCCTTCCAGCTTGTGGATGAACATTCCCAAGGCAAGGTCTTCGATGGATATACGCTTCAGCATGGCCTGTCCGGTAGAGGGAACGGGCAGAACCTAGGTGAAGGCAGGTGTGACTTCTGCAGACTGCTTCATCAGGAAAACTACTTATGTCACGCCACTACCCAGTTGCAGGCTTCAGCCGCCAATGACTGACGCCCCACTCACGCCCGCCACTGTTGCCAAACAGGCCCGCGGTGGCGAGGTAGAACAAGCGCCAGCGCCGCATCCACAGTGCGGTATCGCGGCCATAGACCGCGCGCAGCACCGGCTCGATCTCGTCCGCGCGCGCATCGAACAGGGCAAGCCAATCCAGCGCAGTCTTTTCATAATGGGTGCCATCCCAGCGCCACTGGTCTTCCAGTTCAAAGAGATCGGAAAACTGGCGGATCAAATGGTGGCTCGGCATGATCCCACCGGTAAAGAAATACCGCGCGATCCAGCTTGATTTGTCCGAAAGATCAAAGCTGTAGGGATAGCGTTCGTGGCTGAAGACGTGGAGAAACAGCCTCCCCTCAGGTCGCAGCCAGCCGCGCACCCGGCCCAGCAATTCGCGCCAATTGGCCATGTGTTCGAACATCTCGACCGAGACGACGCGGTCAAACTGCTGCTCGGGGCGGAAGTGGTTCATGTCGGCAGTCTGCACCGTCAGGTTGCCAAGGCCCCGCTCTGCTGCCCGTGCGCGGATATGTGCGCCCTGCGCCCGCGAATTGGACACCGCAGTTATCCGCGCCTGCGGGTATCGTGCTGCCATATACAGGCTCAGCGATCCCCACCCGCAGCCCAGTTCGAGAATGTCTTGCCCATCGGCCAGTCCGGCGTGGTCCACTGTGGCCGCCAGGGCCGCCAGTTCGGCCTGCTCCAGCGTTTCATTGCCGGTAGGATAGAAGCAGCAGGAATACTTGGCGTTAGGGCCAAGACTGAGTGCGAAGAAGCGAGGCGGCAGTTCATAGTGCTGTTTATTCGCCGCATCGGTGTGTTCGGCCACTGGACGCTGCGCCATCCAAGCGGAAAACGTGGCATCATCAGGGCGCTCCGCGTGAATTGCGTGGCGGCGCTGATTGCACATGAACGTCACGCCCGCGCGCGTCAGCGGATCGGGCAGAGGAAGGCGCTCAACCAGCGCGGCGGCAGAAGAAAGGAGCGTCACGGAGGGCAACTAGCCATCGGTGTGTGACTTGTGTCAACCTGTCACCACGGGAGCGCTCTAGAACAATCAAAGGACGGGTAAGGACGTTACGGAATCCGTGGCGGGCCGTTGGGGGGACTGTGATTTGCTGGGCGACGAGCGTGCACTGGATATTGCTGTGGTTGGAAGCGGAATTTCAGGACTTTCCGCTGCGTGGCTGCTGTCAAAAAGGCACCGTGTCACCGTGTTCGAAGCGGATGACCGGTTGGGCGGGCACAGCAATACGGTGCTGGCCGATGGTGTTCCGGTCGATACCGGATTCATTGTCTACAATGAACACACGTATCCCAACCTCACGGCGCTCCTAAACCATCTGGACGTGCCCACGCGCGAGACGGTGATGAGCTTTGCCGTTTCGCTCGACCGGGGAAAACTGGAGTACTCGGGGGACTTGCGCGGGTTGTTCGCACAGCGGCGCAATCTGGTGTCTCCTCGCTTCTGGTCAATGCTGCGCGATGTGGCGCGGTTCTACAAATCGGCACCACGTGATCTGCCGGAGCTGGGACAGTTGGGTCTTGGCGACTATCTCGATGGCCTCGGCTGCGGCGCGGCGTTTCGCGATGACCATCTCTATCCAATGGCAGCGGCGATCTGGTCCACACCGGTCAAGGACATTCCCCACCATCCTGCCGCGGCCTTCATTCGGTTTTTCGAGAACCATGGACTGCTGCAATTCCGCGAACGCCCGCGCTGGCGGACGGTTCAGGGGGGCAGCCGCGAATATGTGCAGCGGATCAGCGCACCCTTTTCCGACAGGGTTCGGCTATCCTCCCCGATCAACCAGGTGCGCCGCCTGCCGCAGGGCATTGAAATTCATGCAGGAAATGGCTGGGAACGGTTCGATCACGCGGTGATCGCCACCCACGCCGATCAGGCGCTGGGGATGCTGGCCGATCCCGATCCGATGGAAACAAAGCTGCTCGGTGCATTCCCCTATCGCCGGAACGAGGCCGTGCTGCATAGCGATCCCGCGCTCATGCCACGGCGGCGCAAGGTTTGGTCGGCGTGGAACTATGCGGCCGAAAGGGACGCGGAAGAACACCAATTGTCGGTCACCTACTGGATGAACCGGCTCCAACACCTGCCCCCTTCGCGCGATCTGTTCGTGACGCTGAACCCGCTGGTCGAACCCGATCCTGTGCGCGTCTACAGGCGCGAAACATACTATCATCCGGTGTTCGATGCACACGCAGGTGCATCTCAGTGTCGGTTGTGGGCACTTCAGGGCAGGCGCAATACATGGTTCTGCGGCGCGTGGTTTGGCGCAGGTTTTCATGAAGATGGCCTCCAATCCGGCCTTGCCGTTGCCGAACAACTTGGCGGTGTGCGCAGGCCATGGACGGTCGAGGACGAATCCGGCCGTATCCATGTGACGCATCAGGCGCGGGCGCTGGAACCGGCGTGATGGAGCCGCAAGCCCTCTATCGCGGCCACGTCCTCCACCGCCGCCTTCGCCCGCGTGGGCACGTGCTGCGATACCGCGTGTTTCATCTGCTGATCGACATTGACCGCATCGATGAACTGCCCGCACGGCTGCGCCTGTTTTCACGCAACCGCTTCAATCTGTTCGCTTTTCACGATGCCGACCACGGCGACGGCAACAACTTGCGCAATCATGCCGAAAGCCTGCTGCGGTCTGCCGGGATTGAGCCGGACGGCGGGCCAATCCGCCTGTTAACAATGCCGCGCCTGTTGGGTTATGCCTTCAACCCGCTCAGCACATGGTTCTGCCACAGCGCAGACGGTGCGGTGCGTGCGGTTATCTATGAAGTGTCCAACACGTTCGGCGAGCGGCACAACTATGTAATCGAAGCAAAGCCGGATGCGCAGACGCTGCACCAGTTCGCGCCCAAGCGTTTCCATGTCTCACCGTTCCTGCCGATGGCGATGAGCTATGCCTTCCGCGTTGTGCCGCCGGGAGAGAAGCTGGCTATCGGCATTACCGTTTCGGACAACGACGGGCCGATCCTTGCGGCGATCCACACCGGGCGGCGGGCCGAATTGACGGATCGTGCCTTGCTGCACACCGCCGTCACTTACCCGCTGGCAACGCTCAAGGTTACGCTGGCTATCCATTGGGAAGCGCTGAAGCTGTGGATGAAGGGGGTGCCGCTGTTCCGCAAGCCGCCTCCGCCGGAGAACATTCTGACGGTAGGCGAATAGCTCAGAACAGGCGCGTTAGCAGGTAGAACGCCGCGCCTACGCCTGCGCTGGCGGGAATGGTGATGAACCACGCCATAACCACACGCTGCGCCACGCCCCAACGCACCGCGCTTGCCTTGCGCGCGGCGCCGGTGCCGATCACGCTGCCGGTTATGGCATGGGTGGTCGATACCGGAATGCCCATAGCGCTGGCGCCGAACACCACGATGGAGCCTGCGGACGATGCGCAGAAACCGGTGTGGTGGTTCAGCGGGGTGATCTTGGTCCCCATCGTCTTGATGATCTTCCATCCGCCCGACATCGTGCCCAGCGAAATGGCGAGATAACATGACAGCACGACCCATTGGGGAATGTGGAATTCCCCCTTCAGGTAGCCGGTGGAATAGAGCAGCACGGTAATGATGCCCATCGTCTTTTGCGCATCGTTGCCGCCGTGGCTGATGGAATAGGCGGCGGACGAAAGCAGGTGCATCCCCTTGAACACGCCTTCGGCCTTGCGCGGCAGGAAGCCCCGGAAAATCCAGCTGGTGAGCAGCACGAACAGCATCGCCAGCGCAAAGCCGATCATCGGCGACATGAAGATGGCAACGAAGGTTTCGATCGTCTTCTTCGATTCAATCGCGTCAAACCCGCCGTGCATCACGCCTGCGCCCAGCAGCCCGCCGATCAGCGCATGGCTGGAGGATGAGGGAATGCCTTTGAGCCAGGTTACAATGTTCCAGAACATCGCCCCGATCAGCGCGCCAAACACCACCGCCGGGGTCACCACATCCTTGTCGATGATGCCCTTGCCGATGGTATTGGCAACATGCAGGCCCACCAGCCAATATGCGGCAAAATTGCCTGCCGCCGCAAAGATCACGGCCGCCATCGGTGAAAGCAGGCGCGTGGAAACCACCGTTGCGATGGAATTGGCGGCATCGTGCAACCCGTTGAGGAAGTCGAACGCCAGTGCCAGCGCGATCAGGCCGACCAGCAGCGGAAAGGCAAGCTCGTGCATCGGATCAGCTCCTGTGCCGGCCTGTCAGCCGTGGTCGATGACGAGCGCGTCGATTTCGTTCGCCACGTCCTCGAAGGCGTCAGCAATCTTTTCGAGGTGCTTGAAAATCTCACGCGAGACGATGAAGGCGATGTGATCACCATCGATGCGGTGGCGCTGAAAATTGGCCTTGAGTCCCGCCTGGTGGATCAAGTCAACTTCGCCTTCGAGTTGGACAATCCGTTCGGTCAGTGTGTGCAGCTTCGATCCGCTGCGTTCGATGTCGCGCAGCAGGGGCAAGGCCTGGGCGATCAGGCCCACGGCCTCAACGATCTTGTCAGCCATCGCTTGCATTTCAGGTTCGAAGCCGACGATTTCGTAAAGCTCAATGGCCGAGGCGGCGGCCTGCATCTCGTCGATCGTATCGTCCATCGCGCCAATCAGGGCGGTGATGGAGCCACGATCGAACGGCGTCAGGAACGTGCGGCGCACCGTGTAGAGCACCTCGCGGATGATCTCGTCCGCGTCGTGTTCGCGGTCACGAATCCTTGCAATCCATACGGCCGAATCGCCCTGCACGCGTGTCAGCTTGGCCAAAGCATCGGCAGCTTCGACGCAAGCCGCCGCGTGCCGTTCGAACATACCGAAGAAATCGCCCGACTTGGGCAGGAGACGCTGGAACCAGCCGAACATCGCTATGCTTCCCGAATTGCCGTGGCGCGAAAGACAAGCGAATCGCCCCCGCAGACTTCGCGCCCTAGGCCAGCGAAGACACTGTCACAATCGCAAAGCCGCAGATTTCCACACGCGCCGAACGTATCCTAAAGCCAGCCAATGCTGCGGAAGCGCAGCCATAAGCCACCGCAGATCGTGATGATGAGGCCCCAAACCGCGAAGTAGCCATAATGCCACGTAAGTTCGGGCAGGTATTCAAAGTTCATGCCATATATCCCGGCAATCGCGGTGGGCACTGCGAGGATAGCTGCCCATGCAGCGAGTTGGCGAGTCATCTCTCCCTGCCGATGCTGTTCAAGCAGGCTGGCGGTTTCGACGATGGCCGCCAGCGTTTCCTTCAGGCTGCGCATTCGTGCCATTGCGCGGCGGACGTGGTCGAGCACATCGCGGAACCAGATGCGCGCTTCGGGATCAATGCATGGCAGGTCTGCCACGACCAGCCGTTCGCACATTTCCTCCATCGGCCCGATGATACGTTCGAACCGGCGAAGCTGGCGGCGCAGGCGGAAAATGCGGCGAATTACTGCCTGTTCGGGGAACACATCGATGGCAGATTCCTCCATCTGCTGTGCCACTTCGTCCAGTTGATCGAGCAGGGGCAAGTAGCCATCGACGATGAAATCGAGCACGGCGTGAAGGATATAGTCCTGCCCTTCGGCAAGACGGTCCTTCTGCGCCTCAATCTGGGCACGAAGATCAGTGTGGGCGCGAGTGCTGCCGAAACGGACGCTGACGAGGTAACCGGGACCGACGAAGAACGCCGTTTGCCCATAGGCAATTTCTTCCTCGCCCAGCAGTTCAGCCGTGCGGGCAACGATGAACAGCGTTTGCCCATAGACTTCGACTTTGGGCAACTGGCGGGGATTGAGCGCGTCTTCCACCGCCAGCGGATGCAACGCATATTGGCGCTGAACCAGGTCCATCTCTGCCGCGTCCGGTTCGCAAAGGCCAACCCAGTCGAACGACCCACGGGGCAAGGCAATTGGCGGCAACCCGTCCAGCGCAAGGTCCTGTACGGCGATGTCGCCATTGCAATAGCGGCGGGCTGCGATCACGGTCATGCGCGCAGGAGTGGCAAATACGCAAGAGACTGGCAATCGCCGATAGACGTGTTAACATCCCTGTAAATAGACAATGGGAGAGAGTCCGTGGGTGCACAGCAGTCCACCATCGAGGCCACAACGCCGGACGTGGATGTCCTGATCGTTGGCGCCGGCATATCCGGTATCGGCATGGCAGCGCATATGGAAATGCTCTGCCCGGATCGCAGCTATGCCATTGTCGAGCGGCGTGGCCAGATCGGCGGAACGTGGGACCTGTTCCGTTATCCGGGGGTGCGTTCGGATTCGGACATGCACACGCTGGGCTTCGCGTTCGAACCTTGGCGGCATGAGAAATCCATTGCCGATGGGCCTTCAATCCTCGACTATCTGAACCGCATTGCCGATGAACGCGGCATCCGTCGCCACATCCGGTTTGACAGCAAGGTTGTCAGCGCGGATTTCGATGGTGAAGCAGCGTGTTGGGAAGTGACGCTGGAAGGTGAAGACGGTCAGCGCACCCGCACAACCGCGCGTTGGCTCTATTTGGGTTCCGGCTACTACGACTACGACCAGCCATTCGAAGCGAAATTCGAGGGGCGCGAGGACTTCAAAGGGGACATCATCCACCCGCAGTTCTGGCCGGAAAATCTGGACTATTCCGGCAAGCACGTGGTGGTGATCGGATCGGGAGCGACGGCGGTGACCATCGTGCCTTCCATGGCTGACAAGGCCGCGCACGTGACCATGCTTCAGCGCACGCCGACATGGTACGGCATTCGCCCCGCCCGTGACGGCATAGCCAACTTTCTGCGCAAGCTGTTGCCCGAAGAACTGGCCTATCGCATCACACGGTTCAAGAACGTGCGTTTGCAGAACCTGGTGTTCAAGCGCGCGCGAACCCAGCCGGAAAAGGTCAAGGATTTCCTGACCAAGCGTATCAAGGCCGCACTGGGCGACAAGTACGACGCCAAGGCGTTTACCCCGCCCTACAATCCATGGGACCAGCGGCTGTGCCTCGTGCCCGATGCTGACCTTTTCGAAGCGATCAAGGCGGGCAAGGCCAGCGTGGTGACCGACCATATCGAGCGTTTCGATGCGACCGGTATCCAGCTGAAATCAGGCAAGCACATCGATGCAGACGTAATTGTCACGGCCACAGGCCTCAAGATGGTAATGGCCGGCAAGATCGCGCTGAGCGTGGATAGCGTGCCGGTGGATTTCGCCGATTGCTATTACTACAAGGGCGCAATGTTCTCGAACGTGCCGAACCTTGCGGCGGTGTTCGGCTATCTCAACGCATCATGGACGCTGCGTGCGGACATCAACGCGCGCTACATCTGCGATGTGCTGAACGCGATGAAGGCGCGCGGCGTGGAAGTGGCAGTGCCAACGCTCGCGCCCAATCACCAGTTGGATGAGGACAACATCTACGATTTCTCCTCAGGCTATATCGAGCGGGCACGACACCTGCTGCCCAAGTCGGCCAGCGACATGCGCTGGCGGCTGAATCAGGACTACGTGCGCGACAAGGCGTGGATGCGCGACGATCCAATAGAGGATGGCGTGCTGCAATTCGGCCATGCACGCCCGACAACACAGCAAAACGCGCATATGGAAGCGGCGGAATAGCGCTTTTGCGGGAGCGACGGTTGCGGTATCGCTGCCGGATATGGACACCGAATCCCGCATCTGGACCGCCGCGCTCATCGTTGTCGGCGATGAAATCCTGTCAGGCCGCACGCAGGACAAGAACGTTGCGCAAATCGCCACCTGGCTCGGTGTGCAAGGCATTCGCCTCCGCGAGGTGCGCGTGGTGCCCGATGACATGGACGCGATCATTGAAGCGGTGAACACACTGCGGGCGCGCAACGACTATCTGTTCACCACCGGCGGCATAGGCCCGACGCATGATGACATCACCGTCGATGCGGTGGCCGCAGCGCTGGGCGTGGACGTGGTGATCCACCCCAAGGCGCGGGCGATCCTTGAAAGCTATTACGCTACGCGCGGAGGGCTGAACGATGCCCGTCTGCGCATGGCGCGCGTGCCCGATGGCGCTGACCTGATCGAAAACAAGGTATCTGGGGCACCGGGAATTCGCGCGGGGAACGTCTATCTGATGGCGGGCGTGCCGGGAATCACAGCGCAGATGCTTGATGGGTTGACCGGGCAGCTTGAAGGCGGGTTGCCGCTGCTCTCCACTACGGTTGGCTGCTGGGTGGCTGAAAGTGAGATTGCGGACCTGCTGCGCGAGACCGAGAAGGCCTTTGATGGCGTCCAGATCGGCAGCTACCCGTTTTTCCGCGAGGGGAAGACGGGGGCGAACTTCGTGATCCGTTCGGTCAGTGAAGATCAGCTTGATGCTTGCGCCGCTGTGCTGACCAAAGGGCTCGACGCAATCGGTCGCGCTCCTGTGGCGGGAGGCATCTGACGATATGCTGACACGTCGTCTTGCTCTGCTGGCCCCGTTGGCTGTCTTGCTTGTGGCCGCCGCGCCCGTGAAGAAGCGAGTCGCGCCGCCGCGTCCCGCCGTTCCCACCTACCCTGCCCCTTCAAAAACCCCGCTGCCCGAAAAGGTGCGCGTCGCGCTGGAAACAGAAGCTGGGTGGATCGTGGTGGAACTGGACGTGAAGCGCGCGCCTGCCAGCGCCACCAACTTCGTCCGCTATGCCGAAACGAAGCGGTTTGATGGCACGGTGTTCTATCGCGCGATGCACCTGAAGTGGGGTGAACAGCCCAATGGCCTGATTCAGGCGGGCACACGCGGCGATCCGCGCCGCAACCTGCCGCCGATTGCCCATGAGCCAACTGACCAGACTGGCGTGCTGCACAAGGCCGGTACGCTGTCGATGGCACGCTATGCCCCCGGCACGGCCACGGGGGATTTTTCGATCATGGTGTCGGACCAGCCGGGGCTGGATGCACAGCCTGAGTCCGCCGATCCCGAAGCGAAGGCAGGCTATGCCGCGTTCGGGCAAGTGATCGAGGGTATGGACGTGGTCCGTGCGATCTTTGACGCGCCGATTTCCGAGACGGAGGGCGAAGGGATCATGCGTGGGCAGATCCTTGCCAAGCCGGTCAAGATCCTGACGGCCCGCCGCCTGCCGGAGCCGGAGCCTGCTCCTGCGCCTTGAACTGCTTGCACTGGCAGCACTGCTTCACGGGTGCGCGCCGGGCCTTTCGCGGTTTGAGAACGTGCTGGCTGCGAATGACAGCGCCACTGTCGCACTCGGGCAGTGGTGCAAGAGGCAGGGCATAGCTGATCCGCCCACGATCCGCGCGCTGGCTGACCGGGCGGCGCAAGTTCCAGCTTCTCCTGAAATCCGAACCGCACTTAGCGTGGGCGCTGACGAAGCAGTGGGGTACCGGCACGTGCGGCTCGCCTGCGGCGATAGGGTGCTGTCTGTGGCGCACAACTGGTACGTCCCGGCAAGGCTTTCGCCCGAAATGAACCGGATGCTGGAGACGAGCGAAACGCCGTTTGGCAAAGTCGTCAGCCCGCTTGGCTTCCGGCGCGAACGGCTGAGCGAACAACGCGGGGCGATGGCGGAATGCCCGCAAGGCACCGTGCTGTCCCATCGTGCGGTTCTCAAACTGTCAGACGGGCGAGCGATCAGCCTGGTGGTGGAATGCTACACCCGCGCCAACATCAGTCGCGCGAAGGAGTGACCGTCCAGTCTCCTACTGCGCCGTCCATTGCGGCATCAGCATAGGCTTCCAGTTCACGCCAGTGCCGATCCCAGCCGGGGCCGCGCTTTTCGGGCGGGATCAGCGCCTCCACCTGCAGGCGGGCGGCTGTCACAGGATTGCGGGGTGCTTCGTCGTCGGGCATTTCCCGCTCCTAGCCGGGTGGCGCGGACATAAAAAGAGCCGGAGAGGTTTCCCTCCCCGGCCTTCTTTTGCGTTCGGTCCGTCGGACTTAGCCGCCGTGGACTTCAGCCACGTCGATCTTAAGGCCGGGGCCCATCGACGAGGACAGACCGACCTTGCGCAGGTATTTGCCCTTGGCACCAGCAGGCTTTGCCTTGACAATCGCATCGACGAAAGCGTCGAAGTTGGCGCGCAGTGCTTCGTCCGAGAACGAGAGCTTGCCGATGCCGCCGTGGATGATGCCAGCCTTTTCGACGCGGAATTCGATCTGGCCGCTCTTGGCTGCCTTCACTGCATCAGCGACGTTCGGAGTCACCGTGCCCAGCTTCGGGTTCGGCATCAGGCCCTTGGGACCCAGCACCTTGCCGAGACGGCCGACGATGCCCATCATGTCAGGCGTAGCGATCACGCGTCCATAGTCGAGGTTGCCGGCCTGCATGTCTTCCAGCAGGTCTTCGGCACCGACCTTGTCAGCGCCAGCGGCAAGCGCGGCTTCAGCCTTGTCACCACGTGCGAACACAGCAACCTTGACGTCCTTGCCGGTGCCCGAAGGCAGCGAAACCATGCCGCGGACCATCTGGTCGGCGTGGCGCGGATCGACGCCGAGGTTCAACGAAACTTCAAGGCTCTCGTCGAACTTGGCGCTCTTGAGGTCCTTCAGCAGCTTGATTGCGTCATTGACGGAATAGAGCTTCTGGTTGTCACCGAGCTTTTCGGTCAGCGACTTCTGCTTCTTGGTCAGGTTGGCCACAGTTTCAGCCCTCCACCACGGTGAGGCCCATCGCGCGAGCGGAGCCTTCGATGATCTTCGTTGCGGCGTCGATGTCGTTCGCGTTCAGGTCCTTCATCTTGGCCTGTGCGATGTCAGCGAGCTGCGCGCGGGTGATCGTGCCGGCCGAAGCCTTGCCCGGGGTCTTCGAACCCGACTTGATGCCAACGGCCTTCTTGATGAAGAACGTGGCGGGCGGGGTCTTGGTCACGAACGTGAACGAACGGTCAGCATAGACGGTGATCACGGTGGGGAGCGGCGTGCCCTTTTCCACTTCCTGCGTGGCAGCGTTGAACTGCTTGCAGAATTCCATGATGTTGACGCCGCGCTGACCCAGCGCAGGACCGATCGGCGGAGCAGGCTTTGCTTCACCGGCTGCAACCTGCAGCTTGATATAGCCTTCAATCTTCTTGGCCACGATGGGCCTCCTTTCTTCCTGTTGGCCGACCTTGTTCAGGCCGGACCTCAGAGTGAGCGGTCAAACGCCCCGGAAAACCGGAACTCCCGCACGGAATCACAGACATAACGCCTGAGAAGCGCGGGCCGATATAGCATCGGCCCGAAATTGCAAGCCTTACGAAGGATCAGCGAACCAGTTCGACTTCCTCGAAGCCCAGTTCCACCGGGGTGGCGCGGCCGAAGATCGAGACCGAGACCTTCACGCGGCTCTTGTCGAAATCCAGTTCCTCGACAATGCCGTTGAACGAGGCGAACGGGCCTGCGTTGACCTTGACCGAATCGCCGATCTCGTAATCGACCACCACACTTTTGCGCGGCTCGGCAGCGGCCTGCTCGCGCGCGCCGAAATAGCGAGCGGCTTCCTTGTCGGAGATTGGCTGCGGCTTGTTGTTGGTACCGAGGAAACCCGTGACCTTGGGGGTGTTCTTGACGAGGTGGTAGATGTCGTCGTTCATCGCCAGCTTGGCCAGCACGTAGCCGGGCATGAACTTGCGCTCGACCTGCACCTTCTTGCCGCGCTTCACTTCGGTCACGGTCTCGGTCGGCACTTCAACCGCCTCGACAAGCTGCGACAGGCCGATGCGCTCAGCTTCGGAAATGATCGCTTCGCGAACCTTGTTCTCGAAACCGGAATAGGCGTGAATGATGTACCAGCGGGCCATATTTCTCTCTTTGGTCCTGGAAGGTTGGGTCTGAGGCGCTGTTAAGGTGGATCAGGCCAGCGACAGCAGGAACTTGACGGCCATTCCGAAAAGCGAATCAATGCCAAGGAAGAACACCGACAGCAGCAGCATCATGATGCCAACGAAGATTGCCGTGGTGGTGGTTTCCTGACGGGTTGGCCACACGACCTTGCGTGCTTCTGCCTTCACCTGGTTGAAGAACTCGCCGGGGCTGGTCTTGGCCATTGATCGGACGCCTTGCTTGCTGCGACGTAAATCGCGTTGAAATCATTTCTTCCGCCTAGGGGAAATCGCCGCCCCGGACAGGTCCGGGAGGGGCTTGGCGATTTTCCGATGTCGGAAGTTCCATTCATTTAGTCGCACAGCCGCAAAATGGCAAGGGCGAGACAAACGACGGGACGCACGGCGGACCAGACAGGACGAATGCGCTCACTGGAACCGACTGTCATCCCTGCCAGTTTCAAGCCTGTACAGATATTCAGGCCCAACAAGTCTTTGAGAGGAAACGTAAAATGAAGAACATCATGCTCCCACTTGCCGCCTTGGCTTTTGCCGGCGCGGCTCAAGCCCAGTCTGGGCAGACTTCTGCTGGCACGTCTGTGGATGCAGGCACGCAAGCCACGGTCGGAGGCAACTCGGCAAGCACGAGTGCTGACGTTGGCAGCAGCACAGGCGCGTCTGCCCAGACTCCGCCTGACCAGACCACGGATAGCGTAGTGACCGGGACCGCCAGCACTAACAGCCAGACGAGCGTTACTCCACCGTCCACGGAACGCACCGAACGCAAGGCAGAGGATGCAACCGAAAAGGCAAAGCGCAAAGCCGACAAGGCGGCTGACAGAGCAAAAGACCGCGCTGATCGGACTGCCGATGGTGTGACTCGCAGCACTGGCGACCGGTTGAACGACGTCGCCAACTCTGGCGCGGTCGATTCGACAATTTCAGGCCGTGGCCAGGTTGGCGGTCAGATTGGCGCGACGGGCACGGGTGCCGCAGGATCGCTTGGCGGTGGCCTTACTGGCAGGACCTCAGGCACTGCTGGCGGCATCTTGGGCAACTGACAATTTGTGCACAAATGCTCTGATGCTTGATGGCATTCTGTCGCACAAATGCATAAGCTGACGACGTTCTCAAGCGAACCAGACGCATGAGACGGACTCGGGGCGGACGCATTGCGTACCGCCCCGTTTTTTGCTCCGCTCGGAGCAAGAGTTCAGTTCAGCAATGCCGCCTCAAGCTTCAGACGGATAGCGTGTGCGCTCGACTTCGCACCGAGTTTGGCCATCATTTTCATACGATGGATTTCCACGGTCCGCGGGCTGATATCCAGTTCCCTTGCAATTTCCTTGTTTGAAAGACCCTCGGTCAGATAGCCCAGCACTTCACCCTCGCGTTGTGACAGGGCACCAATTGAGGCCCGCGCGACGACATGCCGTGCGCGCGCATTGCGGAACGCGGCGCCATCTGTTTCGCACCGGGCAATCTTGGCCAGCAGCAAGTCGTCTAAAACCGGGCCGACCATGTAGTCCATGACCCCTGCCTTTATCCCGCCGACAATACGATCGGCATCGATTTGCTCAGCATAGACAAGAATGGGCAGCCAAACGCCCTGTTTTGCCAAAGCCGTCGTGACGGCAATGCCGGAGCAGTCGTTGTCTTCCAGCACAAGCACCACCCCATCATGCGGGGTATGCTCTGTCAGTTCGGCAACGTCGCTGTAAACTTCGGCATGATGCCCCCGTGCAAAGATGAGCCTGGCAAACTTCGCTCGCAGGGTGGGGGAGGCTGCAATCACATGCACAACATGGCGCGACGTGATGTGCACTTGCGGTTCTTGCTCTGCCAATGATCCGGCAAAGGTCGCTCCAATCATCTCGGAAATTGCGTCTATTGAAACCGGATCAGCAGGCATCTTTGCCAGATTTTCGAAGCGAACCATTTGAACCCCCTTGGAGATCCCGCTTTCGGGGATCGACTTAGGGAATGTGTCACGAAGGCGTTAACCATAACCGCAGCCAAGGAATACGCGGCGCTGCTAAGGATTTACGCGTATTCTTGCCGCACGGCACACGCTGTTGCCCGCAGCGAATAACACAAAAGCCCAGCCGAACGGGCCTACATGTCTGGGGGAAGCACAATGTCCACCTGCAAAGAGATGGCAGGAGTGGGGGGACTCGAACCCACGGCCCTCGGTTTTGGAGACCGATGCTCTACCAACTGAGCTACACTCCTGTGCCGATGCCGCCCTTAGAGGCTTGACGCGGGGGATGCAACCAGCCGAAACACATTTTGAACATTATGGCCCGAAACGATCCCCACGCTATTCCGCCCGAGCTTTTGCTCAAGGCTTACCGCGCCGGGATTTTCCCGATGGCAGACAGTCGCGACGATCCCGAAGTTTTCTGGGTGGAGCCGCGAATGCGGGCGATTCTGCCGCTTGATGGGTTCCATTTGTCGCATTCGCTGGCCCGCACTCTGCGGCGCGGACGCTTCACGGTCACCTGCAACGCCGCGTTCGAAGCAGTGATCGATGCCTGTGCCGCCCCACGCGAGGGCGCAGACGAGAGTTGGATCAGCGCACGCATCCGCGACAGTTATATCGGCCTGCACGAACACGGCCACGCCCATTCGATAGAGTGCTGGCGCGAAGGGCGGTTGGTCGGCGGGCTTTATGGCGTGGGATTTGCGCGCGCATTCTGCGGCGAATCAATGTTCAGCCGCGCGGCTGATGCATCGAAAGTGGCGCTCGCATGGCTAGTCGCCTCACTGCGGAAAATCGGCGCAGAATTGCTCGATTGCCAGTTTACCACCGCGCACCTTGCATCGTTGGGCGCCGTCGAAATCCCGCAAAGCCAGTACCTGCAACTGCTATCGGCAGCGCAGAGATCCTACTCGTCGGCAGAAATAGCAGGTGCGCGGGCGCTGGCCGAAACGGTGGGTGATGGGCTGGCGGTAGGCGCTGGTGAAGCTGCCGTACTGGGCCTGCCTGCGGGCTTTGCCGCGTTGCGTTCCGAATCGACCGGCTCTTCCTCGCCCGGGAAGCTCATCGTGCAATCCTTGACCCAGACGTCATAGACCGGATGCTCAACCACATTGAGTGACGGCGCGTTACGGAAAAGCCAGCCTGAGAAAACCTTGTGCCATGCCAGCGGCTGATCCGTGGTCGCGCGTTCTTCGACGAACAACTGCACAAACGCGCCAGTTTCGGCCGGATCTTCCCACGGCGCGGTCTTTTCGCAGGTAGAGAGTTTCACGATGGCATTGCCGATTCGTCGCGATTCGCCACTTTTCAGCACCACGTCCTGCGTGATGTTGTTCCGCTTGTTGAGGAAACCAAGCGTGGCCACGCGATCTTTGATCGGCGTGCCAAAATCGCTTTCTACTGCAGCGCCCGATGCACTGACCGCCGCTGCTCCCGTCTCGGTCGCTTCTGGTGGCGGGGGCGCGGCCTTTTCACCGCATCCGGCAAGCAGCACCACGCTCGCAGCCGCGAACGTCTGCCATGCCGACGATGCAGTAAAAGACATCAGGCTTCCGGCGACCAGGCTTCGTAATCGCCAGTGGCGGCGGCGCGATGCCCCCCGCGTTCGAGCGCCCCTTGCGGGCGATAGGCCGTGGCCGTGCCGGTGGCGTTGGGGGTGTATTCCACTTCCCAGATGCGTGGCGGCGGCAGGTTGCTTTCGGGAACACCGTCAAAGCTGCCGTGCAGCCAGCCGTGCCATTCCGCAGGCACACGGCTGGCATCGTTGGAACCGTTGTAAATCACCCAACGGCGTTCCCGCCCCGCAAAGGGATGGCCCTTGGGATAGGGCTTCTTTGCGCGGTAGTACTTGTTGCCCTGCGCGTCATTGCCGACCTGTTCGCCCTTGAGCGCGCTGTCGAGCATGGTGGTCACGGTTGCGCCATTCCACCAGGTGAAGATCTTGCCGAGGATGCTCATGATGCTTGCGCTTAGCCGTTGAATGGGGGAGTCGGCAAGTCCGATTACCAGTCTACTTTATCGCCCGGCTGGATGCCCAGCTTGGCCGCGAGTCCGCCGTTGATCTCGAACACGGCAAGCGTTGGCCCGCCAGAAATCAGGGGCGTTTCATCGTAAGGGACAGCGTTGGCGGCGATATTGATGATCCGCCGATCCAGCCCGACATAAATTATGTCGAGCGAGATCACCGTGTTGCGCATCCAGAATGAAGCGCGATCAGGCGGATTGCGCAGGAAGATCATGGCTTCGTCGTCTGCCAGATTTGTGCGGAACATCAGTCCTTTGGCCTGCTCGGCCGATGTGCGCGCAAACTCAGTTTTGAAAACGAGGCGCTTGTCGCCGCGCGTCACCGTCACCGGCGCAACCTGCAGGCCCGAAATCGGATGGACGGATGCCGTTGCAGTTGCGGTCGGCGCCTTTGCCCCTGCGTCTGCTGCACCGGGCGAGCAGCTTGCGACGAGAGCCAGCGTGGCCAGTGCCAGAGTTCTAATCACTTGCTTCATCGATCCATTCATCCAACGCTTCGGTTGACACCGCATTCACCACCTCGCGCGCATGTGCAAGAGGGTGTCCGGCGCGGAGCATTGCCGCGAGTTGCTTTTCGCGCAAGGCGGGATCGAGCCGACCGCCCGTCCCCTGCACCGCAAACGGGCCAAACCGTCGCTTTCGCGCCATGACCAGCGCGGCACGACGGCGCTCTGCCTCGCTGCCGCGCGACTCTTCGCGCAGAGATTCTGCAATCCCTGCCGCGCCCAAAGCCTGATCGATCCGCCTTGCGCCATAGCCGCGCCGCAGCAGCCCTTGCGCCTTGCCGCGCGCGAAGCTGGCATCATCTACATAGCCAAGGTCGACAAAGCGGTGGACGACCCCTGCAATGTCCGGCTCGCCCTCCCCTTCCCAGCCGCGTTCGCGCAGTTTGCGACGCAGATAGTCTGACAGCTTCCCAGCGCTGGTGGCAAAGCGCGCGACATAGGCGAGCGCCATTTCTTCCATGCGTGGTCGGTCGAGCGGTTTGGGCGGACGTCTTTCCCGCCTGCTATCGCGCCTGCGTCCTGCCGCACCCTCGCGCGTATCTGGGGAATTGTGATCCATGCGCCACATTCGTGCCACAGTCGCGGTTAAATGAGAACGTCCGAACCGTGGTGGCGTTGTTTTCGCGTCACGGACCAGTAATGGGCCGTTCACGAGTGGGCGCGCAGATGCCCACAGGACAATAGAATAGAACATCGGGGTATCGCATGACTGTTTCGAACGCTGTCGCTGAAAAGCTGACGCTCGTTCCCACACCGAACGTCGACGTGCAGCCACGTCGCTATGCGGATTTCGATACATTCTGCGATGCGCTGGACTATGCCGCCAAGGGCGTTCTCGGATTTAACTTCCACGATCCGCGTGGGAATCTGGCACAAGCCTATCCCTATTCCGAACTGCGCGAAGATGCGTTGATTGCTGCACGGAAGCTGATGGCATTAGGCATTGTGCCCGGTGACCGCGTTGCGCTGGTAGCCGAAACCGGGCCGGATTTTGCCGCAATCTTCTGCGGGGCGATGTATGCCGGCGCATGGCCCGTGCCGCTGCCGCTGCCGACCAGCTTTGGCGGCAAGGAAAGCTATATCGACCAATTGGCCGTGCAGCTTTCCAGTTCTGATCCCAGGATGCTGGTTTATCCCGGTGAGATTGCCGAGATGGCTGGCGCTGCGGCTGCCCGGCAGGGCTGTGCCGGACTTTCGTGGGAAGATTTCCACGCAGGCACCGAAAGTGGCGAGGCCCTGCCCACGCCCGATCCCGATGCAATCAGCTACCTTCAATATTCCAGCGGCTCCACCCGGTTTCCGCATGGCGTGGCTGTCACCCACCGCGCACTGCTCGCCAATCTGGCAGGCCATTCGCACGGTATGAAAATCGACAACCCGGACCGCGCCGTATCGTGGCTGCCGTGGTATCACGATATGGGTCTGGTCGGCTGCTTCCTTTCGCCCATCGCCAACAGTGTTTCGGTCGATTTCCTCAAGACCGAGGATTTTGCCCGTCGTCCGCTGGCATGGCTGGACCTGATCAGCCGTAACACAGGCACCACCCTCTCCTATTCGCCCACCTTCGGCTATGACATCTGCGCCCGTCGCATTTCGAGCCAGACCAGCGTTTCAGACCGCTTTGATCTGTCACGCTGGCGCGTAGCGGGCAATGGCGCTGACATGATCCGGCCAGACGTGATGCAGAACTTCGTCAACGCCTTTGCCGATGCAGGGTTCAAGGCCGATGCGTTCCTGCCAAGCTACGGCCTTGCCGAGGCAACGCTCGCCGTGACGGTCATGCCCCCGGGTGAAGGCATCCGCGTCGAACTGGTCGAGGAAGAGCGGCTCTCGGGCACGCCTCGAGACCTGTCGCGCCCCGCTCGCTATCGCGCCATGGTCAACTGTGGCGTGCCAGTGCGCGGCATGGAAGTGGCGATCCGGGGCGAGAGCGGCAATGTGCTGACCCATCATCACATCGGCAAGGTGTGGTGCCGTGGATCGTCGGTGATGCATTCCTACTTCCGCGATCCTGAAGCGACTGACGCCTGCATGGTCGATGGATGGCTGGACACTGGCGACATGGGCTATGTCGATGAAAAGGGCTACTTGTTCATCGTTGGTCGCGCCAAGGACATGATCATCATCAACGGCAAGAACCACTGGCCGCAGGACATCGAATGGGCGGTGGAACAGCTTCCGGGCTTCCATCAGGGCGATATCGCAGCCTTCTCGGTAGAAACCGAAAACGGCGAAGAAGCCCCCGCCGTGCTGGTCCACTGCCGCGTGTCAGATCCGGTCGAACGCGTGAAACTGCGTGACCAGATCCGCGACAAGGTGCGTTCGATCACCGGCATGAACTGCGTGGTCGAACTCGTGCCGCCGCGCACCCTGCCCCGCACCAGTTCAGGCAAGTTGAGCCGCGCGAAAGCCAAGAAGCTTTACCTGAACGGCGAAATCGCGCCCTATCAGCTGGCTGCATGAACGAACGCCTGATCGGGCAGATTGCCCAATAAAACATCCGAATTGGCTTGACGTCACTCCATTCTTGCGATTCCTAGTCGTGGGATTTGGGAGAGAACGAAAATGGCCACCGCGAACGCGCCACAAAAGGGCGTGCCGCAGGAATTGTCGGGCGTCGTGATCGGGTGGAAGCACCAGGATATTTCGCGCAACATTCAGCTGACGGTGCAATCCACTGTAACGGCGCGGCCAACCCCGGATGCGGTCGATACGCACCACCTGTTGATGACGCGCAATCAGGCGATGCTGTTGGCGCAGTACCTGATGCGGCTGACAGGCCAAGATGCGCCCGTGCCTCGCAAGCGTGGATGGCTGCAGCGCATGTTTGGATGACCGCCGTTTTCCTGCTTCCCTAATTGATTGGTTAAGGCCATTCTTCCACTGGAGCTCCACGCAGAACGGGAGCCGGGAGAGGCCATGTTTTCAAAAATCCGCAAGCGTCGTCTGCTGGGCAGCGCCATCTTGCTGCTGACGGCACTGCCCGCGGTCGCCGAAACCCCTACCGAAGCCACGCGAAATGCCAACACTGCTGCGCTTTCCGAACTGCCGATGGCAGACAGGCGCGATTTTGCGTTGGCCGAACGCGGATTCGTGGCGACACTGAAAGACCCGGTGATCCGCGATGCTGCCGGCAAGCCGGTGTGGGACACCGCCGCTTTCGCCTTTGCAAAGGGCGATGCTCCGCCCAGCGTTCACCCCAGCCTGTGGCGGCACGCGCAAGTGCTGGGTAAGGCAGGTCTGTTCAAGGTGACTGACCATATCTGGCAGGTCCGCGGCTTCGATGTGGCGAACATTACTTTCGTCCGCGGCGACAAGGGCTGGATCGTGATTGATCCGCTGACCGCGACCGAGACTGCGGCAGCGGCCTATGCGCTGATTTCCGAAAAAGTGGCAAAGCTGCCCGTCACTGCGATGATCTACACCCACAGCCACGTCGATCATTTTGGCGGGGCTGGGGCAATTAGCGCGGTCATGGTCAAGGATGCCCCCATCCTCGCGCCCCAAGGCTTCACCCGCGCGGCGGTGAGCGAAAATGTGATTGCCGGGCCTGCCATGGGCCGCCGCGCCGGATACCAGTTCGGCCTTGGTCTGCCCAAGGGACCAGACGGATCGATGGGATCAGGCATTGGGATGGGCGTGGCAGCCGGAACGCGCAGTCTTGTCCCGCCGACGCGCGAAATCAGCGAAACGGGGACCGAACTGACCATCGACGGCGTGCGCATCCGCTTTCAGGTCACACCCGGCACCGAAGCGCCGGCCGAGATGAATTTCGGCTTCCCTGACTGGAAGGTCGCGGATCTGGCCGAAAACGCCAATGCAACCCAGCACAACATCCTCACCCCACGCGGTGCGGTGATCCGCGATGCCAAGGCTTGGGCGCAAGGGCTGACCGAGGCGATAGACTTCTTTGCCGGAGCCGAAGTGTTGATCACGAGCCACGGCTGGCCCCGTTTCGGTGCGAACGAAATCACCGACTATCTCGGCAAGCACCGCGATGCCTATGCCTATCTGCACGATCAGACGGTGCGGTTGATGAACAAGGGACTGACCGGGCCGGAAATCGCCGCGACGCTCACATTGCCGCCCGCGCTGGCAAAACAGTGGTACGACCGGCCCTATTACGGATCGTACAGTTTCAATTCGCGTGCGGTCTATCAGTTCTACATGGGCTGGTACGATGGCAACCCGGTTCACCTTGCTCCACTGCCACCCGAGACCGGAGGCAAGCGCTATGTCGAGGCGATGGGCGGCGCCGTGCGGGTGAAGGGACTGGCGCAGGAAGCGTTTGCGAAGGGCGACTATACGTGGGCCGCAGAATTACTGAACAAAGTGATCTTTGCCGATGGCGAAGATAGGGCGGCAAAGGCGCTGATCGCGCGCACATATCGCCAGCTGGCCTATCAGAGCGAGAACGCACTGTGGCGCAACATGTATCTGACGGGTGCGGATGAACTGGACGATGGCGTGGCGGCCACGGACCCCACGGGCGGCGCTGCGCTGGTTAGCCAGTTACCACCGTCTGACTTGTTCGATGTGTTGGCCGTCAGGCTCGATCCTACAAAGGCGGCGGATGGCGCTTTGGCGCTGGGCTTTGTGTTCCCGGACAACCAGGCACAGCATACTATTACGGTAGCAAACGGCGTTCTGGTGCACCGCCCCGGACTGCGCGATGTCAGGCAGGCAACGCTGACCGTGCGCTATGCCGATCTGCTTGCGGCGCTATTCTCAGGCCAGCCGCTGGCAAACAAAATCGCCTCAGGCGAGGCGAAGATCGAAGGGGACCCGGCAGCGTTCGCCCGCCTGATCGGCTGGCTCGACAAACCGGACCCTGCCTTCAATATCGTGACGCCTTAGGGAACCGGCTTCTTCAGGTAAGCAATGACGTTCGCGCGATCTGCCGGATTTGGCAGGCCGGCAAATGCCATCGAATTGCCCGGCACGACTGCTGAAGGCTTGGCCAACCACTTGTCGAGCGTGGCATCATCCCACTTGAGATTGGCCTTCTTCAGGGCGGCAGAATACTTGAAATTCTGAACTGCCGCTGCCTTACGACCGGCGATGCCAGAGAGGTTCGGTCCCATCTTCGGACCGGCAGAAGGCTGTACGGCATGACAAGCGACGCAGCGCATGAACACCTTTTTGCCCGCAACCGGATCACCCTTGGCCTGTGCAAAAGCCGTTCCGCCCGCCAGCGCCGAAACCGTGAGACCTGCAATCAGCACTGCACCCGTCAACTTGCTCATCTGCATACCTGCCCTGTTCTAAACCGGTCCTCGCGACATCACGAAGCCACGGACTCCTCATCACGCCTGCGCGCTTTATCCTGCCTGAACGGTTTTGCGCCATAGCCAAAAGGGCGCATACATTCAAAAAGGCGGAAATGGCCGCTAGGTGGAAGTATGGAAACGAATTTTGCCCCTTGCCCGCGCCCAATCCCTCCGGGATTTATGGACGCGTTGGAACAGCGTTTCGGAGCAATCTTCCAGACGGGCGAGGCAATTCGGGCACAGCATGGGGCGAGCGAATCGCATTATCCGACCGTCCTGCCCGATGCGGTGGTCTATGCAACATCGACGCAAGATGTGGTCGATTGCGTAAATCTGTGCCGTGAGGCAGGTGTTGCCATCGTGCCTTATGGTGCCGGAACATCGCTTGAAGGGCACATACTCCCCCTCGAAGGTGGTGTTAGCCTCGACCTGTCACGCATGGATGCGGTGCTCAGCGTGAATCATGCGGACTTCGATTGCACCGTGCAGCCGGGCATCCGGCACGAGGCGTTGAATGCGGAACTGCGCGATACCGGACTGTTCTTCCCGATCGATCCCGGCGCGAACGCCACCATCGGCGGCATGGCATCGACTCGGGCATCGGGCACCAATGCCGTGCGCTATGGCACGATGCGCGAGGTGGTGCTGGGGCTGGAAGTGGTGACCGCGCAAGGCAAGGTGATCCGCACCGGCAGGCGTGCGAAGAAGTCCGCTGCCGGATATGACCTGACGCGCCTCTACATCGGGTCCGAAGGCACCTTGGGCGTTATCACCGGCATCACATTACGCCTTAGCCCGGTTCCAGAGGCCATTCTTGCCGCCACATGTTCGTTCGAGACTCTGGCGGGTGCGGTCGAGACGGTGGTGCAGGCGTTCCACTGCAGCGTACCGATGGCGCGGATCGAACTGCTCGACGCGATGCAGGTCCGCGCTGTGAATTTGCGCTCAAGGCTGGGCTTGCCCGAAGCGCCGACGCTGTTCTTCGAATTCCACGGGAGCGCGGCGGGTGTGGCCGAGCAAGTGGAGACGGTCAAGGCCCTCGCTGCTGCCAACGGCGGTGGGGAATTCCAGTGGGCGACGCTGGCCGAGGACCGCAACCGCCTGTGGCGCGCGCGGCATGAGGCCTATTACGCGGCAGTCGCCCTGCGTCCCGGAGCCATCGGCCTGACGACCGATGTCTGCGTGCCGATGAGCCGCCTTGCCGAATGCATCCTCGCTACCCGCGCTGACCTTGATGTGTGCAGCGTTCCTGCGACGATCGTCGGCCATGTGGGCGATGGCAACTTCCACCTGATCTTCTCGATCGACCCGGACGCCCCGCACGAGATGGCCGAAGTGGAGGCGTTGAACAAACGCATGGTCGCCCATGCGCTGGCGATGGATGGCACTTGCACGGGCGAGCACGGCATCGGCATCGGCAAGCAGCAGTGCCTGATCGATGAACTTGGCGAGGACGCGGTGGACGTGATGCGCACGATCAAACGCGCGCTGGACCCGGACAACCTGTTCAATCCGGGGAAGATCTTCCAGGCATAAGAAAGCCCCCTCCTCTGAAGAGGAGGGGGTTGGGGGTGGTGGAGGCAAGGCGCTACCGCGCCAAGCCTCACTCCATCTCAAGAATGATCGCATCCACCGCGAGACTATCGCCCGCCTTGGCGTTGACCGACTTCACCCTGCCCGATTTCTCGGCGCGCAGGATGTTCTCCATCTTCATCGCCTCGACCACGGCAAGCGGTTGCCCCGCTTCCACTGCATCGCCCTCGCCCACGTTGAGCGTGACCAGCAGGCCCGGCATCGGGCAAATCAGGAACTTCGAAAGATCGGGCGGGATCTTTTCGATCATGTGCTGCGTGTAGGGCGCGATGTGCGCCGGAAGCACCTGCACCTGATGGATCGCGCCGCGCGTGGTCAGCTTGAAGCCTGCGCGGGTGGGTTCAACCTTCACGGAGAGCGGCTTGTCGTCGATCTCGCAATGCACCACGCGGTCGCCCGGCGTGTATTCCAGCGCGAGGTCAATGGCCGTGCCATCTACCGTCACTTCGTCTTCGTCTAGCATGACCGCAAAGGTCGCATCGCCAATCTTCACTGCCCATTCGTAAGGCGGATCAAGCTCGTCACCCAGTTGCTGGTCCACGCGGCGAGCGCGGTCTGACCGAGCCGTGGCGAGGAAGCCTGCCAGTGCGGCCAGCGTCTGCTTCAGTTCGTCAGAGGTGGCCGCACCGTGGAAGCCATCGGGATATTCCTCGGCGATGAAGCCTGTGGTCAGTTCGCCCGAGCGGAAGCGCGGGTGCTGCATGATGGCCGAGACGAAATCGATGTTGTGGCCAAGGCCCTCGATTTCGAACGCATCAAGCGCCGCGATCTGCTTGTCCGCCGCCTCGTCGCGCGTTTCCCCCCACGTGATCAGCTTGGCGATCATCGGGTCATAGAACATCGAGACTTCACCGCCTTCATAGACGCCATCGTCCACGCGCACGCCATCAAGCCCGCGACGGCCATTTTCCGCGCCATCATCTTCCCAACCGGCGACTGGCGGCTGATAGCGGATCAGGCGACCGGTCGATGGCAGGAACCCGCGATAAGGGTCTTCGGCATAGACGCGGTTTTCGATGGCCCAGCCGTCGATCTTGATGTCGTCCTGCGTCATCGCCAGCTTTTCGCCATAGGCGACGCGGATCATCTGTTCGACCAGATCGATGCCGGTGATCGCCTCGGTAACGGGATGCTCCACCTGCAAGCGGGTGTTCATTTCGAGGAAGTAGAAGCTTTCGCCCGTGGGATCAGCGCCCGAAACGATCAGTTCCACCGTGCCCGCCGAATAGTACCCAACCGCACGGGCCAAAGCGACGCACTGTTCGCCCATCGCCTTGCGCATCTTGAGCGTGACGAACGGCGATGGCGCTTCTTCCACCACCTTCTGGTGGCGGCGCTGGATCGAGCATTCGCGCTCGTTGAGGTAGAGGATATTGCCGTGCTTATCGCCCAGGATCTGGATCTCGATGTGGCGCGGGTTGAGGATGAACTTTTCGATGAACACGCGGTCATCGCCGAACGAGTTCAGCCCCTCGCGCTTGGTGGCCTCAAAGCCCTCGCGCACGTCCTGCTCGGAATAGGCAAGGCGCATGCCCTTGCCGCCGCCGCCCGCAGACGCCTTCATCATCACCGGATAGCCGATCTCTTCCGAGATACGCACGGCATGTTCGGTATCCTCGATCTCGCCCACAAAGCCGGGCACGACGTTCACGCCCGCCTTCATCGCCAGCTTCTTGGATTCGATCTTGTCGCCCATCGCCGCAATGGCATTCACCGGAGGCCCGACAAACGCGATGCCTTCAGCCGCCAGAGCCTCGGCAAACGAGGTGCGTTCGGACAGGAAGCCGTAGCCGGGGTGGACGGCATCGGCGCCCGTCTGCTTGCACGCTGCGATGATCTTGTCAGCGATCAGATACGACTGCGCGGCAGGCGCAGGCCCGATATGCACGGCTTCATCGGCCATCTGCACAAACGGCGCGCGGGCATCGGCATCGGAATAGACCGCGACGGTGGCAATACCCATGCGACGCGCCGTCTTGATCACACGGCAGGCAATTTCACCACGGTTGGCGATGAGGATTTTCTTGAACATTTCAGGCACCTTGAATTTCGCTTAGTTTGGTGAGGAATGCCGCTTCGAGCTGTTGCTTGTTCCGACCGAAATGTGCTTGGCGGTGATGATTAGGGCAAAGTGCAATGACGTTTGCCATCGTATCTGGCCCCTGCTCTGCGAGGCTTATGATGTGATGAGCTTCAATGAAATGTGAGCCATCCAGCCGCTCAAAGCCGAGTTCACCGCAGTATTCACAAAAGCCCTTTGAGCGAGCGACAACTGCTTGGCGAACTCTAGAATCTCTAGGAAAGAAAGTTGCCGTACCTGTGAGCTTCTGAGGTGATGCGTTGCCTATCGGCATATCATCCAAATCATTGATAGCATCACCGCCCGATTGGCTCTTCTCGCCAGCCACTCGCACCAGATTGTGCTCTACCGAATCAATGTATAGGGCAACGTCAGCCTTGAATCCGTCCAGCCCTTCCGCATACCAAAGGCTCGACTGCCCATATCCGTACCCAGCTGCCTGTCCAGCTAACGAGCGCACATGCGGTATTCGAAAGTCTCGCATACCTTCGGCAACCAGAATGGCATCGTCGGCTCTGCATTCAATACGGTACTCAATATCATCAATATATCGCAGTTCTCTGTAAACCGTGGCATTGCGATACCAACCAACAATATAGGCTTCTGCCTGCCGATCAGGGTTGTTGGCGAACCAAATGACCGTAACGCCCGATACCGACGTTGACGCCTTATCAGCGCCCAGTTTTTCTAAATTGATGTTACCAGGTATCTTGCTCCGCAATTTCTCGCGGACGGGTACATATCCGTAGACACGCCCACGAATAGCTTTGAAATTTGCCCGCTCATGCGCATCGCCCTTACCAACAACCCAGCCGTGAGTTGAAAACAAGGGTTCACCGGGATCGCCTGAATACTCTGGCATCCAACTAATGTGCGCAAAAAGCACTCTCAATTTTCTTCCCCTACGGGCGGCATATTGTGCCCCAGCAGGCGCAGCATGTCCGCAGCGCATTCCACCACATTCGAGCCCGGACCGTAGATGCCCTGCACCCCAACCTCGCGCAGGAAGTCGTAGTCCTGCGGTGGAATAACGCCGCCTGCGACGACCTTGATGTCGCTCCGGCCTGCCGCGCGCAGGTGCCCGATCAGTTCGGGGATCAGTGTCTTGTGTCCGGCGGCGAGTGACGATGCGCCGATGGCGTCCACGTCCTTTTCCAGCGCCAGTTTCGCGGCTTCCTCAGGCGTCTGGAACAGTGGGCCGCTGGTTACGTCAAAGCCCATGTCGCCAAAGGCCGAGGCGATCACGTTTGCGCCGCGATCATGGCCGTCCTGGCCCATCTTGGCGACCAGCATACGCGGGGTGCGGCCAAGGCGGCGGGTCACGGCTTCGACGCCATCGACCACCTGCTGGTAGCGGCTGTCTCCGGCGTAGGCCGAACCGTAGACGCCCTTCACCGGCGTCGGGAACGTGCCGTGGCGGCCGAATACGACTTCCATCGCGTCCGAAATCTCGCCCAGCGTCGCCCGGTGGCGCGCGGCTTCCACGGCGAGTTCGAGCAAGTTGCCGCCGGTCTTTGCGCCTTCGGTGAGGGCGTTCAGCGCAGCGCGGCACTTCGTTTCATCGCGGGTTTCGCGCACCCACTTGAGGCGGGCGATCTGGCCCTGACGGACCTTGTCGTTATCGATGTCGAGCGTTTCGAGCAGATCTTCGGTGGCAAGGCGATACTTGTTCACGCCGACGATCACGTCCTCGGCCCGGTCAACACGCGCCTGCCGCCCGGCAGCAGCTTCCTCGATCATCGCCTTGGGCCAGCCAGCGGCAACGGCCTTGGCCATGCCGCCTTCGCTCTCGACGCGCTCGATGATCTCCCAAGCCTTGTCGACCAGTTCCTGCGTCAGGCTTTCGATGTAGTACGACCCACCCAGCGGATCGACCACGTTGCACATGCCGGTCTCTTCCTGGATCACGATCTGCGTGTTGCGCGCGATGCGTGCGGAGAAGTCGGTGGGCAGCGCGATGGCTTCGTCGAGCGCGTTGGTGTGGAGCGACTGGGTGCCGCCCAGCATCGCGGCCATCGCCTCGATCGTGGTGCGGATGACGTTGTTGTAGGGGTCTTGCTCCTGCAACGACACGCCCGAAGTCTGGCAGTGGGTGCGCAGCATCTTGGAGCGTTCGTCCTGCGCGCCCAGCTTGGTCATCACGCGGTGCCACAGCACGCGCGCGGCGCGCAGCTTGGCCACTTCCATGAAGAAGTTCATGCCGATGGCGAAGAAGAACGACAGGCGGCCGGCGAACTTGTCGATATCGAGGCCCGATGCCACGCCGTACTTCACGTATTCCATGCCGTCCGCGATAGTGAACGCAAGTTCCTGCACCTGCGTCGCGCCCGCTTCCTGCATGTGATAGCCGGAAATCGAGATCGAGTTGAACTTGGGCATTTCGCGGCTGGTGTAGCCGAAGATGTCCGAGATGATCCGCATCGAAGGTTCGGGCGGGTAGATATAGGTGTTGCGGACCATGAACTCCTTGAGGATGTCGTTCTGGATGGTCCCATCGAGCAGCTTGCGGTCAACGCCCTGCTCTTCGCCTGCCACAATGAAGAACGCGAGGATGGGGATCACCGCGCCGTTCATGGTCATCGAGACCGACATCTGATCGAGCGGAATTCCGTCGAACAGGATCTTCATGTCCTCGACGGAGTCGATGGCAACGCCTGCCTTGCCGACATCGCCAGTGACGCGGGGATGGTCGGAGTCATAGCCGCGGTGGGTGGCAAGATCGAAGGCGACCGAGAGGCCCTTTTGGCCCGCAGCAAGGTTGCGCCGGTAGAAGGCGTTCGACTCTTCGGCGGTGGAGAAGCCCGCGTACTGACGGATGGTCCAGGGACGCCCGGCATACATCGAGGCGCGCACGCCGCGCGTGAACGGCGCGAAACCGGGTAGGCCGGGATCGACGGTCACATCCTCTGCCGTGTAGAGCGGCTTGACGGCGATGCCTTCGGGCGTTTGCCACGTCAGGTCCTTGCCTTTGACTTCCTTGGCGGCAGCGGCCTGCCAGTCTGCCAGTGTCTTCTCGCTCATCGCGTAATCCCACAAGATCGTCATGCTGAACTTGTTTCAGCATCCATTTCGCCACTCGAACCGCCGTGCCGGTTGCACGATGGACCCTGAAACAAGTTCAGGGTGACGGCTCAACTTTACTCAATGTGCCTCGTTCGGCACTTCCATAATCTCGGTCAGTTGCCCGCCCATGTCCTTGGGGTGGACGAAGAAGATCAGCGTCCCGTGCGCGCCGATGCGCGGCTCGCCCAGCACACGCTTACCCTGACTTTCAAACCAGGCCTTGGCCTCGTGAATGTC
This sequence comes from Novosphingobium sp. 17-62-19, assembly GCF_002256775.1. Classification (GTDB taxonomy): domain Bacteria; phylum Pseudomonadota; class Alphaproteobacteria; order Sphingomonadales; family Sphingomonadaceae; genus Novosphingobium. Next base: position 6,735 of record NZ_NCII01000001.1, on the reverse strand, counting down.
AGGCACTTCGTAGCAAAGGTGGTGCTGGCCGCCCAAAGGATTGGCCGCGAGCCACTTGCCCACTGCGCTGTCCGGGCTGGTCGGCTCGATCAGCTCGATCTGCGTGCCTGCCGTGCCGTTCTCACCCGGCGTATTCACAAAGCACACCCGCACCTGCTGGCTTTCCAGTACGAACGGCTCGGTGATGTCAGACGCGCCCATCACATCGCGGTAGAACGCAATGGAAGCATCGATATCAGGCGTTGCAACGCCGACATGGTTCAGGCGACCCAGCTTCATCGTCAAACCCTCTCGACTACCATCGCGATGCCCTGACCGCCGCCGATGCACATGGTGATCAGGCCAAAACGTCCGCCGGTGCGGTGCAACTCGTACATCGCCTTGATGGTCAGGATCGCGCCCGTTGCGCCGATGGGATGGCCCAGAGAGATGCCCGAACCGTTGGGGTTGGTCTTTGCAGGATCAAAACCCAGTTCCTTAGCCACGCCGCAAGCCTGAGCAGCAAAAGCTTCATTAGCCTCGATCACGTCGATCTGCTCAAGCGTCAGACCTGCGCGCTGCAATGCCACCGGCACTGCCTTGACCGGGCCGAGGCCCATGACGCCGGGTTCAACGCCAGCGTGGCCCCACGCGAGAATCTTCGCCATCGGCTTCAGGCCGTGTTCTGCCACCGCCTGGCCGCTGGCCAAAACGACCGCCGCCGCGCCGTCATTGATGCCGCTGGCATTGCCTGCGGTAACCGTGCCGTCCTTCTTGAACACCGGCTTCAGGCCAGCAAGGCTTTCGGCGGTCGTGTCGCCGCGCACATGCTCGTCAGTGTCGAAAACAACCGTACCCTTGCGGGTCTTGATCTCGACCGGGACGATCTGCTCTTTGAAGTAACCCGCCGCAATGGCAGCAGCAGCGCGCCTCTGGCTTTCAGCGGCAACCGCGTCCTGCTCTTCGCGGCTGATCCCGCAGCGTTCCGCCACGTTCTCTGCCGTCACACCCATGTGGAAGCCTTCGAACGGATCGTGCAGCGCGCCCAACATGGCGTCCATCAGCACCTGATCGCCCATCTTCTGCCCGTTGCGCGCGGTCAGCACCATATGCGGCGCGTTCGACATGCTCTCAGCGCCGCCGCCGATGGCAATGTCCTGCTCGCCCAGCGCAATGCCCTGCGCCGCCGAAACGATGGCCTGCAGGCCCGAACCGCACAGCCGGTTCACGTTCATTGCGGGCGCTTCGATCGGAACACCCGCGTTCACGGCCGCCACGCGGCTGACATAGGCATCCTTGGGTTGCGTCGGCACGACGGTGCCGATCACTACGTTCTCCACTTTGTCAGCGCTGATCCCGGCGCGGGCGATGGCTTCCTTGATCACAATTGCGCCGGTCTCAGCCGGGCGCATGGAGGCAAGGCCGCCGCCGAACGAACCGATGGCGGTGCGCGCGCCCGAGACGATGTAGATGTCGGTCATATCAAACTTCCCAAACTTGCCAGCGCCTTAGAGCGGAATGTTGTCGTGCTTCTTCCACGGGTTCTCAAGACTCTTGGTCTTGAGCTTGCGCAGTCCAAGAGCAACGCGACGGCGGGTCGAATGCGGATGGATCACCTCGTCGATGAAGCCCTTGCTTGCTGCTACGAAGGGGTTGGCGAAGCGGTCTTCGTATTCCTTGGTCTTTTCCGCGATGGCTTCTGCCGAAAGGCCACGGAAGATGATCTCAACAGCACCCTTGGCGCCCATCACCGCGATTTCGGCGGTGGGCCATGCGTAGTTCAAATCGCCGCGCAAGTGCTTTGAGGCCATCACGTCATAGGCACCGCCATAGGCTTTGCGAGTGATGACCGTGATCTTTGGCACGGTTGCCTCGGCATAGGCGAACAGCAGCTTTGCGCCGTGCTTGATGATGCCGTTGTGTTCCTGCGCGGTACCGGGGAGGAAGCCGGGAACATCAACAAACGTCACGATCGGGATGCTGAAGGCATCGCAGAACCGCACAAATCGTGCCGCCTTCTTGGACGAATTAATGTCCAGCACGCCCGCCAGCACCATCGGCTGGTTCGCCACGATGCCCACAGTGCGACCTTCAACGCGCCCAAAACCGCAGATGATGTTGCCCGCGTGCTTGGGCTGGACTTCGAAGAACTCGCCCTCGTCCACCGTCTTGCGGATCACTTCATGCATGTCGTAGGGCTGGTTGGCCGATGCAGGCACGATGCTGTCAAGGCTGTGTTCCAGCCGGTCATAGGGGTCTGACGTTGGCCGCTCCGGCACATCGTGACGGTTCGACAGCGGCAGGTAATCGAAGAAATCACGCGCAGCCAGCAGCGCTTCGATGTCGTTTTCCAGCGCAAGATCGGCCACAGACGTCTTGGTCGTATGCGTGACCGCGCCGCCCAACTCCTCCTGCGTGACGACTTCGTTGGTGACGGTCTTGACCACTTCAGGACCAGTTACGAACATGTAGCTGCTGTCCTTCACCATGAAGATGAAGTCAGTCATCGCTGGCGAATAGACCGCACCGCCCGCGCACGGCCCCATGATCAGCGACAATTGCGGCACCACGCCCGATGCCAGCACGTTGCGCTGAAACACCTCGGCATAGCCGCCAAGTGAAGCCACACCTTCCTGAATGCGCGCACCGCCAGAGTCATTGAGGCCGATCACCGGCGCACCGACCTTTAGCGCCGTGTCCATGATCTTGCAGATTTTCTGTGCGTGGCGTTCAGAAAGTGAACCGCCGAACACGGTGAAGTCCTGGCTGAACACATAGACGAGACGGCCATTGATCGTGCCCGATCCCGTGACCACCCCATCGCCCGGAATGACCGTATCCGGCATACCGAAATCGACGCAGTTGTGTTCAACATACATGTCAACTTCTTCAAAGCTGCCTTCGTCGAGCAGCACTTTCAGGCGTTCGCGCGCAGTTAGCTTACCTTTGGAATGCTGCGCATCGATGCGCTTCTGCCCGCCACCCATGCGCGCCGCCTGACGGCGCTTTTCCATTTCGGCGATATTGGCGGACATGCTTGCACCCTTTGCTGATTGGCCATCGCAAAACGACCGAGAACCTACGCGCGACCCCGGCCCGCACCCCCTCCCCGGGGTATGGGCCGGAGCCGCAACCGCAGTCCAGCTAGGACCAGACCACGGATCGGCCTTCCAAGTGCGTCACTGCGCTTGCCAAGTCCAATGTTATTCTGCAAACTTGCGAAGGATCACTTTGCAAAATCGGACGACAGGAAATGGCCAGACGCCGCCTTTTCGCAGGCGAACAGCTCAAAGCTCTGCGCACCACACGCAAGCTGCGGCAAGGCGAGATGGCCGCATTGCTGGGCATCAGCGCGTCCTATCTTTCGCAAATCGAAAATGACGAACGCCCGTTGACGCCATCTCTTACCGACCGTTTGCAGCAGAGCTTCCCGGTGGAATGGCAGGACTTTGCCGCAGACCGCGTTGAACCGGTGCTTGCAGCACTGCGCGATGCCACGGCTGACCCGATGATTGGCGCAGTGCTTCCCGGTGATCAGGTAGAGCGCGTGGCCGAACAGTACCCGGCCTTTGCTCAGGCGTTCGCCACGCTGTGGGGACAACATCGCCGCTCAGTGCAGCGACTGGAGGCCATCGACGAGGCTTTAGGGTCCGACAACGTCACCGGCGGCCGCCTGCCCTGGGAAGAAGTGCGCGACTGGTTCCATCACGCCAACAACTACGTCGACAGCATAGACCGCGCGGCAGAGCGTCTTGCGGTGCACTTGTCCGGCACCGGTATGTCCCCCACGATGGGGCAAATGGCGATCTGGTTGGAAAGCCGAGGTATCGCGGTGGAACAGGTCAGCGGCGGAGCCATGCGGCGTTTCGATCCGCAGGCACGCCGCCTGACACTGGACCCCAACCAGCCAATTGAAAGCGGGCGATTCCAGATGGCCTATCAACTGGCCGCCGAAGGGCTGCACGACGAGATTGCACAGATCGTGGGTGAGGCCACCTTGCAGTCCGCCGCCGCCCGCCAACTTCTTACCGTCGGTCTCGGGAACTATGCCGCAGGCGCACTGATCATGCCTTACGAGTGGTTCCGCACGCGCGCACGCGCACTCCGCCACGATATAGACCAATTGCGCCTGATCTTCGGCGCTAGTTTCGAACAGGTCTGCCACCGCTTGTCGACGCTGCAACGCCCGCAGGCGCGCGGTATTCCGATGTTCTTCTGCCGGGTGGACATGGCTGGCAACATCACCAAGCGCCATTCCGCCACGCGCCTGCAATTCGCCCGGTTCGGTGGCGCCTGCCCGCTATGGGTGGTGCATGAAGCTGTGGCGATCCCAGACCGCATCCATGTGCAGGCGGCCGAAATGCCAGACGGTGTGCGCTATGTCTCGATCGCCAAAGGCCTCGTCAAACCCTCAGGCAGCTACTACCGCCCACCGCGCCGCTATGCTGTGGCTCTGGGTTGCGAAGCCGCACTGGCAGACGAGTTCATCTATGCCGACGGGATCAATCTTGCGCGGCCCGAAGCGGTCACCCGCATCGGCATCTCCTGCCGAATCTGCCCGCGCGACACATGCGACCAGCGCGCCTTTCCACCCAGCGACCGCGCGATTTTGGTTGATCCCCACGCGCGTGACCTGGTGCCTTACGCTATTACTGACTTGTAACACCGCCCCGGTCTCGAACCGGGGCAGTGTTACATTGGCTCACGCGCCTGGATTGGGGGCAAAAGCACAAATTTTGTTGCCATCAGGATCGCGCAGATAGGCGCCATACTGCTGGCCGGGCGAATTCACGCGAACACCCGGTTCACCTTCGCACGTCCCGCCATTGGCGAGGCCCGCAGCGTGAAATGCATCAACCACGGACGAATCGGTCGCCTTGAAGCCAAGTGTGTGGCCGTTAGAAACAGTGTGCTGTTCCCCATTCGCAGGCTTGGCCACGACCAGCGCGCCATTAGCGGACGGAAAGGCCGTACCATGCGGCAGTGGCACAGCCGTGGCGTGACCCAGCGCGCCCATAACGGCAGTGTAGAACGTGCGCGACTGATCGATATCGTTGGTGCCAAGGAAGGTGTGGGTGAACATGATTCTCTCCGTCCAGATAGTTATTAGACCGAACAATCCTAGCCGAGTGTCCGCGATGCCGTCGAGCGACTTTTGCAATCAGAATGCCGTCTCGTTTTCTAGCGGCGCATCGGCGCGATGAGCGTTTGCAAAAGCCTCTGCCGCCTTCATCACCCGCAACATATTGCGGCTCGCCAGCTTTTCGAGATCGGTCTGCGACCAGCCTCGCCGCGCCAGTTCAACGAACAGCCGGGGATAGCTGCTCGCATCCTCCAACCCCGCAACCGTGCTGTCCACGCCATCAAGATCACCGCCCAGACCGACATGATCTGAACCGATCAGCTTGGCGATGTGATCGATGTGATCGGCAACGTCCTTCACGCTGCCACGCGGCATCGGGTTGGCCCTTTCCCACGCCGTCAGCGCCGCCGTCTCTGCCAACGGATCGCCTCGGTAGAGCGCCTTGAACCGCGCCGCTTCCGCTTCGCGCATCGCCGTCCATTGCCGTGCGGCTTCAACCACATAGGGCGGATAGAAGTTGACCATCACGATCCCGCCTGCCTTGCCGATCAGCGTGAGACTGGCATCAGAGATGTTGCGCGCATGATCGTTGATCGCCCGCGCGTTGGAATGGCTGACAATCGGCGGTGGTCCACCCAGCGCCAGCGCATCGCGCATCGTCGCCTCACTCACATGCGCCAGATCCACCAGCATCCCAAGCCTGTGCATCTCGAGCACCACCTTCTCGCCAAACGGCGTCAGGCCATCATGAGCCGGAGCGTCAGTGGCGCTGTCGGCCCAGGCAGTGTTCTTGAAATGCGTCAGGGTCATGTACCGCGCACCAAGGCCATGCATCTGGCGCAGCACAGCCAGCGATCCGCCGATCGAATGGCCGCCCTCCATGCCGATCAGCGAGCCGATGCGCCTGGCCTTGCCTGAGGCTTCGACGCATTTGCTATCGGTGCAAAACTGCATGTCTGCCGGATAGCGTGCGATCAGCCGCTGCGTGACGTCGATCTGTTCCAGCGTTGCCTGCACCGCCTGCGGTTCGGGCAGATTGGCCGAGACATAGACCGACCAGAATTGCGCGCCGACTTTGCCTGCGTGCATTCGTGTGGTGTCGGTCATCATCGGCGGCAGGCCCTTGGACGCATCGCCTGTGTTGCGGGTGTCCCGGAAGTCGAAGCCTTCGATCATGTCCTTGCGACGTTCGCGCAATTGTTCGGGCACATCATTGTGCCCATCAAACACGGGTGCGGCGCGCAAGGCGGCTTCGGCGACCGCTTCGGGGCCTCTGGGAGGGGCCGCAGAGATCAGGGCAAAGGCCAGCGGAGCAAGGATGATAGCGTGTTTCATGCCAGCATCCTTGCCCGAACCGGCCTTGCGCTCAACCGTGCGGCGCAAAAAGGGTGGCATTGCGCAGAAAGGCCAAACCAGTGCGGGTCTTCATGGGGTAACAGCTTGTTGATGAACTGATCTTACTCGGCAAGCTATTCAGACATCACGTCGTCGCCATCGCGCTCAGGCAGCATCAGAAACAGCGCGAGGCTGATAACCGAGCCCATCGCCATAATGATAGACACCGTCAACAGCTTGTCGTCTCCCAACCAGCCAAACAGGGTGCCCGCCAGCAACGGACTGCCCGCAGCGCCCAGCCGCCCCACGCCCAGCGCGAAACCTGTGCCGGTGGCCCG
>NZ_NCII01000148.1 GCF_002256775.1 Novosphingobium sp. 17-62-19 | reverse complement strand
CATGAAACGCGCCCCTCGCAGCCGTCAACGCCATGATTTATATGCGAAATATCACGATTACGACAGCGAAATCAGCGACTTACTTGGAGAATGTGGGGCCAATATGTATCGCGTTCAGGAAGGCAAGAGCATCATCTCGAATGAAACTCTGGCCGCGCTGACCGGCACGAACTACCTGAAGTCGGCGCCGTCGAACCCCGCTGGCACAGCCGAACCGACGTTTATCTCGGCCGCCGGCACTTCCGCTGCCGGCGCTGACGCCGCTTTGGTGGTCATGCCGCTCGCAACCAACGCCGACGCGATCTGCAACGCGATCTCGAAGCAGACCAACTCGGTCGACACCGCACCGACCGTTGCCACCGCCGGCGCGCTGCCGACCAACCCGACCGGTTGTTTCAAGACCTCGGCTGTGGTTGGCGCTCTGGTCACCGGCACCAACTACGCTTACGCCCGTATCTGACACGGTCTCCACCGTCAGTGGGAAGGGGAGTCCAGCAATGGGCTCCCTTTTTCATTGTAAGAGAATGTGTCTTATGTCCGAGGGGGGTATTGTCGCTAAGGTAAGTGTCCCTTACGGTCCTCGTGGGCAATTTGATACGGACGTTTATGTCCGCATCTAACTAAGGGGGAATTACCTTGAGTAACGTGTTGATCGGCATCATCGGTGTCATTCTGTTCATCGGCCTTGCACTGGCTGGTGCACTCTTCCTCGGTCCGCGCTTCCAGGAGTCGACCAACAATTCTAAGGCCTCGGCGGCTGTTCAGGCGGTTTCGCAGGTCAGCAGCGCGGTCAACATGTACCAGGTTCAGGAAGGCAAGTCCGCCACCAACTCGGCCATTTCCGGCCCGACGACGCCTACGGCTTCTTACACCGAACTGGTCACCGGCCAGTATTTGAAGGCGGTTCCGTCCAATCCGGCCGGTACGGGCGCGATCTCGATCAGCGATGGCCCGACCGCGTCGAGCAAGCGCATCACGATGCCTCTTTCGACCAACGCCCAGGCGATCTGCGAGGCGATCCACAAGCAGACCGGCGGTACGGGCACGACCGTTCCGACTGCAGCGAACATCGCTGCCATCGGCAACTCGGCTACGGGCTGCGCGAACGTCGCCGGGACGTACACGGCGTATGCCAACTCCTGATCTTTCGTGATCGGTGAACCGGTAATGAGGGGCGGGAGCAATCTCGCCCCTCTTTGCATGAACACATCGTTTGACGGACATTGTGGAGCGCTATATCCATGATGACTGGGGGTATTTCCAATGGCTAACGTGCTTCTCGGAATTGTCGGGATCGTGCTGTTCGTCGGCTTGTCGCTGGCTGGAGCGTCGTACTTCGGTCCGTTGACGTCCGATGCCATGACCGAGGCGCGCGCCAGTGGCTTGATACAGACGCTTTCGACCACGGCCAAGGCTGTCAATGTTCGCAATCGCGAGCAGGAGACGATGACTAGCGCCTCGGCCAACACGTCCGAGCTTGCGCCGGACTTTCTGGAGGAAACTCCCGTCAATCCTGTCACTGCTGGTGCCGTGATGCTTGTAACCGACGCTGGAGTGTCGTCGACCGGCATTGCCCGATTTGTTGCTTCTAAGCTGCCGACCGAACAGGCGGAAATGTGCTCGTATATCAACCGTCAGGGGGGTGGCAGTGCGACCGTACCGTCCGTGACGACCATGCCGCAGCAGGTCGTCGGCTGTGCCCGTGCGAGCTCTGCAATGGGCGCGTTCGCAGCTGGCGATTACATCGCTTACATGTCCATAAATTGAGATCGCTGGGGGGCGAACATGTCGAATGTGTTGATCGGGATCGTCGGGGTCATCGATCAGTTACTCCAACACCGAGAACGACGTGAAAGTCACCGCCGGCTACAACCTCGATGGTCTGAGGACGGGGCAGTATCTCAAGTCTGTGCCGTATAACCCTGCAGGTCCTGACGCTATCGTTGTCCTGGGTCGAAACGGAGAGGCCACTGGCGTCGCAGGAGGGCTTGTCGTAGCTCATCTGGCAGCGGGTCAGGATCGCCTCTGTGGCGCGATCGTGAAGCAGACTGCAGCTGCTTCTGACATCGTTGGCACCTATGGCTATGTCACAGCCGCAACGGCCAGCGACATCCCGGCCGGACCAGCTGGTTGTTTCAAGGTCGGGGCAGCTGCAATCTCTGGCCTGGCAGCGGACCAGCTCTACGCCTACGCAAGACTCTGACACGACCAGCTTGCGATTGCCTGAAGATCGTACGGGTGCGACAATAGTGCCGGGCGGGAGGAGAAAGCAGTGGTAAACGTCCTTGTCGGCATTATCGGTGTGTTGCTGTTCATCGCCCTGGCGCTGGCTGGCGCAGCCTTTATCGGTCCGCGCTTCATGCAGGCGATGGCCAACAGCAAGGCCATGTCCGTGACGCAAATGACGTCGCAGATCACCATGGCTCTGTCGTTGCGCCGCGGTGACGAAGGCGTGCCTGTGGTGGCGCGGACGCAACTGATGTCGCTTGTGCCCAAGGGCTATCTCAAAACGCTGCCGCTGAACCCGTTCATCGGGGAAGGCGGCTTTCCGTTCCGGGTTCTGTACTCCGGTGATGTGGAGAGCTCGCTCTACTATGCCGATATCGTGTTTGGCAGTCTCGGTCATGGGAACGAGATGCTTCACGTCTGCCAGTCGATCAACAGGCAGGCGAACCGTGGAGATGATGTGCCGCAGATGGCGCTCGAGGCTGGCACGAACGTGACCGCCATGGTCAAGGAGCCCCTCGGTTGCTTCCAGGTGCATAGCGCCGGGATTTATGGGGAAGCGAACCCGGGCGACTACGTGGTTTACAGCCGGATCTGAACCCATGGGACGTAAAAAACGTCCGTGACAAACTCTCGCTTGCTGGCAACGTCCGTTCGGTCTATCGATGTTGCCGGGGTTTAACGCGGGGAAATGCGATGGCAAAGCCAACGTCCAATTCTGGTATGTCCACGACCGTAAAGAAGGTCAGCATGGGTGCGCGGGTTCTCGACGCAGTGCTGTGTGTCGTTTTCGCCTATCTGGCACTTAAGGCGGACAGCATCGAGTGGCGCAGCTTCTGGGCTGTGGGTAGCGCATTTTGCGCGTTCACGGCCGCAACTGGTCCTCTGGATCGGCTGCCTGCTCTCGTGCAGCGTCTCATGGGCGTGCGGAAGGACTAAGTCATGTCGCACGTTCTGGTGGGCATCATCGGGGTGATCATGTTCGTGGGCTTGGCTATCGCCGGCGCGAACTATTACGGTGGCTCGGTTACCGGGGCCAAAGTCGATGCGCAGGCCGCAGACTACCTGAACCAGTCGGGCCAGATCGCACGTGCGATTGAAGCCTACGAGAACGACAACGGCAAGCCTCCCGTGGATGGCAGTGGCACACAGACCGTGCAGGTACTGGTTGATTCCGGGTACATGAGCGAGACGCCGCCAGGTGGCCGTTCGGCATGGGCTTGGGACAGCAGTGCAAAGGCATTGCTGGCAGTGGCCGGGGCCAATGATACCGAGGGGCTTCGGGTTTGCATTGCCGCCCGCAAGCGTGCCGCGATGCCGAATCCTTCGCAGGTCAAGGCGTGTGACGGGTCTGGTGGCAAGCTGTCGAAGGCGGATCCGTGCTGCCTTAAGTGATCATTCTGGGGCTGAATGTTTCGGAGCGCGTGGCGCTCCTTGGGGGGAATTTCAATGGGATTTATCGGCAAGGCGATCAAGGCCGCCTGGGATTTGACCGGCAAGGTTGACCAGCGCCGTGCGCTGGTGAAGCGCGCGCTCGGTAGCAATGCTCGCAAGCCCATGGCTGCAGCGCAATCGTCGCTGAGCGTCGCTGACCAGCTCGTGGCGAGCAATCTGCTCGATCCTGATATTGCGCGTGCCGCGCAGTTCGAAGCTGCAGCGCGTGGCGTGTCGGTGGCTCTGGCGCTGTCTGAAGCCGGCGCCGTTCCGCGCGAGAAGATCGTCGATGCGATCGAGATGACGAACGTTGCGGCATTGGCGTCGAGCCTTGATTTCGACGTCCGCTTGCCGAAGGAAATCCTGCGCAACTACCGCATCTGCATTCACGCCCAGACCGATCGCAAGCTGCTGATCTCGTCGACCAGCGGCTTCAACATGGTACGCAGCCTGCTGACGCCCTACGTCGAGGGGCGTGAGATTGTGGAAGTCCCGTTCAGCTTTGCCAAGTGGCATGAGTTCGAGCAGGGCATGTCGAAGATCCTTGAGCCAGACAGCGTTGCTGACGCACAGGGCACGGACCTTCTTCCCGGTGCGATTGTTGCCGAGACCATCGATGACGCAGAAGTGCTCGACCTTCTGGTCGACTATGCGGCTTATCGCGAAGTGTCTGACATTCACATCGAGCCGAACAAGCTGACCTACACGACGTTCTTCCGCTTCCTCGGCAAGCGCAAGATCGGTCACAGCGGCTCGATTGAGCAGTATTCCCGCGTCTGCGCCATGGTCAAGGATCGTGCGCGTGTCGATCCGATGGAAACGCGCATTCCGCAGGACGGCTCTTTCTCAACCCAGGTTCGCGGTCGTCCCTACGACGTTCGCGTCGCTACCGTTCCGTCCGACGGCCGCGAAAAGATCACCATGCGTCTGCTCGATCCGGTTCGCGCACAGATGCCGCTGACCAGCCTTGGCATCACCGAAGTCGATACCTGGCGCCGCATTGTTGAGTACCGCAACGGTATCGTCCTGATCGTCGGTGCGACCGGCTCGGGCAAGACCACCACTCTTAACGCCACCATCCGTGAGATGAAGCGTCTCGAGAAGTGCATCTACACTGCTGAAGACCCGGTCGAATATCGCATCCCGTACGTGACGCACGTGCAGATGAATGAGGCAGTGGGTCTCGACTTTGCTCGTTCGATCAAGGCCTTCATGCGTGGCGACCCGGACGTCATCGTTCTTGGCGAAATTCGCGACAACGTCACGGCATCCAAGGCTATCCAGGCGGCCGAAACCGGCCACTTGGTGATCGCGACCATTCACGCAGAATCGGTGCCGATGGCCATTCAGCGCCTTCGCGGGCTGAATGTGAAGGTCGAAGACTTCGAAATGCTGTTGCGCGGCATCCTCGTGCAGTTTCTGATGCGCACTTTGTGCCCGC
>NZ_NCII01000064.1 GCF_002256775.1 Novosphingobium sp. 17-62-19 | reverse complement strand
TTCCACCATCTCCAGCCTCCCATCAGATGGAATCCTATGAATCAGGGAATTTGCCGCTTGGGAATCGAAAAATCATATTTCTGCCAAAGTAGTGCTAGGTGCACATAGAACGCCCAAAACGTCACGAAAATACACACTTGCACGCCGCAAACCGCACCGGGCCGGCCAAGGTAGGGCGTTCATCAGCCTCCCATTCGACTGCGGGACGCAAATTTTACATCTTTGCGTAGAGATTCAATCAAAAATCTACGGGTTATCTAAACGTGTTGCCATTTATCGTGGCAAATCATATGGAAGTTGCAACACAGGAATACGCGATAGCGCATCCACCCCAGGAGAGGACACAATGAGGACCCTGTTAGCCGCCACGGCATTGAGCACGACTGTCGTCATCGCATCACCAGCACTTGCCCAGGGCGCCGCGCAAGAAATGGCGCAAGACGTAACCAACGATTCCGGCATTGGCGAAATCGTCGTTACCGCGCAGAAGCGGTCTGAAAACATTCAGAATGTTCCTATCGCAATTTCAGCGGTCAGCAGCCAGTTCCTCGAAACCCGCGGCATCACTTCGATCGACAGCCTCGGTTCCATCGCGCCGAACGTGAAGTTTGAGCGCGCGCCCTCGAACAAGACCATTTCGCAGATCGCCATTCGCGGCTCTGTGACCATCAATCCGGCGGTGACGTGGGAGCCGGCGGTCGGCCTCTATCTCAACGGCGTCTACATCGCCAAAGCGCAAGGCTCGATCTTCGACGTTGCCGATCTTGAGCGCGTGGAAATCCTGCGCGGGCCGCAGGGCACGCTTTATGGGCGCAATGCGCTGGCGGGCGCGGTCAACCTTGTGCCCAAGATGCCGAGTGGTGAGCTGGGGTTCAAGGGTGAGCTGAGCTATGGAAACTTCGACTATGTGAAGGGCCGTGCGGTTATCGATCTGCCTTCGTTCGGGCCATTCTCGCTCAAGCTTTCCGGCCAGATTCAAAAGCGTGACGGCTTTATCAAGCTGACGCCCAACCCCTTCCCGCAGGCCGTGGCCGCAGGCCCGGCGCGCACCGGGCGGACCAACGATCTGGATGGCAAAAGCGGCATGGTCCAACTGCGCTTCAAGCCTGAAGGCAGCAACTTTACCGCCGATTACATGTTCGATTATTCGAAGTTCGATCAGCGGCCCGATTATGCGCAGCTGGTGCGCATCAACCGCAATGGTTTGCCGCAGGACATCTTTGATCCGAACTCGCCCGGCTATGCGTTTGGCGGGGCGTTCTTTCCGCTCGACCTCTATGAGCAGGCTGACCGTCAATCCAGTGGTTCGCTTGACGCTGATCCGCTCTATGAACGGTCGCGCACTTATGGCCACGCGCTCACCCTGACGCTTGATCTTGGGGCGACGACGCTGAAATCGATCACCGCCTATCGCAATTTGAAATGGGCCGACCGCATTGATCTTGATGGATCACCTTTGCCTGTGGCTTTTACCGGGCGCGACACCAGCTTTGACAGTTGGAGCCAGGAATTGCAGGCTTCAGGATCGGTCATGGATGATCGGCTGAAGTACGTGGCCGGGGTGTTCTACTACAAGGAAAAGGCCGAAACGCTGGGGCCGCAAAGCTTCTTTGGCGGTGGGTCTTCGTTCCAGTCAGACTATGGTTCCCACACCGAGGCCTTTGCCGCGTTCGCGCAGCTGGATTTCAGCGTGACCGATCAGTTGAAGCTGACTGTGGGCGGGCGCTATACGCATGAAAAGAAGGACGTGCGCCGCTTCCTGCGCGTGAACTTCGATGCGGCCAACGGCATCTTTGCGCCGGTGGTTGTCGCCAACATTCCCTATGGCGGCGTGCCTGATGCCAAATACAACAAGTTCAACCCGGCCATCACCGTGGCTTATCAGGCCAATTCGGACATCAACCTTTACGCCCGCTTTGCTCAAGGGTTCAAATCCGGCGGGTTCAACGGCGAGACCAACGATTTCCGCGCGCCGACTGCCGATTGCCCGACCGGAGCCATCGAGCTTTGCAATCCTTATCGGCCCGAAACGGTCGACAGCTATGAAGTGGGCGTAAAGACGCGGCTTGCCGGTGGCAAGGTCATCCTCAATGTTGCGGGCTTCTGGGATGAGCACAAGGACATCCAGCTTTCGGTGTTCACCGCCAATGGCGCGGCATCATCGATCGTACGCAATGCCGCAGCCGCGCGCATTCGCGGGCTCGAGATCGAAACGGTGATCCGCCCGACCGATGCACTGACGCTCAACGGTTCGCTGGCGTTCCTTGATCCTACATACAAATCGTACATCGAAGCGGTGAACGGCGTGGATACCAACGTGGCCGACAACCGCGCGTTTCCGCACACGCCCAAGACGACCGCAGCGGCAGGCGTGGACTTGCGCGTGGCACAAGGGGATTGGGGCCGGTTCAACATCAATGGCGATGTGAACTATGTTTCGGGCTACTACACGTTCCCCTATGCGCTGGTAACGCCCAACGCTTCGGCGCAGAACGCCAACAACACCAGGTCCAAGGGCCGCACCATCGTGAACCTGCGTGCGGCGATTGCCGAAGTGCCGCTGGGCGGGGCGAAGGCGGAATTTGCGCTGTGGGTGAAGAACCTGACCAAGGAGCGCGATCCTTCGAACTTCATCGATTTCGGCCCCGGCTTTGGCGGGCTGACCGTGGGATACTTCCCCGATCCGCGCACGTATGGCCTGACCGCAGGCGTGAAGTTCTGAACATGATGGGGGCGGGCAGTGGTGTCTGCCCCTTTTGCCTGAATACCAATCGCAAAAGCGACGCGACCTCTGGGAGAATACCATGCTGTTTGAAGGCAAACGCGGACTGATTACTGGCGCGGCTTCGGGCATTGGCCGCGCCACCGCCATTATGTTCGCCGCACAAGGCGCGCGGCTGACCATTGGCGACCGCAATCTTGCAGGGCTGGAAGAAACCGCCGCGATGATGGCGATAAAGCCGGTGGTGCAGGCTTATGACGCCACCGATTTTGACACCTGCCGCGCGCTGGTGGACACTGCTGCCGTCGATGGACTGGACTTTGTGTGCAACATTGCAGGCCTGCTCAAGTGGGGACCATCGCACGAATTTACCTCCGCGGATTTCGATCTGCTGATGACGGTGAACGCCACCAGCGTGTTCGTGATCTGTCAGGCCGCGATGCCGCACCTGATCAAGACCAAGGGTGCCATCGTGAACACTGCGTCGACCGCAGCCTTGCAGGGCCAGCCCTACAACATCGCCTATTCGGCATCGAAACACGCGGTGGTGGCGATCACCAAGGGGCTGTCGATCGAATATGCCGCGCAAGGCGTGCGCATCAACGCGATCTGCCCCGGCCACGTGCTGACCCCGATGACGCGCGACACGCTGCCGCCCGAAGGCGTGGATTGGGCGCTGATGATGCGCAACGCGCCCAAACTGCTCGACGGCGCGTGTGAGCCTGAGGACATTGCGGAGATGTTTGCGTTCCTGGCCAGTGACAAGGCCCGCAAGGCAACCGGCGCGCTGTTCACCATCGATGGTGGCCAACTGGCGGGTTGAATGATGGTGTTTGCAACCACGAAAGGCCGGAAACCCTCCCCGCTGCGACTAACCTCGCCTGCGGCTCGATAAGTCTTGCTCCCCTCCCTTGAGGGAGGGGCTGGGGGTGGGTGTTTGGCATCAGCGTTTGAAGCGCACCAGAAAAAGGAGACTGCGATGACCGATCCCCACACCGAAGTGGGCCATCTGGACCACGTATGGCGCAATTTCTGCGCGCAACTGGCCGAGGCGGGCGAGGTGCTGGGGCGGCCTTCCAGCCCGACCCACGCGCTCGATCAGGCCGAAGGCTTGCGCTATCTCAGCCGTCTGGCGCGCACCGCGCTGAACATGCTGGTGGACAGCGCCGATCCCGATTTTCCGCGCCTGTTCCTGCTGTGCGATGACAAGATCAAGATCGGGGCGGACAACCCCGACAACCTTTACCAGCAATGCGTGGTGCGCGGCGATCAGGAGTACCGGATCACCGGAAAGCGCAATTCGGTCCCCTATTTCTCCATCGGCAGCAAGGCCAATCGCTATGCCATCGACGGGACGATGGCATCGACCGGCGAGATCGAATTTGCCGACATGGAGTTCGGCCCGGACGGCACGTTCGAAATTCATGTGAGCAAGGACAGGAAGCCCGGAAACTGGCTGCCGCTGGCCGGGGATTCGACGCTGCTGATCGTGCGCCAGACCTTTGACGACAAGACCACGCAAGTGGCTGCCGACATCGTGGTCGAGCGCGTAGGGGCAGGGCCTGCTGTGCCCGCGCTGCTGACGCCCGAATTGATCGAGCGCCAGCTCATGGCCGCCGCAGCGTGGACGCGCGGCACGGCCAATACTTTTGCCAACTGGTCCGAATGGTTCAAGGCCCACCCCAACCAGTTCTACGATGCGCCGCAGGAGATCTTCTGGAAAGCGGGCGGCGATCCCAACATCTGGTACGGGCACTTCTACTATGACCTGCAACCCGGCGAAGCGCTGGTGATTGAAACGCCGATCCCCGATTGCCGCATGTGGAACCTGCAGGTGGACAACTGGTGGATGGAATCGCTCGATCACGTGCACCAGAGGGTGTGGGTCAACAACACGATGGCAAAGTATGAAGCCGATGGCAGTGTGATGGTGGTCTGCGCCGATGTCGATCCGGGCTTTGGGCATTGGGTGGACCTTGCCGGGCACCGGTCGGGCACCGGTCTGTGGCGCTGGTTCAACGCGGCAGCGCCGGTTGTGCCGAAGATGCGGGTGGTGAAGGTTTAGGGCGGCAGGGAGGACAAGCCGCTGGCTTACCGTCCCACCACCTTCGTCACTCCCGACTTGATCCGGGGTCCATTTCTCGACCGAGAGCCTTGGTCTGATCGGCGAAATGGATCCTGAAACAAGTTCAGGAGTACGGTGATGGGTGCCTTGCGTCGCTGCTCAGCGTGCGCGATGACGCACACAGATGGCACGCAAGAAACGATACCTTACCGCACGGATGCCCGATGGTTATGTGAAGACCATCGGCCCCACCGCCGGTGCGTTCACCCATTACTGGCGCATCGTGGCCATGCTGGAAAGCGGGAAGACCGAGGTATTCTGGGGCCACGCGCGGTCACTGGCCGAGGCCAAGAGCAAACGCGCGCCAGCCAATGACGCAGCCCGCCAACGCGGGTGGAAGAGCTTCGCCTTCGAAATTGCCGAGTTGGAGGAGACGCCTGCCTGACCCGCAGGGACTTAAGTGTCCCAGTGAATCAGGTGGCTGATGTCGGTGCGTTCATCGGGCTTTCGGCCGGTAGTCGCAAGGCGCTGAACCGATAGCCGCCCCCCGGTCTGGCTGAACTTGGTCAGCACTTCGATCACGCGGTCATAATATGTGCTTTCGATCTTCCACACCCCGCCTTCACGGCGATAGGTGTCGGTATAGATTGCGGTGCCGAAAGTGTGATCGTCCTTTTCCAGATCGATGAACACGTCCTGCAGATACCAGATGCCGGTGGCCGTGTTGTCGCCGGTCACGTGGACTTCGGGCATGATCCCGATGTGCATCGCCGCCGCGCCCGAATGAAACGAATTGGCGAGGAATTCGAGCATTGGCGCGCGGCCCTTGAGCGAGACCTTGTATGTGCCGCCGTTGTAGACGCATGACACGTTCTCGACGAAGATATCGGCCAGAAGCGCCTGATCGCCGGTATCGATGCCTCGGAAATAGCGGTGCTTGAGCACCTTGATTTCCTCGATGTCGGACAACTGTTGCAGGGTAAGCGCCATGGTTGATCAGGCTTTCTGTTCTTGGGCGTAAAGCTCTTCGGCGCGGGCCTTCAGCGCGCGGGCAGAATCGTCGAACGCGCGCTTTACCCACGGGCCGGCAAAGCGGAACACGTGGATGCCGTTTGCGCCCAGAAAGGCATCGGTGCTGAAATAGCGGCAGGATTCCGGCCCCGTCGGCTCGATCACCTGATCGCGGCGGGCGGGGTAGGGCCAGAAATCGCTGTGGACCATTTCCCATGACAGCAGGCGTTCGGGATCGTTGGCGCAGATGTATTCGCAATTGGGCACGATGCTGCCCGGCACGGCATAGTTCATCAGCTTCATGTTCACCGCCGCGCCCATTTTGAGCGTGGATTCCGCCTTTACGCAGAATGGATTCCATTCGTTGTAGCGTGGCATGTCGGTCAGGACCTGCCAAACCACGCGGGCCGGGGCGGCGATGTCTACCGTATCGCTGACGGTGATGGCATCGGGGTCAAGCCCCGATACCGGATCATCGGCGAGCGTGGGGTGGCTTTTCATCCATTCGAGCAGCATCGTGGCGTCTCCCGTTCAGGCCGCGACCCAATCGCCGCCGTTCACATCGAGCATCGCGCCAGTGACTTCCGAAGCGTAGTCCGACAGCAGGAAGTACACCGCCTTGGCGCAATCGGCGTCGGGCGGGATGTGGCCAACCGGGATTTCGCTGGCGCGCTGCGTGCGGAAAGCGTCCGCGCCATCGCCAAGGCTCTTGATGAAGCCTTCCAGCGGCGCGCCCATCATCCAGCCCATCAGCGCGGTGTTCACGCGGATGCCGCTGCCGCCGAATTCGACCGCAAGGTGGCGCGTCATGTGGTTCAGCGCGCCCTTGGCCATGCCATAGCCGCCTTCGCCGGGCATCGGCTTGCGCGTGCAGAGCGTGGAAATGTTGACGATGGAGCCGGAACCTTGCGCCTTCATCGTGGGATAGACCGCCATGGCCATGCGCAACGCGCCCGCCGCGCCGACATCGAACGCCTGCAGCACTTGCTCTACGTCATGTTCGATCAGCGGACCCCAATCGGGGTGGTAATAGGCTGAGTTTACAAGGCCATCGATGCGGCCCCACTTGTCCACGGCGGCCTTTGCGGCGGCCTTGCACTGGTCCATGTCGGTCACGTCGAGCGGCACGGCAATCGCTTCACCGCCTGCGGCCACGATCTCGTGCGCCACGTCTTCGATGGCCTGCTTCGACCGGGCGGTGACGACGACTTTTGCGCCTTCACGCGCCGCACCGCGGCAGGCAGCCTGCCCCATGCCGGGGCCAGCGCCTGTGATGATGACGACTTTGTCCTTGAGGATCATCCGTTTTCTCCCGGTATGGCTGGACTTTTGTCCGTTGTGCCGTGGTGGTTGAGGGCGTCAGCCCTCGCGTTGTTTGAGGATGTCTAGTGCGACATCGACGATCATATCTTCCTGCCCGCCGACCATCTTGCGGCGACCCAGTTCGACAAGGATCGTGCGCGTGTCGATGCCGTATGTTTCGGCGGCTTTCTCGGCGTGGCGCAGGAAGCTTGAGTAGACCCCGGCATAGCCCAGCGCGAGCGTTTCACGGTCCACGCGGACCGGGCGGTCCTGCATCGGGCGCACGATGTCTTCGGCGGCGTCCATCAGCATCATCACGTCGCAGCCGTGGTTCCAGCCCTTGCGGTCGGCGGCGGCGATGAACACTTCGAGCGGCGCATTGCCCGCGCCTGCTCCCATGCCGGTGAGGCTGGCGTCGATGCGCACTGCGCCGCACTGGGCCGCGATGATCGAGTTGGCGACGCCCAGCGACAGGTTGTGATGTGCGTGCATGCCGCGCTGCGTTTCGGGTTTGAGCACGCGGTCATAGGCTTCGAACCGCGCGCGCACGCCGTCCATATCCAGCGCGCCGCCGCTGTCGGTGACATAGACGCATTGCGCGCCATAGCTTTCCATCAGCACGGCTTGTTTGGCGAGCAGTTCCGGTTCGATCATGTGGCTCATCATCAGGAAGCCCGAGACGTCCATGCCCAGATCGCGGGCGATGCCGATGTGCTGTTTCGATACGTCTGCTTCGGTGCAGTGCGTCGCCACGCGGACCGAGCGGACGCCAATGTCATAGGCGCGCTTGAGTTCTTCGACTGTGCCGACACCCGGCAGGATTAGCGTGGTCAGCACGCAGGTGGTCAGCACTTCGGCCACGGCTTCGAGCCATTCCCAGTCGGTGTGTGCGCCAAAGCCGTAGTTGAAACTGGCGCCCGACAGGCCATCACCGTGGGCCACTTCGATGGCGTCAACACCGGCCTTGTCGATGGCAGAGGCAATCGCCTTGACCTGATCGATACCGTACATGTGGCGGATGGCGTGCATCCCATCGCGCAGGGTGACGTCCTGGATATAGAGCTTGTCGCCGGCTTCGACGTTGAAGGTGGAGGTCATTGGATTACCCCGGATTGGTTGGCGGCAAAGTGGTTGTCAAAAGCCCCCTCCTCTTCAGAGGAGGGGGTTGGGGGTGGTGTTTTCAACGTCAGCGCAAACATCCGCGATGCTGGTGCATCGCCACCACCCCCCAGCCCCCTCCTCTGAAGAGGAGGGGGAGGAAACGGGCAAGGACGCGAGAGTTGGGCCGCGAGTATCACGCCACAGCCGCCATGCGCCGCGCGGCGAGCAATTCACCAGTGGCTTTGGCGGCGGCGGTCATGATGTCGAGGTTGCCGGAGTAGCTGGGCAGGTAGTCGCCTGCGCCTTCGACTTCGAGCATGATCATGGATTTGACGCCGCTGAATTCGCCTTGCCCTGGGATCTTCAGCTTGTTGTTGTCGCCATAGCGTTCGAACTGCACTTCCTGCTTCAGGCGATATCCGGGAACGTACTTCTGCACCTCGGCCACCATGTCCTTCACCGACTGGCGGATCGCGTCTTCATCCGCGCCTTCGGACAGGGTGAACACGGTATCGCGCATGATCATCGGTGGTTCGGCGGGGTTGAGGATGATGATGGCTTTGCCGCGCGTGGCACCACCCACTTCTTCGATGGCGCGGGCGGTGGTGCGGGTGAATTCATCGATGTTGGCACGCGTGCCGGGTCCGGCCGAGCGGGAGGAGACTGATGCCACGATCTCGGCATAGTGAACCTTGCCCACGCGGCTGACGGCGGCGACCATCGGGATTGTCGCCTGACCGCCGCATGTCACCATGTTTACGTTTGACGCGCCAAGGTTGGCTTCCATGTTGACCGGGGGCACGATGAATGGGCCGATGGCGGCGGGCGTCAGATCGACCACCTGAATGCCATCGGCGCGCAGGGCCGCGTCATGGACTTTGTGCGCATAGGCGCTGGTCGCATCGAAGGCGATGCCGATGTCCTTGTACAGCGGGTGCTTTTGCAGGCCTTCCAGCCCTTCGTGCGTGGTGGCGATGCCGTGCGCACGCGCCATGGCGAGGCCTTCAGACTTCTCGTCGATGCCCACGACGATGGCGAGGTCCATGTTCTGCGGATACTTGATCATCTTCATCATCAGATCGGTGCCGATATTGCCCGAGCCGATGATTGCGGCCTTGATACGCGCCATTGAAGTATCCTTACACGAAGTTCGCAACGCAGGTGCCCAGGGGGCCGCTGGCATCGCTCAAGGTCATTTCGAAACGGTCACCCTTTGCCGCCGGGGCGAGGGGGACGAGGCTGCCCGACAGGATCACATCGCCCGCATCGAGCGTCACGCCATAGGCGCCCAGCGTATTGGCCAGCCAAGCCACGGCCTGCGCCGGATCACCCTGTACCGCATGGCCATAGCCTTCGGACAGCGGCTCCCCGTTCTTGGTCACCGCCACATGCAGGTTGGGCAAATCGAGACCCGCCGGATCGAGCCGCTCTGCACCGATCACATAGACGCCGCACGAGGCGTTGTCCGACACGGTATCGACGATCTTGATTTTCCAGTCGTCAATCCGGCTGTCGACGATTTCAAAGCAGGGCGCGATGCTTTCCGTCGCGGCCAGCACATCGGCGGCGGTCACGCCGGGGCCGTTCAGTGGGGCCTTGAGGATGAACGCAATCTCCGCCTCGGCGCGCGGGGCGATCAGCGCCTTGGTGTCGATGTCGATATCGCCATCCACGTGCATCCAGTCGGTCAGGAAGCCGAAATCGGGCTGGTGGACGCCGAGCATGTCCTGCACGGCCTTGCTGGTCACGCCGATTTTCTTGCCCACGACCTTTTCGCCATCGGCCACGCGGCGCGACAGGAAATCGAGGTTGATCGCATAGGCATCGTCCAGCGTGAGCGCCGGGTCCTGCTCGATCAGTGGGGCGATGGTCTTGCGCGCGCGCAATGCTTCGTAAAGCGCGGCTCCATAAGTCTGGATTTTATCGGCGGGCATTGAGGAACTCGATGGCATAGGCGTTGAATTCAGCGGCGCGTTCGACCTGCACCCAGTGGCCGGTGCGGCCAAAGGTTATCGCGCGCACATCGGGGCAGTGATCGAGGAACAAGCGGGAGTGCGCTTCGGGGCAGAACTCGTCATTCAGGCCCCACAGCACGAAAACCGGCTGCGTAATCTCGGACAGGCGCGGCGAAAGGTCGGGCGTGCGCATCCGCATGATCACGTCCTTGGGCTGCGTGCGCGCCACGGCAAAGCGTTCGGCCACCAGCTTGTCCGAAATGTTCGGCGCAAAGTCCGGGTGGACGAGGTTGGATACGAGTCGCTTCTGTTCGGCAAGATTGAAATCCGGGCCGCCGAAGTTTGAGACCATCTTGGTGATGCCGGGCATCACGAAATAGCTCTCACGCTCTGCCACGCAGCCCGGTGCCATCATCACGAGGTTCTTCGTGAATTCGGGATGGTCCAACGTCATCAGCAAGGCAATGCCGCCGCCCAGCGAATTGCCGACCATGCTGGCGCTGGTAATGTCATGCACAATCAGCGCTTCATAGAGCGTGTCAGTGAACAATTGCAGCGTGTAATCAAGGCCTTCGGGCTTTGACGAAGCGCCATAGCCGATCAGATCGGGGAGGATCACGCGATAGCCCGCATCCACGAAAGCATCAATGTTGGCGCGGAAATTGGACGCGCCCGATGCGCCGGGGCCGCTGCCGTGGATGAACACGACTGCGGGAGCCGACGCGTCGCCCGCTTCGGCAATGACGATGTCATAGCCGCCCGCAACGCGGTGGGTGGTAGTTTTCAGATCAGCCATCGCCATCGCTCCGGTCAAAGGAAAGTAAAGCCCGGTGCCTGCCCGCCCAGCGCAGCCACGACATCGCCGGTGCGGTTGGCCGGATCGTTGGCCACATGCGCGCGGCCTGCGTGCAGATCGAGCCAGGGCTGGAGGATCGGGCTGGAATTGTAGATCGCGCGCCCACCCAGCAGCTTGACCATATCGTCTACCAGATCGGCCATGCGCCGCACCACGCTGGCCGAATTGTAGGCATAAAGCGTGCGCTTTTCCATCGGGATGGCCTCGCCGCGTGTCGCATAGCCCATCAGGTCTTCGAAGGTCATGCGCAGCGTCATTTCCATCTCGCTGACTTCGGCATGGGCGCGGGCGATGGCGGCCAGCAGGAACGGATCGTCCTTCGATGCCTTGCCGGTGTTGGTCGAAACGCGGCTTGCGGCAATTTCGCGCGCGGCGCTGATCGCAGCACGTGCGCCGCCGAATGCTGCGGTGGAAACGGAGCGCATGAACACTTGCGCCCATGGCAGCGTGTAGAGCGGCCCGGTGTTGGTCTCCTGCCCCGGATTGTTGCACAAAAAGCCATCGACCGAACGATGCGTGCGGTGTTCGGGCACGAACACATCATCCACGATCACATCATGGCTGCCGGTGCCCTGCAGGCCGAACACGTGCCAGCAATCGGTATCGATTTCATAATCGGCGCGCGGCAGCAGGAACGCGCGCATATCGGGCGCACCGTCCGGTTCCGAAGGCGGCACCATCGCGCCCAGCACAACCCACTGGCAGTGGACCGATCCGGTGGAAAAGCCCCAGCGGCCCGACAGGCGGAAGCCGCCGTCAACCGGGGTGACCTTGCCCACTGGCTGATAGGACGACGAAACGAGAGTGGAGGTATCATCGCCCCAGACCTCGGCCTGCGCTTCTTCGTGGAACAGTGCGATTTCATAAGGATGGCAGCCGACCACGCCATACATCCAGCCCGTGGACATGCAGCCTTCGGCCAGTGCCTTCTGCACATCGTAGAACACGTTGGGGTGCATTTCGTAGCCGCCCCAGCGCCGTGGCTGGAGGATGCGGAAAAAGCCCGCTTCCTGCATTTCGGCGATGGATTGCGCGGGTACATCGCGGTCTGAAACGCAGGCCTGCGCGCGTTCACGCAAAGTCGGGATCATGGCTCGTGCGCGTGCCACCAGCTCATCCCCCGACGGGATTGTATCTGCCTGCGATATTGCAACTGCGCTGGCCATCTTCCCGGACCTCTCCAAATCGACTCACAGCGCTCGACTATGCGCTGCATTCGTAATTTATATTTGCATTGAATACGCAAATCGTCAATTAAATTCCCAATTACCTTTTGATAATGTCGAAATTGAAATTGAAAGTGCCATATCTGGCTTGGGTGGATAAGCGCATGGCAAGGAGGTGGGGTCAAAGTCGACCACACATTCATCGGCGCACCATCAGTCAGTTGCACTTTGGGGCAAACAGATGATTTTGTCAGTGCAAAAATGGCAAAATATGCCGTAGTTGGAGTATGATTCCATCTATGCGTAGGTTATCGCATTTTATGTTACGCAAAGAAAATTCAGGGGAATGATGTAAAATGGCGGTCTCAACAAGAACGCTCGATCTCGTTTCGGCACACGCCGCTCAAGGCCGCAAGGCGCGGCGTATCGCAGATGCGGTGGTCGAAAGCCTGCGCGAGGACGGGTTCTTCCGGCACTTTACGCCAGCCAGCCATGGCGGGCTGGCTGGCACGCCGCAGGACTTTTTCATTGATCAGATCGCCATTGCCGAACGCGACATGAGCACCGCCTGGGCGCTGGGGATCGTGGCTGTCCACAATTACCAGATCGCGCTGATGGCTCCCCAGGCGCAGGACGAAGTATTCGGCGATGGGCCGGATGCTATGATTTCCAGCTCGTACAATCCGGTGGGGGCGAAGGCCGAGACAGCGAACGGCGGCTTTATGCTTTCGGGCCGCTGGGGTTGGTCCAGCGGGTGCCTGCATTGCAACTGGGTGCTTCTGGGCGGCGTCATTCCGGGTGACGGCTATCGCACGTTCCTTGTGCCAGCCAGCGATTATCGGATCGAGGATACCTGGCACACGATGGGTTTGCAAGGGACCGGATCGAACGATATCGTGATTGATGAACCGGTGTTTGTGCCCGAACACCGCACGCACCGGCAGATGGATGGGTTCAATTCGGTCCACCACCAGACCAGCCCGGTCTATGACCTGCCATGGGCGCAAGTGTTCATCCGCGTGGTCAATACTGCGGCCATCGGCGCGGTGCGCCACGCGCTCGTGCTGTTCAAGGATCGCGTCGGGCTTTCTTCAACCGATATGACCAAGACCGCGACCGATCCCGACGTGCTGGACCGTATCGCCCGCGCATCCAACCTTGCCGAAGAATGCCTGGCGGTCATGGTCAGCAATTTCGAGGCGATGGAAGCGGCGCAGTGGAAGCCCACTATCGAAGAGCGCGTGCGCTATCGCTATCAGGCGAGCCTTGTGGCTGATCGCTGTATCGAGGCGATGGACCTGCTGATGGACGTGGCCGGGGGGCGGTCAGTCTATCTCGGCAGCGATTTTCAGGATCTGTGGCACGATGTGCGCATGGCACGCGCGCATGTGGCGAACAACCCGGTCGGCTTTGCTCGCAACTATGCCAGCGTGCTGATGGGCGGGGAAAACGGTGACTATTTCCTGTGAGGGGTGAGGGGAGGGCTTATGCCTTCCCCTCGATCGGGGCGACATCGAACTTGTATTTGATAATATCGACCACCACCGCCGGGGTCAGCGTGCGGATGCCGCGCGTGCAGGACAGCTTGTCCAGCAGGAAATCGGTCAAATCGTCAAAATCCTGAAGCGCCACCAACATGTCGATGTCGTAACTGCCAGTCACCAGATGCGCGGCTACGACTTCGGGCAGGGTAGCCAGTTCGTGGGCCACGTCCGAAGCGGCGCGACCTTCGACCGAGACCGATACGCGCAGCAGCACGTTAAAGCCGTGGGCAGTAAAATCTGACACCGCCACCACGCGCAACTGGTCGGCATCCTCCATCCGCCGGATGCGCGTGGATACGGTGGTGGCCGTCAGCCCCAGCAACTCGGCAATTTGCTGGTTGCTGGCGCGGCCATCCGCTCGCAAGGCGCCGATGATTGCCATATCCGTAGCATCGAAGCTGATAGCCTGAGTGGCTTTTTTCCGTTTGCTACCCATCGGCCGCTTCAGACTGCGCGATACCGGATCACGCGGCCTGCGCCACGGCGCGCACCGCTGCCCGCGCGCCCCGCATGGCCCCTTCGATATAGCCAACTCCCGTGGCATCGCCGATGGCGTGGACGGCAAAGCCCGCATCGCGCAAGCTGTCGGCGAGCGCGAGATCACCCTCTGCCCCCTTGGCCACGATCACGTTACCGCCCGGCACCGTCTGGCGCACGCCTGCCTTGTCGGTGAAGCTGACGCTGTCTGCGCCGATTGCGATATCACTCACCCCGCCATGGAGGCCCACGCCATGTTCGCCCAGTTCGGCGAGCAGGCGCATCCGGCGCACCAGCGTAAGGCCCTTGCCCAGACGCGGCGCTTCCTCGATCACGTTTACAGTACGCCCACGCTCGCTCAGAAATTCCGCGAGTTCGAGGCCCACCAGTTCGCCGCCGATAATGGTGATGGTATCGGCCAGCGGCATCCACGCATGGGTCGCCTTGCGCACCAGCGCGAGGTTTGCCGTGGCCCCGGTCGCTGCGCCCACTTTGGTGGCAAGGCGCGTGAACAGCCCGGTCTTGCGTTTCAATTCGTCGGAGCTTTCGCCCAGCATCATGCGGCGCATGTCATCGCCGGAATAGACGTGGTCCTGCTCACCCCCCGCAATCGGCGGCATCCCGCGCGTGGCACCCGTGGCCACGATCACCGCATCGACATTCAGCGAGCGCAGCAGCTCTGGCGTCGCGACGGTGGAAAGCCGCACGTCGATCCCCGCCTCCTTCACCTCACGCCGCAGCCATTCCAGCAGGCGCTCGTTGGGTTCATAGGCAAGGCTGGCAAAGCGCAGCGTGCCGCCCAACCGGTCGGACTTTTCCAGCAGCGTCACCTTGTGGCCCAGCGCTGCCAGACGGCGCGCCGATTCCATGCCGCCGGGGCCGCCGCCGATCACCGCAACGTGCTTGGCGTTGCCGCCCGCCGCTGCCGGTTCGCCCTCGAACTCCAGCCCCAGCCCGGGATTGACCGCACAGCGCGTCGGCTCGCCCATGTAGATCGCCGAAACGCAGGTATAGCAGTAGACGCAAGGGCGCACCTGCTCGGTCTGGCCCTCGGTCAGCTTGCGCGGCAGGTGCGGGTCGGCCAGCAGCTTGCGGCCCATCGCGATGAAATCGGCCTCGCCCTTGCCGATGGCGCTGTCGGCGGTCGCCACTTCGATGCGGCCCGATCCGATCACCGGAATGCTCACCGCCTTGCGGATTTCTGCAGTGGCGGGAAGGTTCCAGTCCTCCAGATGCGGGATGTTCGATTCCGAATGGAGTTTGCCCACGCTGGTATCGTGATACGACGTGATGGTGATGGCATCGACGCCCGCCGCCTCGACCATCTTCGCATTGGCAATAGCATCCTCGATTGTGATGCCGCCCGCCTTGCCTACTTCGCGCGAATCGATCTTGATCCACACCGGATAGTCGCGGCCAACTTCACCCCGGATCGCGGCAATCACTTCCAGCGTCAGGCGCAGCCGGTTCTCGCGGCTGCCGCCATATTCGTCGGTGCGGTTGTTGGTATAGGGCGATGTGAAGGATGACAGCAGGTAGCCGTGCCCGCCGTGGATTTCCACGCCATCGAACCCGGCCTCCTTGGCCCGTCTTGCGCCATCGGCAAACTGGCGCACGGCGATGGCGATGTCGTCTTTCTCAAGAATGTTCAGTTCGGGCGCTTTCATCCCGGCCAGCTTCGCCAGTTCTTCCATCAGGAAGTAATCGGTGAAATTGCCCTTGGGCGTTGGCGGAACGGCTGGACCCCATAGAGCATGGCCCCAGCGCGCATGGCTGTATCCGGCCACGAACCCGCCGTGGTGCAACTGCGCGGCGATCTTTGCGCCATGCGTGTGGACCCGGTCGGTCATCACTTTCAGCGCGGGGATAAAGCGATCATCCGAAATGGCGGTCTGCTGCATCGCCACTGCGCCCACCGGCCAGGCCACACCGGCCACGCCCGAAATAATTAGCGCCGCGCCACCTTTGGCCTGCTCCTCATGATAGGCCATGATGCGCTCACCCACCGTGCCATCGTCTTCCGACAGGCTGACGCCCATTGCCGTCACCGCGATGCGGTTCTTAAGTTCCATCGTGCCGATGCGGCCGGGAGAAAGCAGGTGCGGGTAAAGATTGGAGGACACGGGCGCGGTCTTTCTCAAAATCGGCTTTGTCAGATGGTCTTGCAAAGCCGGATGGCATCCACAACGCGCATCGCCGATGAGCCTGCCTTATCCCGCATGAACCCTCTCGATACGCTGTTTGGTTGATTATTGCGTAATCAATGCGCGATTGAAATACGATAATCAAGGGTATAAGCGGGTTTGTCCGCATTCGATGCGAAAAATATCAGCCGATGGGAGAACGTACTGATGGCACGTGATGCTGCCGTATTCAAAGATGGTGTGGCCGTTATCACCGGGGCCGGATCGGGCATCGGCGCAGGCCTTGCCCGGCGCGCGGGCGCTTTGGGAATGACCGTGATCGTCACCGATGTAAATGCAGCATCCGCCGCACAGACCGTCGCTGCCATCACCGCAGCAGGCGGCAAGGCCGAGGCCGAGCGGGTTGACGTCTCCATCCCTGAAGAGATGGACCGGCTGGCCGAACTCGTCTTCGCCCGCCATGGCGAAGTGCGCCTGCTGATCAACAACGCCGGGATCGAAACCGTCGGCAACACGTGGGAAGTGCCGACCGCGCGCTGGGAAGCCACGCTCAACATCAACATCCACGGCGTGATCCACGGTGTCCGCGCCTTTGTCCCGCGCATCATCGCCAGTGGCAAGGAAGCGTGGATCGGCAATCTCTCCTCGGTCGGGGCGTTCGGGCAAATGCCGGGACAGACCGCTTATACCGTAACCAAGCACGCGGTGCAGGCTTTCAGCGAATGCCTCTATCTGGAAATGGAGCTGAAAAGTCTGCCAATCCACGTCTCATCCATCGTGCCCGGCATGATGCGCACCAACATCTTCAACGCCGAAGCGGGCGCGGGCGAACCTGCCAGCGCATCCGGCCACCGCCGCGCGATGTTCGAAATGATGCGCGAACATGGCATGGACATCGACGAGGGCTGCCGTCTGTTCCTTGAACAGATGGCCGACGGCCAATTCTGGGTGCACAGCCACCCTGACATGAGCGAGGAGATCATCGCCGGGCGGATCAGGTTCCTGCAAGACCAGATCCCGCCGATCATGCCCGACCTCGCCCGCCAGATCGCGGTGGATTGAAGGGGGAGGGCGAAGCGCGGCCTGCTACAACCAATCCCACGCCCCCCCCTCACCGTCATCCCGGGCTTGACCCGGGATCCCGCTGCCTTTTTGCTACGTCGCAAGGAAGCGGGACCCCGGGTCAAGCCCGGGATGACGATCTTGGGGGGATATCCGTCTCGCCCAAAAATTGCAGTTTTACGTAACTAGGCCGCGCATTTACTACGCAAGGTGTTGACAATACGGCTATCATCGCAGACTTTTGCGTCAAACCACGGGAGAGGCCCCGCATAGGGGCGCTGATGGGCAGGATCACAGGCGAATGAGCTGGAATAAGGAAGTCGACATCGTCGTCGTCGGATCGGGTGCGGGCGGAATGCTCTCTGCGCTCGTCGCGGCAAAGAACCATGCAAACGTGCTGGTGGTCGAAAAGGACAAGCTGTGGGGCGGCACCAGCGCCACGTCGGGCGGGGGCATCTGGATTCCCGGCAGCGATCAGGCCAAGGCCGCCGGGTTTGAGGACAATCTCGATGATGCGTTCATGTATGTCCGCGCGCTGTCGGCCGACAATGTCCCCGATGCCAATATCCGCGCCTTTGTCGATAACGCCGCGATCATGCTGCGCTGGGTCACCGCCAACACGCCGGTAGTCTATACCGCGCAGCCTTACCCCGATTACCACGCGGAAAATCCCGGCGGCTCGGTCACCGGATACCGCACGCACTTGCCCGAAATGCTCGATGGCACGCTGCTGGGCGAAGACCTGAAGACGCAGCGCCTGCCATCGCCTGCGGCCAGCCTGTTCGGCTATCTCAACTGGACTTTCGCCGAAACCTACCAGCTGCTCTATCGCGGGCCGGGCTGGTTGACGGGCCTGCTGCGCAACATGGCCAAGTACTGGTTCGATTGGCCGCTGCGCTTCACCTCCCAAAAGGACCGCCGCCTGACGCTCGGCAATGCGCTTACCGGCGGTTTGCGCGTTTCGCTGAAAGAGGCGAGCGTGCCGCTCTGGCTGAAAACGCCGATGCAGGAGATCGTCACCGAAGGCGGCAAGGTTGTCGGCATCGTGGTGGAAAAGGACGGCAAGCCCTTCCGCATCCGCACGCGCAAGGGCGTCGTGCTGGCCGCCGGCGGTTTCGACAAGAACCAGCAGATGCGCGAGGCCAACGCCCCGCTCTACAGCAAGGCCTACCTTTCGGGCGGCGTCACCAGCAACACCGGCGATTCGATCCGCGCAGGCCAGGCCATCGGCGCTGGCACCATGAACATGCAGTCGGCCTGGGCCGCGCCGGTGTTCTACGTTCCGGGCGAAGATCGCGGGCGGCTCTGCACGATCGAGCGCGCGCTGCCGGGCTGCATCATGGTCAACCAGAAGGGCCAGCGCTACCTGAACGAGGCCGCGTCCTATCACATCGTCGGCCAGCAGATGGCGATGCGCGAACGCGAACACCGCGATGCCTCGCCCAGCTGGATGGTGTTCGACCATAAGTATCGCCAC
>NZ_NCII01000063.1 GCF_002256775.1 Novosphingobium sp. 17-62-19 | reverse complement strand
CCTTTTCGTTCGGCCCGGTTCTCGGTCCGCTCGATGATTTCCTGATCGCGCAAGGCACGCACCAGCGCCTGTTCGACAAGATGGGCGCGCACCTGATCGAGCATGAAGGCGCATCCGGCGTCCACTTCGCCGTCTGGGCACCCAACGCCAGCCTCGTCAGCGTCGTCGGCGATTTCAACGATTGGGACCACCGCCGCCACCCGATGCGCCGCCGCGCCGATATCGGCGTGTGGGAAGTGTTCATCCCCGACATCGGCGAACACCGCGCCTACAAATACCGCATCACCGCCGCTGATGGAACAGTCCTGCCGCTCAAGGCGGACCCTTATGCGCAGGCCGCAGAGTTCCGCCCCAGCACCGCCTCTGTAACCGCGCACCCGGTGAAGATGGACTGGGGCGACGCCGATCACCGCGCCCACTGGGCCAGTGTCGATGCCCGCCGCCAGCCCATGTCGATCTACGAAGTCCATCCCGGCTCATGGCAAAAGCCCCATGACGAAGGCTTCTACACATGGGACGAACTGGCCGACCGCCTGATCCCATATGTCGCGGAAATGGGCTTCACCCACATAGAATTCCTGCCGGTCTCCGAACACCCCTATGATCCATCATGGGGATACCAGACCACCGGCCTCTACGCTCCCTCCGCCCGCTTCGGCCCACCCGAAGGCTTCGCCCGCTTCGTCGATGGTGCCCACCGCGCAGGCGTTTCGGTGCTGATAGACTGGGTGCCCGCGCACTTTCCCACCGACGAACACGGCCTCGTCAATTTCGATGGCACCGCGCTCTATGAACACGCCGATCCGCGCCTTGGCTTCCACCCTGATTGGAACACGCTGATCTACAACTTCGGCCGCCGCGAAGTCGTCAGCTTCCTCGTCAACAACGCGCTGTTCTGGGCAGAGCGCTACCATGTCGATGGCTTGCGCGTGGATGCCGTCGCCTCGATGCTCTACCGCGATTACTCACGCAAAGCGGGCGAATGGATTCCCAACGACGAAGGCGGCCGCGAAAACTGGGAAGCCGTCGAGTTCCTCAAGGCCATGAACCGCGCGGTCTACCAGACCCACGCCGGGTTCCTGACCATCGCCGAGGAATCCACATCATGGCCCGGCGTCAGCAAGCCCGCCTTTGATGAGGCCCCGCGCGAACACTTGGGCTTCGGCTTCAAGTGGAACATGGGCTTCATGCACGATACGCTGCAATACATGGCGCGCGATCCCATCCACCGCCAGTATCACCACAACGAGATCACCTTCGGCCTGACTTACGCCTTCAGCGAAAACTTCGTCCTGCCACTCAGCCATGACGAGGTCGTCCACGGCAAGGGCAGCCTGCTGAACAAGATGAGCGGCGATGATTGGCAGAAGTTCGCCAATTTGCGCGCCTACTACGGCATGATGTGGGGCTACCCCGGCAAGAAGCTGCTGTTCATGGGCCAGGAATTCGCCCAGCGCCGCGAATGGAGCGAAGCGCGCAGCCTCGATTGGGATCTGCTCGATGCCCCTGCTCATGAAGGCGTCCGCCGCTGGGTCCGCGATCTCAACCGCGTCTACACCACCCGCCCCGCCCTCCACGCCCGCGATTGCGAGGGTGAAGGCTTCGAATGGCTGGTGGTCGATGATGCCCAAGCCTCAGTCTTCGCGTGGCTGCGCAAGGCCCCCGGCGCAAAGCCCGTGGCGGTCATCTGCAACATGACGCCCGCCGTGCACGATCACTATCGCCTGCCCCTGCCCCACGATGGCGCATGGCGCGAAGTGCTGAACAGCGATGCACAGGACTATGGCGGCAGCGGCATCGGCAATCTGGGCCAGGTGCAGGCCGAACACGGCGCAGCGCTGGTGGTGCTGCCACCACTCGCCACGCTGATACTGGAATTCGAAGGATAAGAACGGAGGGCTACCGGGGATGCGTGAAACTTACTCTCAGCCACTTGCGCGCGATGCAATGGCCTATGTCCTTGCAGGCGGACGCGGCAGTCGCCTGAAGGAACTGACCGACAACCGCGCCAAGCCTGCCGTCTATTTCGGCGGCAAATCGCGCATCATCGATTTCGCGCTGTCCAACGCAATCAATTCGGGCATCCGCCGCATCGGCGTTGCCACGCAGTACAAGGCGCACTCACTGATCCGCCACATGCAGCGCGCGTGGAATTTCATGCGCCCTGAACGCAACGAAAGCTTCGACATCCTCCCCGCCTCGCAGCGCGTGTCCGAAGATCACTGGTACGAAGGCACCGCCGATGCCGTGTTCCAGAACATCGACATCATCGCGTCATACGCCCCTAAATACATGGTCATTCTGGCGGGCGATCACATCTACAAGATGGACTACGAGCTGATGCTGCGCCAGCATGTGGAAAGCGGCGCAGACGTGACCATCGGCTGCCTCGTCGTGCCCCGCATGGAAGCCACCGGCTTTGGCGTCATGGCGGTGGACACCACCGACACGATCACCGATTTCATCGAAAAGCCCGCCAACCCGCCCGGCATCCCCGGCAACGAGGAGATGGCGCTGGCATCGATGGGCATCTACGTGTTCGACACGAAATTCCTGTTCCAGATGTTGCAGGAAGACGCTGACGATCAAAACTCCAGTCGCGATTTCGGCAACGATATCATCCCCAAGATCGTCAAGAACGGCAAGGCCGTCGCCCACCGCTTCACCGCCTCATGCATCCGCGCGGCCGAAGAAATCGAGGAATATTGGCGCGATGTGGGCACCATTGATGCCTATTTCGACGCCAACCTCGACCTTACAGACATTGTGCCCAAGCTCGATATGTATGACCGGGACTGGCCAATCTGGACCGACCAGATCATCGCTGCCCCCGCCAAATTCGTGCATGACGAAGATGGCCGTCGCGGCATGGCAATCTCCTCGCTCATATCGCAGGACTGCATCGTTTCCGGCGCAACCGCCAAACGCAGCCTGCTGTTCACCGGCGTGAAGATGGGCTCATTCTCAAGTTGTGAAGAGGCGGTCATCCTGCCCTATTGCAACATCGGCCGCAGCGCCCGCCTCAGCCGTGTCATAATCGATTCCGGCGTCCGCATTCCCGAAGGCCTTGTCGTCGGAGAAGACCCCGAACTCGACGCCCGCCGCTTCCGCCGCTCGGAAAGCGGCGTCTGCCTCATCACCAAACGGATGATCGACCAGTTGGTATGACGATCAAAGTTCTTTCCATCGCGTCTGAGGCCGTCCCCCTCATCAAAACCGGCGGCCTCGCCGATGTAGCAGGCGCCCTCCCCTCCGCCGTCGCACCCCACGGCGTGGAGATGACCACGATCCTGCCCGGCTACCCGGCGGTGCTGAAAGCCCTCTCCCGCCCCCGCGCGGTCCACACATGGGACAACCTGCTGGGAGAAAAGGCGCGTCTGGTCGGCGGCAAGATCGATGGCCACCCGCTGCTGGTGGTCGATGCCCCCGCATTCTTCCAGCGCGATGGCGGCCCTTATGTCGATGACGCAGGCAAGGACTGGGCCGACAACTGGCGTCGCTTCGCCGCCTTCAGCCGCGCCGCTGCCAATGTCGCAGGCGGCGCGGTCAAAGGCCGCAAGTTCGATCTTGCCCACGCCCATGATTGGCAAGCCGCGATGGCACTGGCCTACCTCCGCTTCGCCCCGCCCGAAGCTGGGCGGCGCATCCCCACGGTCATGACCATCCACAACATGGCGTTTCAGGGCCATTACGGCGCAGACCTGTTCCCCGCCCTCGCCCTGCCGCCTCAAGCCTTCGCGATGGATGGCATTGAATACCACGGCGGCATCGGCTTTCTGAAAGCGGGCCTCGAAGCCGCCGCTGCCATCACCACCGTCAGCCCCACTTATGCGCGCGAAATCCGCACCGCCGAATTCGGCATGGGCCTCGAAGGCCTGATCCAGAGCCGCCATGACCGGGTGCACGGCATCGTCAACGGCATCGATACCGCGCAATGGAACCCCGAATCTGACCCAGCGCTCAAGGCCAAATTCAGCGTCAAATCCTTGCCAAAGCGCGAAGCCAACAAGCACGCATTGGAAGCCGAATTCGGCCTCGAACCCGGCGATGGCCCGCTCTTCGTGGTCATCACCCGCCTCACCTGGCAAAAAGGCATCGATGTCCTTCTGGAATGCATCGACCACCTCATCGGCATCGGCGGACGCCTCGCCCTGCTCGGCTCGGGCGACAAGGCAATGGAAAACGCCTTCCACGCCGCCGCCTTGCGCCACCCCGGGAAAGTTGCCGTCCGCATCGGCTATGACGAAGCGCTCAGCCACCGGATGCAGGCAGGCGGCGATGCTATCCTCGTGCCGAGCCGCTTCGAACCCTGCGGCCTCACCCAGCTCTATGGCCTCGCCTATGGCTGCGTCCCTGTCGTCGCGCGCACAGGTGGGCTTGCCGATACGGTCATCGACGCAAACCTTGCCGCTGTCATGGGCGGCGTTGCTACCGGCGTGCAGTTCAACGGCGTTCACTATGCCGCGCTGGCCGATGCGATCAGCCGAACCGTAACACTCTACTGGCAACGCGACACTTGGCGTGCCATCCAGCGTGCCGGCATGAAAACAGACTTCTCGTGGAGCCGTTCGGGCAAAGCCTATGCGGACCTCTACGCCACCCTCATTGCGGAGACCCCATGACCCGTACCGTTCCGTCGACACCCTATTCCGGCCAGAAGCCCGGCACCTCCGGCCTGCGCAAGAAGGTCAAGGTTTTCCAGCAAGATAACTACGCCGAAAACTTTGTGCAGGCGGTGTTCGATGTAGTGGAACGCACCCCCGGCAGCACTCTGGTCCTCGGCGGAGACGGCCGTTATCACAACCGCACCGTCATCCAGCAAACCATCCGCATCGCCGCCGCCAATGGCTATGGCAAGGTTCTCGTCGGCAAGGGCGGCATCCTCTCCACCCCCGCCGCCTCAAACGTCATCCGCAAATACGGCGCATCGGGCGGGTTGATCCTCTCGGCCAGCCACAACCCCGGCGGCCCGGACGAAGATTTCGGCATAAAATACAACATCGCCAACGGCGGCCCCGCCCCCGAAGGCGTGACCGATGCGATCTACGCCCGCACCCAGACCATCGACCGCTGGCTGACCGTGGATGCGCCTGATGTGGATCTCGACACGCTGGGCACTACGCAAGTGGGCGGCCTGACGGTCGAAGTCATCGATTCCGTTGCGGACTATGCTGCACTCATGGAAGCACTGTTCGATTTCAACGCGATCCGCGCCGTCGTTCAGTCCGGTTTCACAATGTCGTTCGACGCAATGAGCGCCGTCACCGGCCCATACGCCACCGAAATC
The DNA here is from genome assembly GCF_002256775.1 of Novosphingobium sp. 17-62-19. Classification (GTDB taxonomy): domain Bacteria; phylum Pseudomonadota; class Alphaproteobacteria; order Sphingomonadales; family Sphingomonadaceae; genus Novosphingobium. The sequence goes on along the minus strand of NZ_NCII01000063.1, from coordinate 24,308 downwards.
CTCGAAAATCGCCTCGGCTTTGCCAAGGGGACCGTCCGCAACGGCGTCCCTCTGGAAGACTTCGGCGGCCATCACCCCGATCCCAACATGGTCCACGCGCACGAACTGTTCGAAACGATGATGGCGGCCGACGCTCCCGATTTCGGCGCAGCCTCAGATGGCGATGGCGACCGCAACCTGATCGTAGGCCGGCACCGTTTCATCACCCCGTCAGACAGTCTCGCCATGCTCGCCGCCAATGCCCACCTCGCGCCGGGATATGCGAGCGGCCTCAAAGGCATAGCCCGCTCGATGCCCACAAGTGCCGCCGCTGACCGCGTGGCCGAAGCCATGGGACTTCCCGCCTTCGAAACGCCTACAGGCTGGAAATTCTTCGGAAATCTGCTTGACGCCGGCATGGCCACAATCTGTGGTGAGGAAAGCGCAGGCACCGGCAGCGACCATGTGCGCGAAAAGGATGGCCTCTGGGCCGTGCTGCTCTGGCTCAACATCCTCGCCGTGCGCAAGATCAGCGTCGATGCGCTGGCGCGTGAACATTGGGCAAAGTTTGGCCGCAACTACTATGCCCGTCACGACTACGAAGCGCTGCCGACTGACATCGCTGATGCGCTGATGGCCGAACTCAAAGATTCGCTCGCAGCTTTACCGGGCAAGTCGTTCGGATCACTCGAAATTGCCGAAGCAGACAACTTTGCTTACCTCGACCCGGTCGATGGTTCCACCAGCAGCAACCAGGGCGTCCGCGTCCTGTTCGTTGGCGGCTCGCGCGTCGTTTTCCGCCTGTCCGGTACCGGCACCGAAGGCGCAACGCTGCGGGTCTACCTCGAACGCTATGAGCCAGTCGGCGGCGATCTCGACCGCGAAACTCCTGATATGCTAGCAGAACTTATCAGCGCAGCCGACGAAATCGCCGGAATTGCCCGTCACACCGGCCGCACCGCGCCCGATGTGGTGACGTGAAGCCGGGAGTCTCGATCACAGACGGGCGGACCCGCTTTACGGTCCGCTCTCCCCGCGCAGAAGCGCTGACGCTCTGCCTGTTCGATGGCTCAGCGGAACAGCGCGTGCCGATGATGCGCGAGGGAGACAACTGGACCGTTGAAATTGCGGCAGATTTGCGCGGCACCCGCTATGGCTACCGCGCATCCGGCGAATGGGACCCGCCCACCGGTCTGTGGTTCGATCCCACCAAGTTGCTTGTCGATCCTCACGCCCTCGAACTCGACAAACCCTTCACCTATGACGCCAGCTTGTCAGCCTATGGCGTTGAAACTGCAGCAATTGTCCCGAAAGCAATTGTTACGGCGCCAGAGCGGGTTCCAACCGCTCCTCCGATTTTCCGCCACGGCGGACTGATCTACGAACTCAACGTGCGCGGCTTCACCATACTGCATCCCGATGTGCCCGAAGCCATCCGGGGCACCGTGGCAGCATTGGCCCACCCATCAATCATCAGTCATCTCAAACGCTTGCACGTCTCAGCGGTGGAACTCATGCCGATCGTCGCATGGATAGACGAGCGCCACCTGCCCCCACTCGGCCTGACCAATGCATGGGGGTATAATCCCGTCGCCATGATGGCGCTCGACCCGCGCCTGTGCCCCGGCGGTGTGGCGGAATTGCGGGATACGGTGGCCGCACTGCGCGCCGAAGGCATCGGCGTTATTCTCGATATGGTATTGAATCATAGCGGAGAATCCGACGCTCTCGGCCCCGTGATTTCACTGCGCGGACTCGACGATGCCGCCTATGCCCATGCGCCCGATGGCAGCCTGATCAACGATACCGGCTGCGGCAATACGCTGGATTTCGGCAACCCTGCAGTCCGCGAATTGGCGCTCAGTACTCTGCGACACTTCGTAAGCCATTGCGGCGTCGACGGATTCCGCTTCGACCTCGCCCCGATCATGGCGCGCAGTCCTGGTTTCGCCGCCGATGCGCCGATCTTTGCAGAGATTGCCGTCGATCCTGTGCTGGCAGACCGCATTCTCATTGCCGAACCGTGGGATATCGGCCCCGGCGGATACCAATTGGGAGCTTTCCCCGCTAACTGGCTGGAATGGAACGACAGATTCCGCGATGACGTCCGCCGCTTCTGGAAGGGTGAAGCGGGACTGGGCCTTCTGGCGACGCGGATTGCCGGATCTGCCGATATTTTCGGGAAGGCCTGCCGTTCGGTCAACTTCCTCGCAGCGCACGATGGCTTCACTCTGGCGGATTCGCTTGCATTCGAACAGCGGCATAACTGGGCCAATGGCGAGCAGAACCGTGATGGCCACGGCGAAAACTTCAGCTGGAACAATGGGATAGAGGGCGAAACCGATAATCCAGATGTGCTTGCTGCTCGCGCCGCCTATGCTCGTGCGATGCTCGGCACGCTGTTCGTCTCTACCGGCACGATCATGCTTACGGCGGGCGACGAATTCGGGCGGAGCCAGCGTGGGAACAACAATGCCTATGCGCAGGACAATGCCGTCACCTGGATCGACTGGGAGCGCCGCGATCTGGCGCTTGAGGCCTATACCTGCGAACTATCCGCTTGGCGCGCCTCAATAATTTCTGACTTTCAGAGCTTTCCCGAGGACGGAATGTGGCAAATCCTGAAGTGCACCAAAATGCACCTAAACGACACCAAGATGCACGCTGGCGACTGGGAAAACCCCTTAACCCCCGGATTCCGCTGGCAAAATTCGACTTACGGATTCACCGTTCAGCGCGATCCTCCGCTGGCTGGTCCAAGCCCAATTTCGTCTTCCGAAAATCGCTCGCCGTCTGCCCCGTCCGCGCCTTGAAGAAGCGCGCAAAGTAGGCCGGGTCTGCGAATCCCAGCGCATAGGCAATTTGGGCCACCGTCGCCCCGGTAAACGCCAGATTTCTTTTTGATTCCAGCACTATACGATCATGCAGCAGGTCAGCTGGTGCCTGTCCCGTCAGTGCCCGCGTGGCGCGGGTCAGCGTGGATGGGGTGGTGCCAAGCGCCTGTGCATAGGCCGAGATCGACCAGTGTTCCCGATAGTGCCGTTCAACCAGCGAACGAAACCGAGCGACAAGTGCGCTATATGATTGGGAAATTGGCAAATTTTTCCTATGCGCTGCTGCCTCAAGCGTTGTGACGAGGATGAGGGCAACCTGTGCCAGCAAGCCCGGCCCCGCCGCCTGCCCTTGATGAAGCCGCGCTGCCAAGTCGGTGAGAAGCCAACTTAGCCGCGTGGCGGTGGCGGTACTCGCTTCCAGCTTCACCGCTTGCGTTTGCTGCAAATCTGCAAGGATGGTGAGCAAACCCGCAATGCAGGGATCGTTGACCAGATCGGCGGCGAGCGAAAGAACCCAGCCTTCAACCGCTGGATCGAAGTGGAAGGCATGGACGCAGGCCGGGGGAATGAGGATCAGCGCAGGGCCAGTCATATGGCTTTGTCCGCCCTCCCCATGCACCGCGACCGTGCCTGATTCTATGAGCAGGACTTGCAGCATGTGCGGGTGGGCATGTGGCGAGATGGTCCAATCGTGCAGGCTGGAGCGATCGAAGATGCGTTCCAAATGGATGAATTCGGGCGGCAAGGAAGCGCCCTTCTCCCCATAGAGGGCGAAGCGGTCGATGCTGGACTTGATCATTCGGCCAATGTGCAGCCTTGCGCGAAAAGTGCAAGCATTTGCACGCAAGCTGCGTGGCGGCGTAGCTCGCCGCATGGCAGGTTTGCCGAACCTGAGAGAGGAAACCTGCCCATGGCAACCGTAATTGAGCGGCCCGAGTTCCGCTTCGATCCCTATTCCCCGGCCATCGACGCCGATCCCTTCCCTGCCTATAAAGTCCTGCGCGACGAATATCCGTGCTTCTGGTCCGAAGAGGCCGGGAAATGGGTGCTTTCGCGCTATTCCGATGTGCTGAACGCGCTGCAGGACTGGCGCACTTATTCTTCGGCCAAGGGCAACCTGGTGGATGAATTCCCCGGCCGTGCAGGATCGACGCTCGGGTCCAGCGACCCGCCGCGGCATGACAGGCTGCGCGCGCTGATCCAGTCGGCAGTGACCAAGCGGGCGCTGGAGCATATCGTTGATCCGGCACGCGCTGCGGCGCGGGCGCATCTGGCGGCGCTGGCGGACAAGCCGGTGTTCGATCTGGTGGGTGACTATACCTCGAAGCTAACCGTCGACCTGCTGTTCTACCTCTTCGCATTGCCCGATGAGAACGCCGATCTGGTGCGGCATAACGCGGTGTTGATGGTGCAGACCGATCCGGTGACCCGCCAGAAATCGCCCGAACATCTGGCGGCATTCCACTGGATGGCGGACTATGCCGAAAAGCTGGTGCAAGCCCGCAAGGCCAATCCGGGCGACGATCTGCTGTCCAATTTCATCACCGCCGAAATCGATGGCGAGAAGCTGCTCGACAAGGAAGTGCAGCTTACCGTGACCACGCTGATCATGGCGGGGATCGAGAGCCTTTCGGGCTTCATGGCGATGTTCGGGCTGAACCTTGCCGACCATGCAGAGGCGCGGCGTGCGCTGGCGGCCGATCCGTCGTTGATCCCCGATGCCATCGAGGAATCTCTGCGGTTCAATACTTCGGCCCAGCGCTTCAAGCGGACGCTGACGCGCGATGTGGAATTGCATGGGAAAGTGATGAAAGCCGGTGACGCGGTGATCCTGGCTTACGGTTCAGCTAACCGCGACGAGCGGGTGTTCGACAATCCCGATGCCTATGACATCACGCGCAGACCCAAGCGGCATCTGGGTTTTGGTGGCGGGGTCCATGCCTGCCTTGGATCGATGATTGGCAGGCTGGCGACGCAGATTGCCTTTGAGGAACTGCTGGCGGTGGTGCCTAAATTCACGCGGGTGGACGAAACGCTGGACTGGGTGTCCTCATCAAACTTCCGCAGCCCCAAGGTTTTGCGGCTCAAGAAAGGATAGCGCGCGCCTCAGACGGCGCGGGCCATGCACGATTCATCGCAAGGGCGCGCAATTGCCCTTGCGGCTATGACGCAGCGCATCCACTTTGCGAGGCCAAGGATATTTAACCGGGGTCTCGCAGAATGGTTCCTGAGCGGCGCAAATTTTTGGGCGCCATGATCGTAACGGCTGGCAGCGCCATGATGGGCGGGCCGCTTGGTACTGTGCCTGCTATGGCCGTGACGCCGGTGCGCGAACCTGAAATCTCGCCCTTTGCCCAGCCCACTCGCCCATTGCTGGTTCGCCGTGCTGTGGCAGCACTCGATGCCCACGGGAAACACATTCAGCATCGTGATTTGGTAGGATTGGTCGATTTTTCAAAGGCATCGCGCGAGGCACGGTTCCATCTGATCGATATTGAGGGTGGGAAACTGCTGTCCTCCCACCTTGTTTCGCACGGCAGCGGATCGGACCCTGCGAACAGCGGGTGGGTTCAGCGGTTTTCCAACCAGTACGGCTCATATGCCTCAAGCAACGGCGCATTCCTGACCGGCGTGGCCTATCGCGGGAAGCACGGAAATTCGCGGCGATTGATCGGGCTTGAGGACGTGAACAGTGCGGCAATGGAGCGTGGTATCGTGATCCACGCCGCAAGCTATGTCAGCGACGAGATGGCGCGGACGCAGGGGCGTGTCGGGCGCAGCCAAGGCTGTTTTGCCTTTTCAAACAATGATATTGGCGCAGTTCTTGAGAGATTGGGCGAAGGCCGGCTGCTCTACGCAGTGAAGTAACCGTTAGCTGAAACCGGCGCGACAGGCTTCGGCCAAGCTGCTGCCTTGCTCCACCAGATCGGGCCTTTCACGCGCGGCGATGAGGCCGAGTGTGCGCCGAAAATCGTATTCAGCCAGTGGCACCGCAACCACGCCTTCACGCAGCAACGATTGCGGTGCGGTGGTGACGCCCATTCCAGCCCGGACCATTTCGATGCAGCGGTCATCATTCGAAGAGCGAAGGAAGAACGGCGGGCGCACGCCGCGCTGGGTGAACCAGCGGCTGGTTTCGCCCAGAATTTCGCATGAGCGCCGCGCGATCATGGTTTCGGCGGCAACATCGCGGGCTTCGATCAGCGTGGCTCCGGCCAAGGCATGGCCTTCGGGCAGGAACAGACCGTAGCCTTCCTCGCGCAGCGTCAGCGATGCGCGCTCGGCATCCTCTGGTCGCATCAGGGTCAACGCGGCATCGATCTGCCCTTCCCCAAGCTTGCGCCGCAATTCGGCATCAGTGCCTTCGGACAAAATCAGCGGCTGCGCACCGGAAAAGCGGCGCACCGTGGCAGACAGCATGGCCGTTGCGATGGAGGGCAGAATGCCGAGCCGCAACGGGCTGAGCGGCACCGGCGCATCGGCAAAGGCGGCTTCGGCGGCGCGAAATTCACGCTCTATGGCGCGGGCGTGGGTGACGAGGCGCGCGCCTGCCTCTGTAAGGCGCACCTGCCGCCGTTCTCGCAGGAACAGGCGCGTTCCGGCGAGGCGTTCGAGTTCGGCAATCGCGGCAGACAAAGTAGGCTGCGAAATCGCCAGTCGCTCTGCTGCACGGGTGAAATTGCCGGTCTCGACAAGGGCGAGGAACTGGCGGAGGTGCGCGCGCTTCATCATAGGAAAAACCTATCGCAAACCCCGACATAAATCAATTTTGAGCGATGGTTTGGTAATGGTAGGTTACACGCGAAAAGATTGCGAGAGGATGCCACGATGCGTGCGACGCCCGATTTCGACTTCGGCCTGACCGAAAGTGCGATGATGATCCGAGAGGCGGCGGGCCGCTTTGCCGATGAGCAGATCGCGCCACTATCCGCAGAGATCGACCGCAACGACCGATTTCCGCGCGAGCTGTGGGAGCCGATGGGGGCGCTGGGCCTGCATGGCATTACGGTGGAGGAAGAGTTCGGCGGGTTGGGTCTGGGCTATCTGGACCACGTGATCGCAGTGGAGGAAGTGAGTCGGGCGTCTGGATCGGTGGGCCTTAGCTATGGCGCGCACTCCAACCTTTGCGTCAACCAGATCCGCCGCTGGGGCAATGAGGAGCAGAAGGCCAGGTATCTGCCCAAGCTTATTTCGGGCGAGCACGTGGGTTCGCTCGCGATGTCGGAAGCGGGTGCGGGATCGGATGTGGTTTCGATGAAACTGCGGGCCGAGCCGGTGGCGGGCGGGTTCCGGCTGAATGGCACCAAGTTCTGGATCACCAACGGGACTTATGCCGATACGCTGGTGGTCTATGCCAAGACATCGCCCGAAGCTGGGAGCCGGGGCATCACCGCGTTCCTGATCGAGAAGGATATGGCGGGCTTCTCCATCGGGCAGAAGATCGACAAGATGGGCTTGCGCGGCTCTCCCACGTGCGAACTGGTGTTCGACGATTGTTTCGTGCCCGAAGAGCAGGTGATGGGGCCGCTGCACGGCGGCGTGGGCGTGCTGATGAGCGGTCTGGACTATGAGCGCGTGGTGCTGGCGGGGATGCAGATCGGCATCATGCAGGCGTGTCTGGACACCGTCATCCCCTATGTGCGCGAACGCAAGCAGTTTGGGCAGCCGATTGGCACGTTCCAGCTGATGCAGGCCAAGATTGCGGACATGTACGTGGGGATGCAATCGGCGCGGGCCTATGTCTATGCGGTGGCCAAGGCGTGCGATGCGGGGCAGACTACACGGTTTGATGCCGCGGGCGCGATCCTGCTGGCGAGCGAGAATGCGTTTCGCGTTTCCGGTGAGGCTGTGCAGGCCTTGGGCGGTGCGGGATATACCAAGGACTGGCCGGTGGAACGCTATCTGCGCGATGCCAAGCTGCTGGACATTGGTGCTGGCACGAACGAGATCAGGCGGATGCTGATCGGGCGCGAATTGATCGGAGCAAGGTAATGAGCGGGCCGGTTCTTTCGAGCGCTATCGACCTGTCATCGGAACAGGCGCAGGCGCGCAGGGCGCTTAATCTGGGGCTGGCCAGGAAGCTGCGCGAACGGGTGGCGAAAACGGCTCTGGGCGGAGATGAGCGTAGCCGGGAGCGGCATGTTTCGCGCGGAAAGCTGTTGCCGCGTGACAGGGTAGAGCGGTTGCTTGATCCGGGATCGCCGTTTCTGGAGATCGGGCAACTGGCGGCCAACGGCATGTATGGCGACGAGGTGCCGGGCGCGGGGATCATTACCGGTGTGGGCCGTGTTTCGGGCCGCCAGTGCATGATCTTTGCCAATGATGCGACGGTCAAGGGCGGCACCTACTTCCCGATGACGGTGAAGAAACACCTGCGCGCGCAGGAAATCGCTCAGGAAAACCGGTTGCCGTGCGTCTATCTGGTGGACAGCGGCGGGGCGAACCTGCCCAATCAGGCGGAGGTTTTCCCGGACCGCGATCACTTTGGACGGTTCTTCTACAATCAGGCGAACATGAGCGCGCTGGGCATTCCGCAGATTGCCAGCGTGATGGGATCGTGCACCGCCGGTGGCGCTTATGTTCCGGCGATGTCTGATGAATCGGTGATAGTGCGCGAACAGGGCACGATTTTTCTGGCAGGTCCCCCGCTGGTGAAGGCGGCGACGGGTGAGGAGATTACCGCCGAGGCGCTGGGCGGGGGCGATCTTCATGCGCGCAAGAGCGGCGTGGTGGATCATCTGGCCGATAACGACGAACATGCGCTGACGATTGTGCGGGACATCATCAGTCACCTTGGCTCCCCCGCGCAGGCGGGGGTCTCGGGCAGTAGTGCACTATGGCCTGAGGCCCCCGCCTTCGCGGGGGCGCAGGGTGCTGCAACCGTGCGGGAGCCGCTTTATCCAGCGGAGGATCTGTATTCGATCGTGCCGGAGGACGTGCGCGCGCCTTATGATGTGCATGAGGTGATTGCGCGGATCGTTGATGGCAGCGAGTTTCATGAGTTCAAGGCGCTTTACGGCTCCACACTGGTGTGCGGGTTTGCGCACATCTGGGGCAAGCCGGTGGCGATCCTGGCCAACAACGGCGTGATCTTTTCCGAAAGCGCGCAGAAGGGGGCGCATTTCATCGAACTGGCGTGCCAGCGCCGGATTCCGCTGCTGTTTTTGCAGAACGTGTCGGGCTTTATGGTGGGCGGCAAGTATGAGGCTGAAGGCATTGCAAAGCATGGCGCAAAGCTGGTGACGGCTGTTGCCACGGCGCAAGTGCCGAAGCTGACCGTGCTGATCGGCGGGAGCTTTGGCGCGGGCAACTATGGCATGTGCGGGAGGGCCTATCAGCCGCGGTTCCTGTTCACCTGGCCCAATGCGCGGATCAGCGTGATGGGCGGGGAGCAGGCGGCTTCAGTCTTGGCGACGGTGCATCGCGATGCTGACAAGTGGACGCCTGAGGAGGCCGAGGCGTTCAAGGCTCCGGTGCGGCAGAAGTATGAGGATGAGGGCAATCCCTACTACGCCACGGCGCGGTTGTGGGATGATGGGGTGATCGATCCGGTGCAGACGCGCGATGTGCTGGGGTTGGCGCTGGAGGTGTGTTTGCAGGAACCGGTTGCGGAGGCACCCCGGTTCGGGGTGTTTCGGATGTGAGGGGCATCTTCACCCCTCCACCACCGCTTTGCGGCGGTCCCCATCCCCGTTCCGGGGAGGTTTTTTGAGGTTATGCCTATGATCAAATCCCTCCTCATCGCCAATCGTGGCGAGATTGCCTGCCGGGTTATCCGCACCGCGCGCGCAATGGGTATCCGCACGGTGGCGGTTTATTCCGATGCTGACAGCAACGCTCTGCATGTGCGCTCTGCGGATGAGGCGGTGCATATTGGCCCCTCGCCTGCGCGGGAAAGCTATCTGGTTGGGGAGCGCATAATTGCCGCCGCGCTCTCAACCGGCGCTGAGGCGATCCATCCGGGGTATGGGTTTCTTTCTGAGAACGCCGAATTCGCGCAGGCCGTAATCGATGCTGGGCTGGTGTGGGTTGGGCCGAAGCCTGCCTCGATCACCGCGATGGGGCTGAAGGATGCGGCCAAGGCGCGGATGATTGCGGCGGGTGTGCCGGTGACGCCGGGGTATCTGGGCGAGGATCAATCGCCGGAGCGCTTGCAGGCGGAGGCCGATGCGATTGGCTATCCAGTGCTGATCAAGGCTGTGGCCGGCGGCGGCGGCAAGGGGATGCGGCGGGTGGAATGCTCTGCCGATTTTGCGGAAAGCCTGGCGTCATGCCGTCGGGAGGCGGCGTCATCGTTCGGCGATGATCGGGTGCTGATCGAGAAATACATCCTCTCGCCCCGGCACATCGAGGTGCAGGTGTTTGGCGACAGCCACGGCAATGTCGTCCATCTGTTCGAACGGGATTGCTCGCTACAGCGGCGGCACCAGAAGGTGGTCGAGGAGGCCCCTGCCCCCGGCATGGACGCGGCCACGCGCGAGGCGGTGTGCGGCGCAGCGGTGCGCGCGGCCAAGGCGGTGGACTATGAGGGCGCGGGCACCATCGAGTTCATCGCCGATGGATCGGAAGGCCTGCGGGCGGACCGCATCTGGTTCATGGAAATGAACACGCGGTTGCAGGTAGAGCATCCGGTGACGGAGGAGATCACCGGGGTCGATCTGGTGGAGTGGCAGTTGCGCGTGGCTTCGGGTGAGGCTTTGCCCAAGCGGCAGCAAGACTTGAGCATCAACGGCTGGGCGATGGAAGCGCGGCTCTATGCGGAGGACCCGGCGAAGGGGTTTTTGCCGAGTGTGGGCGCTATTTCGACTTTCAAAGTGCTAGCACCGGCACGGATTGATGCGTCGGTTGAAGAGGGTGACAGCATTTCACCATTCTACGATCCTATGATGGCCAAGATCATTGTTCACGGAACAAACCGCTACGAAGCCATCAAAAAGCTACGGAAAGCGAGCAGAAATATTCAAGTTTCCGACGTTAAGACGAACGCTGCGTTCCTATTTCGATTGGTCGGGCATCCCTCTTTCACATCGGAAGAGATCGATACCGGGTTTATTGCCGACAACGCTTCCGATCTGCAAACTCCGGTTGAACTCCACGAAGCGTTGCTCGACGATGCGGCCACGGTGCTGCTTGGAATGTCGATCAACAGGGGCAAATGGTCCGGGCCGTCGATCGATCACAGCTACTACAACCGCTTCGAAGCCGCACCGTGGCGACAGAATTTTGGGTTTCGGTTAAATGGTGACTGGAGCCACGAAATCACCTTCCAGGTCGATGGGAAAACCGTTCGACGCGAGTTGCCTGAAGACTATTTCAGCAGGCATGTCGAAGGTAGCGCGAGACCAGACGGTGCCATTGTCTTTCGCGACGGCGAGGCTTTGGTTGCAAGGTTGCGCACAGATGGCGGCGGCGCTGGTGCGGCTTCAGACGGCGCAATCCTCTCGCCCATGCCCGGCAAGGTTATTTCCGTCGATGTTGCGGCGGGTCAGACCGTTACCAAGGGGCAGAAGTTGCTGGTGCTTGAGGCGATGAAGATGGAACATGCCTTGACCGCTCCGTTCGATGGTGTGGTGGCCGAGTTGAATGCGGTTGCAGGCGCGCAGGTGCAGGTTGAGGCGCTGTTGGTGAAGATTGAAAAGGTGGGCGACTGATTGTGCCCCTCCCCGTCGGGGAGGGGTTGGGGGTGGGGGAGCGCGCAGCGCGTTAACGCTCGTGTGTGACACCCCTCCCCGGCCCTCCCCTTGAGGGGAGGGAGAAAAAGCGCGGAGGATTTTATGGCAGGGCGTTTCTTTGATCAGTGGCAGGTGGGCGATGTGATCGCGCATGAAATCCGGCGCACGGTGACCGAGACGGATAACCTGTTGTTTTCCACCATGACGCACAATCCGCAGCCGCTGCATATCGATGCCGAGGCGGCGAAGGCGAGCGAGTTCGGGCAGATTCTGGTCAACGGGACTTTTACATTCGCGCTGATGGTGGGGCTTTCGGTGGGGGACACTACGCTGGGCACGCTGGTGGCGAACCTTGGCTATGACAAGCTGGTGATGCCCGCGCCCGTGTTCATCGGCGATACGATGCGCGCGACGAGCGAAGTGGTGGAACTGCGCGCCAGCAAATCGCGGCCCGATGCGGGGATCGTGACGTTCAGGCACGAGTTGATCAACCAGCGCGATGAGGTGGTGTGTCGGTGTTTGCGGTCGGCATTGCTCAAGATTGCGCCAGCCTCTGCCTGAAGGCTTCGCGCAGCCAGCTTTGCGCTGGGCCGCCGGGGCAATCGCGACGCCATAGGGCGTGGAAGCGATAGGCCATGCCGGGCCATTCGGGGATCGCCAGACGTTTGAGGCGGCCTGACGCGAGATCAGCCTCTATCAGGTGCAGCGGCATACTTCCCCAGCCGATGCCTTCGCGCAGCAGCGCATGGCGTGCGCCGAGATCGCCCAAGCGCCAGGTGCTGGCAGCGAAGACCGAGAAATCGCGGCCCTCGGTGAGTTTCGAACGGTCTGTCAGCACCAGTTGCCTGTGTTTTCGTGCCTCGCCCGGCGGGATTGCGTCCATCTGCGCCAAGGCGTGATCAGGCGACGCCACCGGGACCAGATCGACTTCACCTATCGCCTCACGCTCAAGATCGGGAGTGGCGACCAATTCAGGGCCGCCGATGCCGATTTGCGCGTGACCATCGACCACCAGACCCGCGATGGCGCCCAGCGCCTCGACATGAAGACGCAGCAACACGGTGGGGAAAAGGTCCTGAAATTCGCGCAAGGTGGCGGCGAGCAGCGGCGTGGGAAACATCACATCGATGGCCAAGCCAAGCTCCGCCTCAAGTCCTTGGTTGAAGTTGCGCACGCCCGCGAGCAGCGTATCGACTTCATCCGCCACGGCCCGCGCCTGCGCCAGCATGGCCTTGCCGGCCGGAGTGAGGACAGGTTTCCTCGATCCCTCGCGGTCGAACAGGGTGACGCCCAACTGGCTTTCCAGCGTGACGATGCCATAGCTGACAACCGAGATGGCGCGGCCCAGTTTGCGCGCGGCGGCATTGAAGCTGCCTTCATCGACTACGGCGAGGAACAGGCGCAGTTGATCCAGCGTTGGTTGGCCTATATCCATCGTGACGATGTCTCCAATTCACCAGTCCCGCTCATGCTGAGCTTGTCGAAGCATGTTGGCGTGAGGTTAGTGTTTGCACCCTTCGACAGGCTCAGGGTGAGCGGGTTTAGGGTTGGTGAGCGGGATTAGGGTGGAAGATATAGCCATTCCTGTAGCATTCAAGTATTTCGAACATCCTGAGTGAATTTATCGGGATATTCCGAAAGGCCTGCAAGCCCTATCTCCATTCCATCAGGACGGCTCAGCAGCCCTCCGACAGGAGACATCGCCATGACCCAGACTTTGACCAAGGCGCACATCGAACTGCGCCCCTTTGCCTCGATCGGCGCGGCCAACCATGGCTGGCTGGATGCGCATCATCACTTCTCGTTCGGCGGATACCATGATCCGGCACGCGTCCACTGGGGTGCGCTGCGGGTGTGGAACGATGACCGGATTGCGCCGAAAAGCGGCTTTCCGACCCATCCGCACAGCGACATGGAAATCGTGACTTATGTGACCAAGGGGAGGACGAGGAGACCCGCCTGTTCCAGATCTGGATCATCCCCGATCGCCGTGGCCATGCGCCAAGCTGGGGTGCGCGCCCCTTCCCCAAGGACAGCCGGGAAGGCGCATTCGTGCCGCTGGCTTCGGGCATTGCCGGGGACGCTGACGTGCTGACCATCAATGCCAATGCCCGCGTTCTGGGCGCTACGGTGAAGGCGGGAGAGACAGTGCGTTATGCGCTGACCGAAGACCGCCATGCCTATCTGGTGCCTGCCACCGGCAGGGTGCGTATCGGCGATGTGGAGGCCAATGCCCGCGATGGCGTGGCTATCACGGGCGTGACCGAAATCGTCGTTACTGCGCTGGAAGACGCCGAGCTTGTGCTTGTCGACGCAGCCTGACATTCAACCGTTTCTTCAAGGAGTATCCCAATGACCCGTACTGCTTCTCCCAAGGTTCTGCCGCTGATCGTTGACCGTTGGAGCCCGCGCGCTTTCGATGGTTCGGCGGTGCCGCAGGAAGACCTTGATGTAATTTTCGAGGCGGCTGGCCTTGCTGCCAGCGCCTATAACTACCAGCCGTGGCGCTTTGCCTATGCGCATAAGGGTGATGCGAACTTCGATGCGTTCCTTTCGGCGCTGGTGCCGTTCAACCAGAGCTGGGCCAAGGACGCGAGCGTTCTGGTGTTCGCCGTGTCTGACGAATTCATGCGCAGCGACAAGGGCAACAATCCGAACCACAGCCACAGCTTCGATACCGGCGCGGCTTGGGCGAGCGCAGCGTTGCAGGCGGTGCATATGGGCTACCACACGCACGGTATGACCGGCGTTGACTTTGACAAGGCGGGTGAAGTGTTGAACCTGCCCGAAGGCTTCCGCGTGGAAATGGCCTTCGTGATCGGAAAGCAGGGCGACGTGAAGAACCTGCCCGAGATGCTGCAGGAGCGCGAAGTTGTGAGCGACCGCAAGCCGGTGAGCGAAATCGCCTTTGCTGGTCCGTTTACCGCATAATGCACGAGTGGCGCCGCCCGCGCAATTTCGCTAGGGCGGCGCCATGCTTCGTATCAATGAATTGAAACTGCCGCTCGATCATGCGAGCGAAGACCTGCCGGCGGCGATCTGTGCGCGCTTGGGCATCGAGGCCGCAGACCTCGAACGATTCCAGATTTTCCGGCGCGGGAACGATGCGCGAAAGAAGCACGCGATCCTGCTGACTTATGTAGTCGATTGCGTGGTTCGCAACGAGGCCGAAATTCTGGCCCGTTTCGAAGCGGACCAGAACGTCAAGCCTACACCCGATACCTCCTACAAGTTCCCGGCTATGGCTCCGGCAGGGTGGGATGGTGAACGACCCGTCGTGATTGGCGCGGGGCCATGCGGACTGCTAGCCGCGCTTATCCTTGCGCAGATGGGATTGAAGCCGATTATCATCGAACGCGGCAAAGCCGTGCGCGAGCGGACAAAGGACACCTGGGGCCTGTGGCGACGGTCGGTTCTGGAGCCGGAATCGAATGTCCAGTTCGGCGAAGGCGGTGCGGGCACGTTCTCGGACGGCAAGCTTTACAGCCGCATCAAAGACCCGCGCCATCTGGGCCGCAAGGTGCTGGTGGAGTTTGTGAAAGCGGGCGCGCCGGACGATATCCTGACCGAAGCGCATCCGCATATCGGCACGTTCCGGCTGGTAACGATGGTCATGTCGATGCGCGAGACCATCGAGAAACTGGGCGGCGAATACCGCTTTCAGACGCGGGTTGAGGATTTCGAGGTTGAAACCGGCGCGGACGGCGCGCGTCAACTGGTTGGGCTGCACCTTTCGGACGGATCATTCCTCCCCGCACGCCATGTGATCATGGCAGTTGGCCATTCGGCCCGCGATACGTTTCAGGTGCTGTTCGACCGCGGCGTCCATGTGGAGGCCAAACCCTTTGCCATCGGTGTACGGATCGAACATCCGCAAGGGTGGATCGACAAGGCGCGCTATGGTGCGAATGCGGGCAACAAGATCCTTGGCCCAGCCGCCTATTCAATTTCGCACACGGCCAAGAACGGGCGCACCGTCTATTCGTTCTGCATGTGCCCCGGTGGGCGCGTAGTGGCGGCGACGAGCGAGGAAGGGCGCGTCGTAACCAACGGGATGAGCCAGTATTCCCGTGCGGAGTTCAACGCTAATTCCGGGCTAGTCGTCGATATTGACCCGACGCGCGATTACCCCGGTGGGCCGATGGCGGGTATGGCATTCCAGCGACACTGGGAAAGCCTTGCCTATGAAGCCGGCGGGGGCAATTATATGGCTCCGGGCCAGAAGCTGGGCGATTTTCTGGCTGACCGCCCTTCCACGGAGTTTGGCGACGTGATCCCCAGCTATAAGCCGGGCGTCCATCTGACCGAGCTGAAGAAGTGTCTTCCAGACTATGTGATAGAGGCCATCCGCGAGGCTCTGCCGGTGTTCGGGCGCATGGTGCCGGGCTATGACCACCCCGATATGGTGATGACAGGCGTTGAGACGCGATCGTCTTCGCCGGTGCGATTCACGCGCGGGAAGGATTGCCAGAGCCTAAATACACGCGGGCTCTATCCGGCAGGCGAAGGCGCAGGCTATGCGGGCGGCATACTCTCGGCGGCGGTTGACGGGATCAAGGTGGCCGAAGCGCTGGCAGCAGACGTGCTGAAGTGAGCGCTTCCAGCTTTGACGCAATCGTGATCGGCGCGGGTGCGGCAGGCCTGATGGCCGCGCTGACTGCTGGCCAGCGTGGACGGCGGGTGCTGCTGGTCGATCATGCGGACGAGCCGGGGAAGAAAATCCTGATTTCCGGCGGCGGGCGTTGCAACTTTACCAATATCCATACGGCGGCGGACCGGTACATCTCGGAGAACGTGCACTTCGCGCGATCAGCGCTGGCGCGCTATACACCTGCGGACTTCCTAGAGATGGTGAACCGCCACGGCATTTCGTGGCATGAGAAGACGTTGGGCCAGTTGTTCTGCGATGGTTCGGCGCGGCAGATAGTGGACATGCTGATGGCTGAATGCCGCGACGGCGGCGTGCAATTTGCCTTTGGGCAAGCCGTTTCGGCATTGGATCATGCAGACGGCATATTTCGCGTGACGCTGGATGGGCGCGAGCACCAGACAGCATCGTTGGTGTTGGCCACCGGCGGGCTTTCAATCCCGAAGATGGGCGCAACCGGGTTTGCGATGGAGATGGCGCGGCGCTTTGGCCTTCCTGTGGTGCAGACCCGCCCTGCCCTGGTACCCTTCACGCTTGGCGAGGATGAGGCGCTGTTCCGCTCGCTTTCCGGCGTGTCGACAGAAGTTGTGGCACGGTGGGGCAAGGCCGCATTTCGCGAGGCGGCGCTGTTCACACACAAGGGCTTGTCTGGCCCGGCGATGCTGCAGATTTCTTCGTACTGGGAGCATCGCACGCCGATTGAAGTCGACTTTCTGCCGGATGAGGCCGAGGACTGGTTGATCGAGGAGAAGCGCGATCGGCCGAAGGTGGGTTTGCGCTCTGCCCTTTCGCGCCGGTTACCGGAGCGGCTGGCCGAGACTTTGGCCGGGCGTATCGGCGTTGAAGGCGAACTCGGCACCTGCCGCAATGCCGACCTGCGCGCGACACAGGAGCAACTGGCCCGGTGGCCGTTTCACCCCAATGGAACCGAAGGCTATGCCAAGGCCGAAGTGATGGCCGGGGGCATTTCCACCAAGGCACTATCACAAAAGACGATGGTAGCCAGTAAGGCACCTGGTCTATACGCAATAGGTGAAGCAGTGGACGTTACCGGGTGGCTGGGCGGCTACAACTTTCAATGGGCCTGGGCGAGTGGCCGCGCGGCAGGCGAAGCGGTCTAATCGCTGATTAGATCGAGGTAAGCGACTACGTCATTGTCCGTGGCGATGAACAGGCCGTCCTGCACTTCTTCTGGCTGCGTTGCGGCCAGTTCAAGCGCGCGCGACAAGGGGCCATAGAACAAAGTATCAGCCGATCCGCCTTCAGGACCGTCAGAAAGGTGGTAGAGCCGAACGCTCACGTCATCGTGGGTGGTGCGCATGAAAAGCTCTTGGCAGCTACGCATACAGGTGTCACGCTTGCTTTTCGAGCAATACTAGGCTTTTGCCTTGTGCGCTTCTCGATCTGCCTTTTTTTTCGAGCTTTCATAGAAACTTAATCGGGTGGTTTGTTGCTTATTGACAGTATGCCCGACAAAGTAGTTTTACATATAACTCCTGCCTCCACAGCGTAACAACGTTGTGAGCATTCGAGCGCGAGTGACCAGGCAGGTCCGGGGGAACATACGTTTTGATGTGTGAAAGCAAACGAGGCAGAGCTATATCTGCGTCATGGACAGATGCGTGCCACACCGCAAACGCGGGCGGGCAGTCGTGCGCGCAGGAAAGAGCAGCTCTGCTGTGACCGCGCTACGTATCAAGTTATGGGTTGCGCTGTTGTTCGTACTGGCACTTGTGGCCACGCCCGCCTTTGTTGCCTCCAAGGCGATCCAGACGGTCAGTGC
Source organism: Novosphingobium sp. 17-62-19 (assembly GCF_002256775.1). Lineage (GTDB taxonomy): Bacteria > Pseudomonadota > Alphaproteobacteria > Sphingomonadales > Sphingomonadaceae > Novosphingobium. Next base: position 6,392 of record NZ_NCII01000063.1, on the reverse strand, counting down.
ACATTTCGCGTTGAGCGATGCCTCTGCCCAATCGTTAAGCGCTTTGCAGCGGCTGACCGTGCTTGGCTACACGTTGCAGCAGGAACGCTTTACCCACCCGGAGGAATTCGCGGCGGAGCGTGAGAGCTACGTTGACGGAGTTCGCGCGCATGTGACCAATGCTGACCGGTATCTCAATAACGAGATCCGCCTGCTGAGCGAAACCCCGCTGCCACCAGAACGCCGGGCTGCGGCAATAAAGGACGAAATGCATCAGCGCGAGCATTTGCAGCGTATCGGCACCCACCTTGAAAGGGCGTTGCTGAGCACAGAAGTGGACACGCAATGGGAGGATCTGGCGCTTGCCGCGATCAACGTGGAAGAGCGTGAGGTCAAGACGACCCAGCGGGTTTCTACCGAGGCTCTTGCCAGCGTGATCTGGACGCTGGCCGGTGCGGTGGCCATCGTTGGCCTGCTCGGCCTGCTTGGCGTACTGTGGGCACAGCGCCAGATCATCCGTCCGCTGGGCCATCTGTGGCGAAGCACTCAGGCTATTGCCGATGGCGAGTATGCACAGCGCGTGCCGCCGATCGGAACCAGCGAATTTCGTGCCATTGCGGGCAGTTTCAATACCATGGCAGAAAAGATCGAGGCGGCGGCCAATTCGATGCGTCAGGCCAATGATGAACTGGAACGTGCTGTGGCCCGCAGGACAAGAGAACTGGCGGCAACCAACCGGTCGCTTGAACGGTCGAACCGCCTGCGCCAGCAGTTCCTCGCCGATGCCAGCCATGAAATGCGTACGCCGCTTTCGATCATGCGCACAGAGGCAGAAATCACGCTTCGCGATACCGACGCCCGCCCCGAAGAATTGCGTGGTTCACTGGACAGGGTTGTGCGTCATTCAAAGTTGATGGCCGAGATCATCGAGGACATGCTGCAGATTGCCCGAGCGGAAGAGCCTCTGCTCCAGACAAGCATCGCCCCACTGGATGCCGTATCTGCGGTGCATAGCTGTGTGGATGACTTCCGCCGCGTCATTGAAGCGGATGGAGGAAGCATCGGCGTAAGCAGTTCTGCAGCCAGCCTCATGGTAGACGGTGACGAAGGCCGACTGAAGCAGGTTATCCGCATAGTCGTCGACAATGCTGTTTGCTATTCCTCAGAAGCGCCCGAAGTCGACGTGGCCGTGGCCGCCGAGGACGGAGAGGCGGTGATCACTGTAACGGATCGAGGCAACGGAATAGCACCTGAGGACATACCCCATCTTTTCCAGCGCTTCCGGCGCGGCAGCCGTAAAGCCGGGGCGTCTCCGCTTGGCAACGGACAGGGCCTGGGCCTGTCGATTGCCCGATCTATCATGGAGGCGATGGGCGGGACGATCAGTCTTGCAAGCCAATTGCAAAAAGGAACTACCGTTTCGATCCGCCTTCCGCTTATGTCGGATGCAGAACTGATCGATGGAACAAGGTCATGAAACTGTTGATCATCGAAGACGAAGTAGAACTGGCTGCTGTGCTGCATCGCGGCCTCTCCAATGAGGGCAGCACGGTAACGCTGGCAACAGACGGCAACACTGGCATTGAACTGGCGTGCAGCGTTGTGTTCGATTTCATCCTGCTGGACGTGAACCTGCCTGATCGTAACGGTTTTGAGGTGTGCAAAACTCTGCGCGACGCCGGCGTGATCACACCAATCATCATGGTCACCGCGCGCGATGACGTGGCCGACCGTATCCGGGGGCTGAAAAGCGGCGCGGATGACTACCTCTCCAAGCCGTTCGCCTTCGATGAATTGTTGGCGCGAATGGACGCGGTTCAGCGCCGTGTCGAACGCCCACTGTCCACCCCAGTTCAGCCCGACGGCAGTATCACCGTGGCGGACCTGCATTTCGATCCCAGAACAATGACCCTTACGCGCAGCGGCAACCCGGTGCAACTGACAGTCAAGGAAATGGGCGTGCTTCGGCTGTTGATGGAATCGCCGGGGTCGGTCATCTCTCGCAGTGAAATCCTGCGTTCGGTATGGGGGATCGAGGATGATCCGCTGACGAACATTGTCGAGGTCTATCTCAGCCGCCTGCGCCGCAAACTCAACGCGCTGGGTCCTCCGATTGTCGAAAACGTGCGCGGCTTTGGCTATCGCCTGATCACATGACATCATTGCCGTAGAAACGCTGTCTCACGCCCTGATACGAACGCACAACTATGCACTCTTGCCGAAATGGTCTGAGTGAAGGATCACTGCGGTCAAAGGAGAATGACGATGACAGCCGCAGCCCGTTTCGCCTGGGAAGACCCGTTTGACCTCGAAACTCAGTTGACCGAGGACGAGCGGATGGTCCGCGATGCGGCACGTGGCTTTGCGCAAGACGTGTTGCAGCCGCGGGTAATTCAGGCATACCGCGAGGAAATTGACGCACCTGAACTTTTTCCAGCAATGGGCGAAGCGGGCATGCTGGGCATGACATTGCCCGAACAGTATGGTGGCTCTGCCACCAGCTATGTTGCCTACGGCCTTGTTGCACGCGAGATTGAGCGCGTGGATTCAGGCTATCGCTCAATGGCTTCGGTGCAATCCAGCCTCGTGATGCATCCAATCTATGCGTTTGGGTCGGAAGAACAGAAGCGCAAATACCTGCCCGGCCTTGCTGCAGGCAAGCTCATCGGCTGCTTCGGCCTGACCGAGCCTGATGCCGGTTCTGACCCAAGTGGGATGCGCACCGTCGCCCGCGCTGACGGCGATGGCTACGTGCTCAGCGGCTCCAAAACGTGGATCAGCAATGCGCCGTTCGCCGACGTGTTCGTGGTCTGGGCAAAGTCGGAAAGCCATGGCGGCAAGATACGCGGATTCGTGCTGGAAAAGGGTATGAAGGGGCTCCACGCCCCCAAGATCGAGGGCAAGCTTTCGTTGCGTGCGTCAACCACTGGAATGATCCTGATGGATGATGTGAAGGTCGGTGCCGATGCACTGCTGCCGGAAGCTGAAGGGCTGAAAGGGCCGTTCGAATGCCTCAACCGCGCGCGGTATGGCATCTCATGGGGCGCATTGGGCGCTGCCGAGTTCTGCCTTCACACGGCGCGGCAATACGGGCTGGATCGCAAGCAGTTCGGTCGCCCCCTCGCCGCCACGCAGCTCTATCAAAAGAAGCTGGTCGAGATGATGTGCGACGTTGCGTTCGGTCTACAGGCATCCTTGCGCGTCGGCAGGCTGATGGATGAAGGCCGCTATGCGCCGGAAATGGTCTCGATGGTAAAGCGCAACAACGTGGGCAAGGCGCTTGATGCGGCGCGGATGGCGCGTGACATGCACGGCGGAAACGGCATTTCTGAGGAATATCAGGTCATGCGCCACATGACGAACCTAGAAACCGTGAACACCTACGAAGGCGCGCATGATGTTCATGCCCTCATCCTTGGCCGCGGCATTACCGGCATTGCAGCGTTCTGACGGGTGCCGCGCCAGAACGCTTGATACACTGAGAATTAACGGGTTTGGACAACCCAATCAGCTCTACCAATGACGGGCGCAATCACTCTTGTGAGTGATTGCGCACAAGGCTGCAATACGGCGCACAAGCCGCTTTCCAAAATCAGCGCCAAGTCTTTGAAATATGGTAGCGGAGGAGGGATCTATAGGAATCCTCAACAAGCTGATTTTATGATATTTTTTCATGACGATACCCCCAAATACCCCCAATCATACCCCCAGTCCGGGACGTTTTCGACGGACTGATTTCTGTTTCAGACGAGTTGATGCGGGAATCGAATTCTGCAGTTTTCAAAGGGTGCATCGCGAGTCCGGTAGCACGATTCTAAGGCCGAATCCTCGGCAGCAAAAGGCTCTCAATCGCAACCAGGACGCGTCAACACACCGCCTGACAGCGGCGTCGTGTGCCTCGCTCTCGCGCGTGCTCGCAGCGTTGAAGCAGCTTGAGGTGCTGCTGCACTTCGGTCCCGTTGACTTCTACGACTCCCCAAACATCCAAACTGTAACTGGAAGGAACGGGTTATGTCTGATCTCACAACCAAAGCCCCCGAATTTGCGCCGCGCTTTTTGCGCACACCCGACGCGGCAATCTATGTTGGCCTTTCGCCCCGGACGCTGGAGAAGCTTCGGACTTATGGAACTGGACCATCTTTCCGTAAGCTCGGTGGCCGCGTAGTATATACTTTGGAAGATCTGGATCGTTGGGCCGATCAGGGCTTGCGCCGTTCTACGTGCGATCCGGATACTGGCACTGTGCATCCCGCCAAGAGGATAACGCCGGGCCGAGAGGCCGGCCGATCAGCCAAGTGGGCCTTGTGTTGCTGGCGTCCGAAGAATGCGCTCATTTTTCGGACGCCGCATCTTTCGCCCACATCCCCAAGACAATAAACAAATGACATATCATTCTCAATTGACATTTTTTACATGATATGGCATACATCTCTCATGTCACGCGCCTCCAGAGCTGCCAGCGGCCTACCACCCCAGAGCCAGCGCGCGATTGCGCAACTGGGCAAGGACATTTCCATTGCCCGCCGCCGCCGCAAGCTGCCGCAACGGCTGATGGCCGAGCGCATGCTCGTCTCGGTGCAGACGCTCCAGCGCCTTGAGGCGGGCGATGCGACCGTGGGTCTGGCCGTGCTGGCCAGTGCCCTTCACGTCTTTGGCATGACCCAGCGCCTGGCCGAGCTTGTCGCTCCCAATACCGACCGGGCGGGTATCAGCGAAGACCTCGCCAGGCTGCCCAAGACCACGCACGCTGTCAGCAGCGACGATTTGGATTTCTGACGGCCATGACAGCGGTCCGCACCTACGTTTTCGTTCATCTCGAAGGCGGCCCTGTTCCGGCAGGGCTGCTGACGATGATCGACGAGCCGCGCAACCAGTTCGCGACCTTTGCCTATGGTCGCCGCTACCTTGCCCGCCCGGATCGCGTCCCCGTCGATCCGGTGGCGCTGCCGCTTCACGATCCGGGCACCGAACGCACATTCCGAACCGAAGAAGGCTTTGCCGTCTTTGGGGGGATTCGTGACGCGGCTCCCGATGGTTGGGGCCAGTACCTGATGTACAAGGCAATGGGCGACCGCCTGCCAAGCGACATCGACCTGATCCTTGCCTCCGGCGATTACCGGGTCGGCGCATTGGCGTTCGGCCCCACGCCCGAACGCCCGGAACGCATAACGCCGTGGGGAGATGGTAACGCGCCGGGTGAGCATTTTACCCTCGAAGAGTTGGCCGAAGCAGCCGAGCGCGCACAGCATGTCGATCAGCTCGACGAAAACCTGCGACGGTTGCTGACCGCCGGTTCGTCACTCGGCGGCGCACGTCCGAAGGCAGCGACCGAACTTGAAGGCCAGCCATGGATCGCCAAGTTTCAGGCACGCAACGACAGTTTCCCCGAATGCCGGGTCGAGCTGGCCACCATGCGCCTTGCCGCAACCTGCGGGCTCGACGTTCCGGCGCTCAACTTCAGGCGCGTGCTGGAACGGGACATCTACCTGATCGAGCGGTTTGATCGCGTGTCGCACGGCAACTGGTTGGAGCGGCGGCCTTTCGCCTCCGGCCTAACCATGCTCGGGGCCCACGAAAGCGAAGTGAGCCGCTACAGCTATGCGGACCTCGCCGCCGTGCTTCGCCAGCATGGCACCGAGGTGCGCCGCGACCTCCGCGAACTGTTCCAGCGTATGGTGTTCAACATTCTCGTCACCAACGACGACGACCACTTGCGCAATCACGGCTTCCTGTTCGACGGCAAGGGCTGGCGACTGTCACCGCTCTACGATGTCGTGCCCAAGCCACAGGTTGGCCTGGAAAGGCGTCTGGTGCTGGGCGTCGGCCCGCAAGGCAGGGATGCTACGATTGCCAATGCTCTCGCTGGCGCTGCTGGTTTCGACCTCTCCCCTGATCAGGCGACGGCTCTGATCGAGGACATGCGGGCGCTAGTGGCCGCTAAGTGGGAAGAGTATTTTGCACAAGCTGGGGTAAGCGCTGCTGATCGGGGTCGCTTTGCGACCTGTTTTCGCTTGGCGAGCACGATCGACTAATACTGGCGCTATAACTCGTTTTCGGACGCCTGCCTGCGCTCAGCAATCAATTCGCCACATAGGCTCGTTTCTGAGGACAAGTACGCACCTAAGTGAGCCTGAATTCGCCCGAGAACCTCCCTGACCGGTCGGACGTGCAACTCACCATCGACAATCCTGAACAAGACGGAATCACCCTCATTCAGGCCCAGCGCCCGCCGGAAAGCGGCAGGGATCAGCAATCGCCCCCTGCTCCCCAGTTTGCGCATCTGCTCATCCATTCTGCATCTCTCAGTTAAACAAGCGTAAGCGCCGACGGAAGGCGGCCTTGTTGCCGGCACCGGAATAGGAAAGCTCGCGGCCTTTGAGGAGGCGTGAGCATGGACATCGAGCAGTCAAACG
>NZ_NCII01000062.1 GCF_002256775.1 Novosphingobium sp. 17-62-19 | reverse complement strand
TTCTCCAGGTTCGAGTTCGCATCCGAACCCTAACAGAAGATCGACGGTGGCTACCCTGTCAGGGAAACCTTCTTACACCACCCAGTGGGACACGACCGAGATAAGGCAAAAAGGGTGAGAGAAGAGGGCGTTTACGTTATCCGAAAAATGACCGGCAATGGCGGTCTTCCCAACTGCGGGCCTGATACTCTTCGCGTGGACCGAGTCCTCGTCAATGACCAAGACTTAGGTGTTAAAGGATTGGAGGGCGTGCTGTTCACCCTCATGCAGGGGATGCAGGCGATGAATATCAAACCCGAAGAGAGCACTAGAGAACCCATCGCCCAGCTTAAAACTGTAGCACCCCCTTCAAAAAAAATTGATCAATATTCGCAGTTAGCTGCGATGCCCCGCTCTGCACACCCACAGTCATCCAGTTTTAGCCTGATAGGCGTGTGGGCCCCCGAGGGGGAATATTGCGCTAGTGGCGCACCAACTACGTTCCGCTCTGACGGAAAGGTGGTTGAAGAGTTCGGGGCAGGTGCTTGGAACATTAACGGTGAGAAACTCACCATCTTGATGAATGGCGAAACGACCAAGAGCACTATCCGACTGATTTCGGACGACGACATCTTTGCATATTGGGATGAGGGCGGATCGACAAGGTATCGTCGATGCCCGGTCACACAAGATGACGAGCCGTGGTTTCCGGTCTAAGCCAATTTCTTCAGAAAATCGGCGCATCGACCCAAATTCTATCGAACATATTGATCAAAATCTCAATACGAACTGTGTGATTTTAGGTTTACCCGCCCAAGACATGCGCCCGAGACGCAAAAGACGTCTCCTTTCGGTTGACGCAGGGCATTCAAGACACATCGTGTCGTTGGTCTAAACTCAACCGAGACAGGAGGCACGGATGATTGTCGGATATGCGCGCGTAAGTTCCAGCGGCCAAAACCTTGAAGTCCAGCATGACCAACTCGCCGCTGCTGGCTGCGACAAGGTATTTTCCGAAAAGCGCAGCGGTCGCACGACCGATGGCCGGGATGCGCTGGCCGATGCGATCGATTTCGTGCGCGAGGGTGATGTTCTGGCCGTGACGCGGCTCGACCGGCTGGCGCGTTCGGTAATCGACCTTCACCATATTGTGATCCGGCTTGCGGCGAAGGGCTGCGGCCTGCGCGTGCTCCAGCAATCCGGCATCGACACGACCACCAGCACCGGCAAGCTCACCCTTTCTATTCTGGGTGCAGTCGCGGAGTTCGAGGCTGACATCCGAAAGGAGCGCCAGCGCGACGGTATCGACCGTGCTAAGGCGAACGGCGTCTATCGTGGCCGCAAGCCCAGTATCGACACCGCTCGGATCGAAACACTTATGGCGGCGGGTATGAACCCCGCCGCCATTGCGCGTGAAATGGGCATCGGGCGCGCCAGCGTGTATCGCCTTATGCAGACATGAATGCCACTTTGCCTATTCGCCCTCTTTGGCACCGCCAATCTTGGCGAAGCTGGTGCGTTGCCGCCGAACATGCGCGATGGGATCGGCATGGTCGAACATTGTCCGCAATGCCCGATACGCCTTGATGATATAGTCTGGGGCAAGCTTGCTCGACCATGCGCTTGGCATCTCCATCACCGAGTTCGCATCGTCAATGCCGCGAAGCAGGCTCTCGTGATTGTGATTGATGGCGATTTCATGCCCCAGCATATCCCAGCCTGACTGCCGAGTTGCCGCCGGAACGCAGAGGTCGCTGACCAGCAAGCGCTCGGCAATTCGGCTGCTCGTCACCGGGAACGGCGTTTCCCAGCCGTGATGAATATGCCCGCTGGGCGGTTTCAGTACCGACATGGCGAACGATGTAGGCGAGATATTCGGATAGCCGAAGACCAGTCCCATTGTGGCGAGCGTCGATGGCGTGCTGGTATCGAACGTGATGAGCAAATCGTCATCCCCTAGATGCTCCCGTAACGCCATCTGTAATGCGCTAAGCATGACCGCATGGGTCAACGAACTGACGCCGAGGAAATGAAGCCGGTTGCGTTCTGGCGTCAGCAGTCCGTCCGAAATCAGCCGCACCATTATTCCTGCGATATGGATATAGTCGGTGCGGCGCGAACCACCGAATGCCCAACCCTCGAACGGCTGCGCCTTGACGGCATCATACCACGCCTGAGCGTCTGCGCTCGTTTCACCCTGCAAGACGGAAAGGAAACGGATGTCCGCTGAACGATGGCGCGCGAAAAAGCTATTGTTATCCAGCGTGGCCATGAGTGCCGCGTTAAAGCTATCGAAGGGCAGTTGCCCCGGCGTGATGACGCGAGTTGGCACATCAAGCGTGATAGCTTCGTCCGCATGAGCTTCAAGAAAGCCCAGCGCCCATGCACGGGAACCATCGTCACACCACTGTGCCGGGTTGCGGCCAAACTGGAGCCCGCCACTATCGAACAGGATCGTGTTGCCGGGACGCTTGGTGAAGGTGCCGAACGGCAGAGGCGCGTTTCGACCAATATAGTGACCTGACGAGTGGAGTGCGCGATCAGTTGAGAAAAACGGGTTCGCCGCATCCATGAAATCCAAATCAGCCGGACCCTTCAAGCAAGCAGGTAGCCCGCCCGGTCGAAGCTCAGTAGAGGGGCGATACGGCATCTGGTGGCTCGATGGCTGACCGGCAAAAAGGTAGCGGGCGCGGTTCTTGCCACGCGAAGAATAGTCGCGGTTCATATGGGTAATCCTCAAGGGATCACGCCCATGTGATAAATCACATGGGCGTGATATTCACATCATGCGGCTTCTGCGACGGCGGCAGGCGCTGAGGGTTGCGGCAGACTTTCGACCCGTTCCCGCAAAGTGCGCGATCGTGTCGGCTGGTCGCGGTTCGGTTCGAGCGTCTGAATGAACGCCCGATAGGTCGCCACGTCGGTCGCCGCCTCAATCAGAAGCAGACCGTTCGGGTCGGCACACCACGTCAGTCCGCCCTGCCGCGAGAGGCCAAGCAAGCCAACCATCGCCCGGCGCAGATCATGGAGCATGACTTGAACCGTTGCGCTGCCCTGTACCTCCGCATCGAACGGTGCGGCAGCGGCCTTGTCGTTGGCGAAGCCAATCTTGCCCCGCCCTATCGTGACCGCAACGGGGCGATCCTTCTGCTTCTTGAGCAGCACTTTCATAAAGGCATCGTCGAACCCCGTCACCGTCTCGGGTGACATCATTGCGGATGCGACCGGCAAGAATGCTGGGGCCACCCGATAGGTCCAGATCGCGCCCATGCGACGCGGCTTGATGATAAGGTTCACCGCCTTGCCGTCAGCCTTGCCCGTGAATGTCAGCTTCTTGGTCTGACCAGCTATCGTAAGTGGTGCGGCAAATCCGTCCACTGGTGCTAGACCGAACTGCGCCGCATTCGCCTCGCCGAGCAGCCTTTCTGCAAGGCGTCGGCGCGTCAGGTTGTCGATGAAGCACTCGCCCTTCAATGAGTAACCGGGATCGATGGACGGCACGACCTCAAGGATCAAGCCGTCATCGCGACGTGAGTGAGCGATGCTGAAACGGTCACGCTCAACCAGATACATCGCATAGGCTGGAAGCATGTCGTAGCTGTCGTTGGCAACATCACCTTCTGGCACGTCATCGATGGGAATATCGCTCAATTCATCCGGCACGAACGCCGCACCGGTCATGAGCAACTCCCGATAGAACCGGAGATCGGCAGGCATTCCCGCCAACGGACACGGCGCAAAACCTGCAAGGCCGATGATGGTGGCCTTGTTGGCCGTCAGCGGGATCAAACGAAGCCTCCCGCCCTCGTTCCGGTATGCGAACAGACCTTCTTGCCCCGAAGAGATGCCCGCTAAAGCGTCGATTTCGACGGTGCCGAGCGTGTCGAACATCTCGTCCACTTGCTCGGCCGGTGTCTTCTCAGCCGTCGCGTCGGCTTCCCCGAGGCTGGGCTTCGCCGCCGCTTTCTTCTCGACCCGCTTCGTTTCAAGATATTTTTGAGCGAGACCACTGATATGGCCCATGCTCTCATACCACGTCACGAATGCATCATCGGTCAAGCCGTTATGCGCGTTGTGCAGTTGCTCCATCGCCGCGATGGCGCGGGCAAGCTGCGATGCCTCGTTCCGCACAGCTTCCTTATCAGCCTCCGGTGCCGAACTGACATTCTTGTTGAGCACGAGTTGCGCCGAGACATGATAGACGAGGCTCGTAGCCTCGTAGTCGAAGCCGATGCCCTTGGCATAATGGGTCAGCGAGATCGCGCCATGCTTGCGGATGAACCGATATTGTCCGCGCAACAGTAGCGCGCGCCCTTTCACTGCGCGGGTTTCGCGCGCTTCGACACCGCGAACGCGGCCCTGCAGATGGAGCAATTCCGCCTGATCCGTATCAGTCAGCGAAACCGGCACTTCCGGTCCCGTTGCGACCACGATGGCAAGCGCACTGGTTGTAGCCAGCGCAGCACCGTGAATGTTCGAATTATTCTGAAAACCAACCATATTTCACCTATCCGTCAACAGCCCGACCCAAGCTTTGGGACGCGATACGAGCCAGACACATTTCAACTGTGAAATGAGGCGCGTATTCGCGGGGTCGATCTGCCGACGAGCAAGGTGACGCGGTAATACCGCTTCGGCTCGTTGGTTTGGCGAGTGTTCCAGAAACCGGACTTCTACACAAGCAAAATTGTGATAGCCCATGTCTCAAATTGGAACATGTGCTCAGGCGTCAGCAATCCGTTTGCCGAACGCACGTAGGCCCTTCCCATGTAAACCTATGTTCTTTATATGTTCCAATATGAAGCAACCTAAAAAAGGCCGTGGCGCGACGCACAACGAGACCAGCAGTCGATTTAATCTTCCAATCCGTGAGCTAGATACCGACTGGCTAGATATCGAAGAAGCTATCGATGGCCCTCGAACGAAAACAAAAACAACCGTCCAATTGCTGCATCCAAAAACAATTATCTCTTATAATTCAAGCCCAGACATCGGATTTGACCGGTCGATAAATCCGTTGGTGGGCTGCGAGCACGGCTGCGTCTACTGCTACGCCCGCCCCAGCCACGCCTTCCACGATCTGTCGCCCGGCCTCGATTTCGAAACGAAGCTGTTCGCAAAGCCTGACGCAGCAAGGCTCTTGCGCGAGACGCTGGCAAAGAAGAGCTACACCCCCGCCCCCATCGCGATGGGCACCAACACCGATCCCTACCAACCGATAGAGGGGCGCTACCGGATCACGCGGCAAGTTCTGGAACTCTGCCTCGAACTGCGCCATCCCGTCACCATCACCACCAAATCCGCGCGCGTTCTGGACGATCTGGACCTGCTGACCGAACTCGCCAGACACCGGCTGACGGCTGTTGGGATATCGGTCACCAGCCTCGATCCGCGCCTGTCCGGCCTGCTCGAACCGCGCGCATCATCGCCCGCCAAACGACTGGACGCGCTGGAAAAACTGGTAAGCGCAGGCGTCCCTGCCCACGTGTCGGTTGCCCCGATCATCCCCGCGATAACCGATCACTTCATCGAAGCCATCCTCGACGCCGCCGCCCAGCGCGGCGTCCGCTCCGCCAGCTGGATCATGCTGCGCCTGCCGCACGAAGTCGCCCCGCTATTCCGCGAATGGTTGGAAACGCATTTCCCCGACCGCGCGGGAAAGGTCATGTCCATCGTCCAGCAGGTGCGCGACGGGAAGGACAACGACGCGCAGTTTTTCACCCGCATGAAGCCACAAGGCACTTGGGCCGATCTCACCCGCACCCGCTTTCGCATCGCCTGCCGCAAAAGCGGCATCGGAAAAGCCCACGTCGATCTCGATTGTACGCAGTTCGTCGCACCAGCCTTGGATGGTCAAATGCGGCTGTTATGATGCTGAGGTCGGAGGTGATCTATGTGGTTGAAGTTCCTCGTTACAGGCACGCTAGCGCTGGCTGCTGTGCCTGCCGTAGCCCTCCCGGATCGGGTTCCGACACCTCCCGCACAACCGGTGCGCGAAAATCCCAAGCCCTGCCAGCAAGGTTGCCTGAACCCTGTCGAGGCGGTCACTTACGCATCCTACCTCGGTGAGCGCGCTGGCGTGGCCGGAGAATTCGCCATGCCGGTCAAAGCGGTTGGATTTGAGAAGGATCGTCTATTTCTCAATTCCGAACTCGACTACCGTGATCGAAACTGCCTGACAGTCGTCATGCCGCTATCGGTCGCGAAAATCATGGCTGGGGGCGACGATCAGGAGACATTGCGCAAGTATTTTGGAGATCGCCGAGTCATTGTACGCGGCGTGGCAAAGCAGGTGCGCGTCAATTTTCTGACCGACGGCAAGCCAAGCGGCAAGTACTACTATCAGGTACACCTGCCGATCACTTCCACCAGACAGCTTATCAGGCTGCCGGGCTAACCCATGAAACGGATCAGCCGACTGTCCAGCACCGCCGCCGTGCGGTGCGGCAGGGCTTCGCGTGCGTAGTTTTCATCTTTTACCATTGCAAAGAACGACTTGGCATCGGGATACCCCATAACGAAGGCCTCGTCCCATTCGCCCGGCGGGCCGGTGACAACGCATTCCATCGGCGCTTCCCATACCATCGCGGCGCCTGAATTCTTCACAAGCGCTTGAAATGCCTTGCGATAGATCGCGTATGCTTCGGCCCCGCTCAGCCCCTTGCCGTGGTTGGGATGGTCTTCGGGATAGGCCGCCAGATCGCGGAACTTGATGAGGTTCAGCATGTGGATCGGCCGGTCGCGCGGAAGTGATTTGAAGACTTCGAAGTTCTCGCGGCTCGGGTCGATATATGTCTCAGTCATGGCCTCTCCACCGTCGGTTTGGTGTCGCTTTGGTGCATTTTGGTGCACTTCAGGCAACCTCGCTCCAGCTGTATTCCCGGAACTGTTCGCGCAGGTCTTTTTTGCTTATTTTTCCGGTGCCTGTGTGTGGAATTTGGTCAACGAATGCCACCGCATCGGGCACCCACCATTTTGCCACATGCTGCGTCAGGAACGCACGGATGTCATCCTGCGAAACGTCCATCCCCGGCTTGGTCACCACCACCAGCAGGGGCCGCTCATCCCACTTGGGATGATGCACCCCGATCGCCGCCGCCTCCGCCACGGCCGGGTGCCCGACGGCCGCGTTTTCCAGTTCGACCGAACTGATCCATTCTCCGCCGGACTTGATCACATCCTTGGTCCGGTCGGTCAGTTGGAGAGTGCCATCGGGGTGAATCAGGCCAACGTCGCCAGTATCGAACCACTGCCCCGCCACCACAGCATCGGCTTCTGCCTTGAAGTAGCGTTTGACCACCCATGGTCCGCGCACTTGCAACGCGCCGGACGTAACCCCATCACGCGGCAGGACTTTTTCGGGATCATCCAGATCGACGCAGCGAATTTCCACGCCGAAGGGCGGACGGCCCTGCATGGCCTTGACACTGACCTGTTCGTCAAAAGACAGCTCGTCCCAGTTCCACGTTTCCGCGCCGGTCGTGCCGATAGGCGACGTTTCAGTCATGCCCCATGCGTGCGCGACACGGCGACCGGCGCGCATAAATCGTTCGATCATCGCACGCGGCATGGCTGAACCACCGGTGACAATCGTCTGAAGAGATGGCGGAATCTCGCCGTTGTTGTGCGTATCGACATGCTGCAACAGCGCCAGCCACACGGTGGGCACACCAGCCGAACAGGTGACCTTCTCGCGGTTCATCAGATCGCACAGCACCGCACCATCGTTCACCGCCGAATAGACGAACTTCGCCCCTGCCGCCGCGCCCGCCCACGGCAAGCCCCAGCTGGCCGCGTGGAACATCGGCACGATAGGCAGCATGACGGTGCGCGAATCCATCCCGAACACCGGCGGGCTGATTGCCGCCATTGCGTGGAGCATGGTCGAGCGGTGTTCGTAGAGCACACCCTTGGGATTGCCGGTGGTTCCGCTGGTGTAGCAAAGCATACAGGCGTCACGTTCATCGCCGTCGTGCCATTCGGCCTGGCCGTCCTCAGCGCCGATCCATTCCTCAAAATGCACCGCAGGCTCGCTACTGTCATAGCAGATGTAGTGCTCGACCGTCGGCCAGCGCGGCTTCATGCGTTCGACAATCGGCGCCCAGACCTTGTCAAACAGCATCACGCGGTCTTCGGCGTGATTGACGATGTATTCCAGTTGATCGTCAAACAGGCGCGGGTTAAGCGTGTGGAGAATCCCGCCCGCGCCGACTGCGCCGTACCATGAAACGAGGTGACGGTGGTGGTTCATCGCCAGCGTGGCAATGCGATCTCCGGGTTGCACGCCCAGCTTGCGCAAGGCCTGCGTCATACGCAGGGCATCGTGACGGATGCCAGCCCAGTTGGTGCGGGTTTCGCTGCCATCGGCCCAACGGCTGACGATCTCGCGCTCCGCATGTTCGCGCGCGGCGTGATCGATCAGGTGGGTAACACGCAGCTTCCAATCCTGCATTGCACCCAGCGATTCTTGGGGCTGCTGCATATTCTCTCTCCCGATAGGCGTCTATTCGACGAGCCGCAGATGCCTTTCCGGTCTTGCGGTCAGCGCTACATTGGCAAGCCCTTCTATCGGAATCAATCGTTCGATTAAGTCACTGTCCAGTTTAAAATCATTGCCAAGCCGAACGAGCGGCTCTTTCGGCCCGCCGGTGCGCAGCCGCGCAAAGACTTCGCCCTTCGCGCCTTCCCCGCGCGGCAGGAGCAAAGCCAGTTCGGCGATGGCCTGCGGAGAACTGACTTCAAGCTTCAGCTGCATCTGCGAAGCGCTGCTGACCGAGGCCAAAGGCCTTGCACCGCGCACGGTGACGCGAGGCGGTTCGTCGGGATTGGGCCGGTCCAACTCGACATTGAGCAGCACGCACGTGCCGTCTTTGGCCCATTGCTGGAAGGGTTCGACCAGCGACTCTTCAAAGCAGGAGGCGGAAAACAGGCCGGAATTGTCGGAGAAGTCGGCCATGACGAAGTCCTTGCCCTTCTTCGTCTTGCGCTTCTGCACGTTTTCCACCAGCGCGGCCATGACCGCTGCAGAGCGGCCACCCGGCTCTCCGCTGCTGGTCATGAGACTGCCATAGGAGCGCGCGCCATTGGCCGAGGCGACGGCGCGGTATTCCTCCACCGGATGAGCTGCGAAATAGAAGCCGAAGTTCTCGCGCTCTGCCGCCATCTGGTCCGCCCGGCTCCAAGGCTTGGCTTCCGCCAGACGGGTTGCTGGCGCGGCGTGATCGTCTCCGCCGAACAACCCGCCCTGCCCCGATGTGCGCGAACGGGCAGCTTCATCGGCCACGGCCATCAGCAGTTCGCCATTGGCGATCACCTGCGCGCGGTTCGGTTCCAGCCCATCGAGCGCTCCGCCTGCGGCCAAAGCCTCCAACTGGCGGCGGTTCATTGATCCGGCGGGAATGCGTTTGAACAGATCGTCGAGCGAAGCGAACTGCCCATTGGCCTCCCGCTCGGCCACGATCTGCTCCATCGCCTTTTCGCCGACGTTGCGCAGGCCTGCCAACGCATAGCGAACGGCAAAACCTTCGCTGGTCTTCTCGACTGTGTATTCAGCTTCGGAATGGTTGATGTCCGGCCCGGCCAGCGCCACGCCATTGCGGCGCATATCATCGACGAAGATCGAGAGCTTTTCCGACTGGTGCATGTCGAAGCACATCGAAGCGGCGTAAAATTCGTGCGGGTAGTGCGTTTTCAGCCACGCCGTCTGATAGGCGAGCAACGCGTAGGCGGCGGCGTGGGATTTGTTGAAGCCATAGCCCGCGAACTTGTCGATCAAATCGAACAGTTCGTTGGCCTTGCCCTTTTCAATGCCGGACACGGTCTTGCAGCCATCGGCGAACCGTTGGCGCTGCGCGTCCATTTCCTTCTGATCCTTTTTGCCCATTGCGCGGCGCAGAAGGTCGGCATCGCCGAGCGAATATCCGGCGAGGATCTGCGCGGCCTGCATGACCTGTTCCTGATAGACGAAGATCCCGTAAGTTTCCGACAGGATGCCCGCCAGCTTTTCATGCGGATATTCAATGCTTTCCAGCCCGTTCTTGCGGCGACCGAACAGCGGGATGTTGTCCATTGGGCCGGGGCGGTAGAGCGAGACGAGCGCGATGATGTCGCCAAAGTTGGTCGGCTTCACCGCCGCCAGCGTGCGGCGCATCCCTTCGGATTCCAGCTGAAACACACCGACTGTATCGCCCGATTGCAGCAGCTTGTAGGTCTGTTCGTCATCCCAGGCGAGCGCGGACAGATCGATCTCGATGCCGCGCTTGCCCATCAGGTCCACCGCCTTGCGCAGCACCGACAACGTCTTAAGGCCGAGGAAGTCGAACTTGACGAGGCCTGCATCCTCGACATGCTTCATGTCGAACTGCGTGACCGGCATGTCCGAGCGCGGATCGCGGTAAAGCGGCACGAGTTGGGCCAGCGGACGGTCCCCGATCACCACACCCGCTGCGTGGGTGGAACTGTTGCGCGGCAGGCCTTCAAGCTGCATCGCAAGGTCGATCAGGCGTTTGACCTCAGGGTCGCGGTCGTACTCACGCTTCAGTTCCAGCACGCCATTAAGCGCGCGGGGGAGCGGCCACGGGTCGGTAGGGTGGTTGGGCACCATCTTGCACAGACGGTCAGTCTGGCCGTAGCTCATTTGCAGGATGCGGCCGGTGTCGCGCAGCACGGCGCGGGCCTTCAGCTTGCCGAAAGTGATGATCTGGGCGACGTGATCGAGGCCGTACTTGCGCTGGACATAGCGGATAACTTCGCCGCGCCGCGTTTCGCAGAAGTCGATATCGAAGTCTGGCATGGAAACGCGTTCTGGATTGAGGAAGCGTTCGAACAGCAGGCCAAGCTTGATCGGATCAAGATCGGTAATGGTCAGCGCCCATGCGACGAGCGAGCCTGCGCCCGAACCGCGCCCCGGCCCCACCGGAATGCCTTGCTCCTTGGCCCACTTGATGAAATCGGCCACGATCAGGAAGTACCCGCCAAAGCCCATACGGTTGATGATGCCGACTTCGAATTCAAGCCGGTCACGGTATCCGATGACTTCTTCCCAGACGCCCGCGACGTTGAGTTGCGGGTAGTCTGCGGCATCTGGCTGCGCGTCGGGACCAAGACACAGCAGGCGTTCCAACTCGCCATGGGCGGCTTCGGGGTAGTAGGGAAGGAGCCGCAGGACGAGGCCCTTGCGGCTGTCCTCGGCACACATCTGCGCCTCGCCTTCCTGATCGCCGGCAAGGCTGGGCAGGATCGGCTTGCGCTTTGGCGGCATGACCGCGCAGCGCTGCGCCACGACGAGCGTGTTGGCGATGGCTTCGGGGAGATCCTTGAACAGTTCCTCCATCACCTCGGCAGGCTTGATCCACCATTCCTTGCTGGAACGCGGGCGGTCTGTGCTGTCGACGTGGGTGGAACTGGCGATGCAAAGCATGGCATCGTGCGCATCGTAGAAACTGCGTTCAGCAAAACGCGCCGGATTGGTGGCGACCAGCGGCAGATCGCGCGCATAGGCCAGATCGATCAGTGCTTCTTCGGCGGCTTCTTCCTGCGCATCGTTGCGGCGGGCAATTTCGATGTAGAGGCGCTGGGGGAACAATTCCTGCAACCGGTCGAGATAGCCCTCGGCGGCGGCCTGCTGGCTTCCGGCGAGCAATTGCACCAGTGCGCCTTCTCCGGCGGCGGTGAGGCAGATCAGGCCATCGGTGTGGCCGACAAGATCTGCCAGCACGACATGCGCTTCGAACTCCAGCGGGCGATCAAGGTGCGCGCGGCTGACGAGGTGGCAGAGGTTGTCGTAGCCCTTGGAATCCTGCGCATAGAGCGCCAGCCAGTCAATCGTCGGGGCGGCGGGGCCGAAGCCGGTGGCTGCGCCATCGCGATCCGGGCGGGCGACGGCGAGCATCGTGCCGATGACCGGCTGCACGCCCATATCCTTGCACGCCTTGGCATAGGCGACGCTTCCGTAAAGGCCGTTGCGGTCGGTAATGGCGGCGGCAGGGAAGCCGCGTTCGGCTGCGGTTTTGGCAATGGCCTTGGGATCGATCGCGCCATCGAGCATCGTGTAGGACGAGAAGATGCGGAGCGGGACGAACTGGGCGTGGGGCATAAACGCAATGTAGCAACTGCTGCGCCGATTCAGGAGGGGGAGCGGTTACTCATCCCCAGTTGTATTCAGGGCGACTTGCGTCCCCGCGAAGGCGGGGACCTTGGTGTTGATACGCAACCCCGCCGTATATCGACTGAGGCCCCCGCCTTCGCGGGGGAGCAGGAAAGCTAAAATCAGAGCAGCTTTTCAATGTCTTTCGCAATGCTCTCCGGCTTGTCGGTCGGCGCGTATCGGCTTACCACCTTGCCATCGCGGCCGATCAGGAACTTGGTGAAGTTCCACTTGATGGCCTTGGTGCCGAGCAGGCCCGGCGCCTCTTTCTTGAGCCAGTCGTAGAGCGGGTCGGCATTGTCGCCGTTGACTTCGATCTTGGCCATCAGCGGGAAGCTGAGGCCGAAGTTGACCTTGCAGAAGCTCTCGATCTCGTCCGCCGTGCCGGGTTCCTGTCCGCCAAACTGGTTGCAGGGAAAAGCTAGGACTTCGAAGCCCTTGTCGCCATAGTCCTGCCACAGCTTTTCAAGGCCATCGTATTGCGGGGTGAACCCGCATTTGGAGGCGGTGTTGACGACCAGCAGCACCTTGCCCAACTTTTCGGACAGGTCGACCATCTCTCCATTGGGCTTCTTTGCATTGAAATCGGCGATGGTGGTGGGTTCGGTCATGTCAGGCTCTCCCCAATGCGCTTACCCCCGGAGGCTCGCACGGCCTCCGGGGGTGATCAAGCGGCAATTGTTGTGGTTTGGCGTCAGGCTGGCATGTCGGCGCGGGCGTGCAGTGCCATGATCTCGGCGGGGCTGTACTGACGGTCGCCTGCCTTTTCGATAACGAGCGTGGCGCGCTCGGCTTCCGGCATACGGGCGACCATGCGGACCATATCAGCAAAGCTGCCGGAATGAAGCGTGGCCAAGCCGTGGAACACGCCGTCTGCTGCCTCACGGCGCAGGACGGTGGCATGGTCTGACCA
The DNA here is from genome assembly GCF_002256775.1 of Novosphingobium sp. 17-62-19. GTDB lineage: Bacteria > Pseudomonadota > Alphaproteobacteria > Sphingomonadales > Sphingomonadaceae > Novosphingobium. The sequence continues at coordinate 5,919 of NZ_NCII01000062.1, read as the reverse complement.
GAAGGAAGCGGCATCGGCAGCTTCGGCACGGATCGTGGTGTTCATGGGACGATCTCCTTTGCGCAATGAAACGCGCGAACGAGACCTTGTATCCCTATTCCAGCACGCCTTCGTGCAGGCGCACCACGCGGTCCATGCGCAGAGCAAGACGTTCGTTGTGGGTGGCGATCAGGGCGGAACTGCCCTCACCACGCACGAGCTTGAGGAATTCCTCAAGCACTCGGTCCGCGGTGGCTTCATCGAGGTTGCCGGTGGGTTCGTCTGCCAGCACCAGTTCGGGGCTGTTGGCCAAGGCGCGGGCAACAGCCACACGCTGCTGCTCACCGCCCGAAAGCTGGCTGGGGCGATGATCAAGGCGCTTGGCGAGGCCGAGCGCGGTCAGCAGTTCGGTGGCGCGGGCGTCAGCTTCAGCACGCGTTTTGCCGGCCACCATCTGCGGCAGGACCACGTTCTCCATAGCGTTGAAATCGGGCAAGAGGTGGTGGAACTGGTAGACAAAGCCGAGGTGATCGCGGCGCAGCGTTGTGCGGGCGTCGCCCGAAAGCTCGGATGCTCTGGTCCCGGCAATCTCGATCAGGCCAGAAAAGCCGCCTTCGAGCAGGCCGATGGCTTGCAGCATGGTGGACTTGCCCGAGCCGGACGGCCCGAGCAGCGCAACGATCTCACCAGGCTGAATGTCAAGGTTGACGCCGCGTAACACGTCAATGGTCACCCCGCCCTGGCTGAACGAGCGGCGCAGGTCTTTCAGGCGGACGACGGGATCACTCATAACGCAGCACCTGAACGGGGTCCGTGCTCGCGGCCTTGAGTGCCGGGTAGAGCGTGGCGAGGAAGGAGAACAGCAGGGCCATCAGGCAGATCGTGGTGATCTCTACCGGGTCCGACCGGCTGGGCAGTTCGGTGAGGAAGCGGATCGAGGGATCCCACAGGTTCTGACCAGTGATCCACTGCACCGCGTTGACGATGGGCTGGCGGAAGAACAGGAACACGAAGCCGAGCGCGAGGCCAGACAATGTGCCGAGTGCGCCGATCACGAAGCCAATGGTCACGAAGATCTTGAGCAGGCTTTTGCGCGTGGCTCCCATCGTGCGCAGGATCGCAATGTCACGCGTCTTTGCGCGCACCAGCATGATCAGCGACGACAGGATGTTGAAAACCGCCACCAGCACGATGATCGACAGCACGATGAACATGGCCACACGCTCTACCGCCAGCGCTTCGAACAGGCTGGCGTTGATCGTCTTCCAATCGGTGACGACAGCGATGCCTTCAAGTTCCTTGGTGATGGGGGCAAGCGTTTCCGACACGGTATCAGCGTTGGTGGTCGTCACTTCGATCATACCGATGGAATCAACGGTAAGCAGCAGCGTCTGAGCATCGGATATAGGCATGACGACGTAGGCGTTGTCATAGTCATAGACGCCCACTTCGAAGATTGCCGCGACGACATAGCCGATTTCACGCGGGACTGTGCCGAACGGGGTAGCGCGGCCCTGCGGGTTGATGATGGTGATGGTATCGCCCACCCGCGCACCAAGATTCTGGGCAAGGCGCGAGCCGAGTGCGACATTTCCCGATCCGGGCCGCAGTGAGGCGATAACGCCATCGACGCGCTTGTCCTCAAGCCGTTTGATATCGCCATCGGTATTGCCGCGCACCAGCACGGCTTCGACGCGACCGTTGAAGCTGGTGAGCAACGGCTGTTCGATCAGGGGCGAGGAATGGGTTACGCCGGGCGTGGCTTCAACCTTCTTCAGGATGTCCTGCCAGTTTTCCAGTCTTCCACCATAAGCCTGAATAATCGCGTGGCCATTGAGGCCCACGATCTTATCGAGCAGTTCGGCGCGGAAGCCGTTCATAACGCTCATCACGATGACAAGCGCGGCAACGCCGAGCATGACCGCGACAAGGCTGATCCCGGCGACGAGGGCGATGAACGCCTCTCCCCTACCCGGCAACATGTAGCGCTTGGCGATGGTCCATTCGAAGGGGGAGAGGATCAAGCAGCGGCCCTTTGAAAACGGTTTGCCGGTCGCGCGCATAGACCGCGCTGGCGGTTGCGGATGTAGGGCCAATCGGCGCAAACGGCAATGGGCCGAGATTCACCGTATGCTTCACGTCACAGGGCGCCGACTTTCCAGTTCGGCAATGCGTTCACGCATCTTGCGCATCTCAAGCACGCGCTTGGCCCGCTCGCATTGCAAGGGCAGCGCCGTGAGGACGGTTACGGCGACATAGAGTTGGAAGAACTGCAACCGATCCCCCATGGACCAGTCCATTGCTGCGATCGGGCCACCGCCCGAAAACGTCATCGATCCACCTATCAGCATCAGCAGAACCGGTAGCAGTGCAAGGATGGCGCTGGGCTGGGTTGCCGCGCAAACGACGACATAAATCAGCGGAAAGACCAGAAGCGGCCGCATATCCAGCGAGAACACTGCGACCGTGATCAGGACGAAAGCACCAACCACAAGGGTTGTCTGCGGGAACATTTCGCGCGGTGGCAGGAAACTCCGGCCCCGTCCAAGGCGACTGTAGATGAAGTGAAAGACCGGAAGGCAGGCCAGCAACCCTAGAGAGTGCCCGATAATCCATCGCGTAAAGTTTTCGACTACGGGCTGACCATAGATCACCCAAGCGGTGAACGCCCCGGCAGCACCAGACAGAAGCGGCACCGTCAAGACGATACCGATGTAGAACGATGCGACCCATTCGAGCGTTTCGTGAGGCCAGAACGCCTTTGCGATGCGCCTCCAGATTATGGCGGCGCTGGCTGCTTCGGAAATATTTATGACGGCCAATGGCAGCGCCGCAGCCCAGCCATAGCCCCAAAGCCCTGTCGCCAGCGCGCTGGCCACCGCACTGCTGACAAGCCAAGGCCCCCAGCGGTGTTCCGGCAAGTGCAACAACCGCCCGGCCAGCATGGCACTGGCGATCCACACCATCGCTACACCGCCGGTAAACCTGGCAAATGTGACCGAGCTTGCCGCGAGCGCAAGATAGGTCGACGATACTCCGGCAGGGCTGGCTAGAAGTCGGGCAATGCGCATTCTGCGTGAATGAACGATTTTGGTTAAAATTTCGGATGTTGAACGCGGCGCATCGCGCTCCAACGCTTCTGCGGACCACCCGCCGCAAGCTTGCACTTGCCATTATCGGCAAACGTCGCCATTTGGGCGCCAGCAATTGGCCGGCGCACATGCGCCCACGCGAGTCCACGGGACCCATGACATCACAGAACGAACTTTTCGACGCCACGCCCTGGGATGTTGCGCCGGGACACGCTGATGGCGATGATGACAAGCTGCGCGAAGAGTGCGGTATCTTTGGCGTACTGGGTGTTCGTGACGCTGCGGCGACAGTAGCGCTCGGACTCCACGCGTTGCAGCATCGCGGACAGGAAGCGGTCGGCATCACCAGCTTTGATGGGCAGGAGTTCTATTCGCGCAAGGGCATTGGCCACGTTGCTGCGAACTTTTCGACCGGATCGGCCATTGCCGAACTGCCCGGCATGGTGGCCTCAGGCCACGTCCGTTACTCGACCACAGGCGGCGCGGGCTTGCGCAACGTTCAGCCACTTTTCGCTGATCTCGCGTCCGGCGGCTTTTCGATCGCGCACAATGGCAACATCTCCAACGCGATGTTCCTGAAGCGTGATCTGGTGCGCAAGGGCGCAATCTTCCAGTCGACGTCCGACACCGAAGTTATCATCCACCTTGTTGCGACGAGCCGTTACCCGACGCTGCTCGATCGCTTTGTCGATGCGCTGCGTCTGGTCGAAGGTGCCTATTCGCTGATCTGCATGACGCCGCAGGGCATGATTGCCTGCCGTGATCCCATCGGCATTCGTCCGCTGGTGATGGGCAAGCTGGGCGATGCCATTGTGTTTGCCAGCGAAACCGTGGCGCTCGATGTGGTTGGCGCAGACTTCGTGCGCGAAGTGGAGCCGGGCGAACTGATTCAGGTCGATCTTGATGGCAAGCTTAGCAGCCATCGCCCCTTCGGCACGCCCGATGCGCGGCCTTGCATCTTCGAGCACGTCTATTTCAGCCGCCCCGATTCCGTCATGGGCGGCAATTCCGTCTATCAGGTGCGCAAGGAAATCGGCGCACAGCTTGCGATTGAAAGCCCGGCTGATGCCGATCTGGTGATCCCGGTGCCCGACAGTGGCGTTCCCGCAGCACTCGGATACGCGCAGCAATCGGGTATCCCGTTCGAGCTTGGCATTATCCGTTCGCACTATGTTGGCCGCACGTTCATCCAGCCTTCGGATGGCGCGCGCAATGCCGACGTAAAGCGCAAGCACAACGCCAACCGCGCGCTGGTAGCCGGCAAACGCATCGTGCTGATCGACGATTCGATCGTGCGCGGCACCACCAGCCTGAAAATCGTGCAGATGATGCGCGATGCTGGTGCGTCTGAAGTCCATATGCGCATCGCCAGCCCGCCGACCCAGCATTCCTGCTTTTATGGCGTGGATACGCCGGAGCGTTCAAAGCTCTTGGCGGCGCGCATGGACGTCGCGGCGATGGCCGAGTTCATTCATGCTGACAGCCTTGCGTTCGTCTCCATCGACGGCCTTTACCGTGCCGTGGGCGAAACTGAGCGCAACAAGAAATGCCCGCAGTATTGCGATGCCTGCTTCTCCGGCGAATATCCCACGCGCCTGACCGACGTGGGTGAACGCGACAACCCGGACCAGCTTTCGCTCCCGGTCGGCAAGGTTGCCTGACATGAGCATGAGCGGTCAGATTGCGCTGGTTACCGGTGCAAGCCGGGGCATTGGCTCGGCTACGGCCAAAGCGATGGCCGCAGCAGGCGCGCACGTGATCCTTGTTGCGCGTAGTGCCAAGGAACTTGAGAAGATCGAGGAAGAGATCTTCGAGGCAGGCGGCAGCGCCACTATCGCCCCTGTCGATCTGGCCGAACCTGACGGCATTGCCCGCCTTGCCACCGCCATTTCCGGCCGCTGGACCGCGCTTGACGTGCTGGTCATCAACGCCGCGGTTTTCCCAACGCTTACCCCGGTGTGGCAGATTGATGCGCGTGAATTCAATCAGGCGCTGACGCTCAACGTGCTCGCCACGCAGGCCCTGCTCGCGGGGTTTGACGGGATGCTGCGCAAGAGCAAGGACGCCCGCGTGATCGGCGTAACCAGCAGCGTAGGCGCCAGCCCGCGCGCCTATTGGGGTGCCTATGGCGCTTCGAAAGCTGCCTTTGACACCTTGCTCAATTGCTATGCACAGGAAGTGCGCAACACTGCATCGATCCGCGTGGCCGTGGTCGATCCCGGCGCCACACGCACAAAGATGCGCGCCAAGGCCTATCCGGGCGAAAACCCTGACAGCGTGAAGCCGCCCGAAGCAGTGGCTGACGCCATCGTAACGCTTCTTGGTGAACAGTTTGCCAGCCCACACCGCATCCGCGTTAACCAGGACTGATAACGCATAATTAACAAGCAGGGCCGATTCTTGGCGTCGGTTTGCCGGAGCGTTTCCGGCAGGCAGATGACGTCAACGGGTCAAGGACGCCCTGCATGAGTGCGACGGACTGGAACACGGAAGTCTATGGACAGGCTGCGCTTGAAGATCGCAGTGCGGCACGCTTGCGGGTCAACATCCCCGCCACTTTGCGTCCGTCTGGCGAACGCAGTTTCAAAACCGTGGTGGTGGACCTGTCGCTCGGCGGGTTTTGCGCAAATGCGCTCCAACCGATGCGCCCCGGCAATCGCTGCTGGCTGACGCTGCCAGGAATGGAAAGCCTGCAAGCAGATGTAGTGTGGTGGGATGCAGGCCGGGTCGGCTGCGCCTTTGCCAATCTGCTTAGAGCGGTTTTCGATCAATCCGGGTCATATCCGCATGAACTGAAGTAGTTGGCGCATTCTGGTGGCTTGAAGATGTCGACGAGGCTGCCGATCAG
>NZ_NCII01000147.1 GCF_002256775.1 Novosphingobium sp. 17-62-19 | reverse complement strand
ATCGCTACCCGCTATGAAAAGACCGATCAAAGCTACCGAGCAATGATCAATCTTGCCGCGCTCAGAATTGCTCTGCGGTAAATGTCCACAGGCCTTAGTGACCCAATGCTGACATTTGGCACCCTGTCGGATCGCGCGCGTTCAAACGCCGGAATCTTTTCGGACCACTAGCAATCTTATGATTTTACTGAATTTTACTGTTTTTGACATTTGCAGACTCAACCAGCACGGCTTCAAGCTTGGAAAACTGTCAGAGCCATCAGTTCATCGACGACCTCGTCATCCGATGCTTCCCTCTCGGTTGTGACAAAACCGAGAGGGACTACGGTGACTCATCATTTACCCCCCATCAAGATCACTTGATCTTCGCACGCATCCGCTTGGCCCGCTGGGCGGGATCGGGGTGGGTCCTGAGCAGGCCGATGCCGCCACCGCCGCCTAGCGCCGCCAGTTTGTCCATCGCGGTGGCGCAGGCTGGTTGCGGGTAGCTCTTGGCGGCCATGAAAGACAGCGCGTAATCATCGGCTGCCGTTTCAGCCGCCTGTGAATGCTGCGCGTTGATCGCGTTCCCGATCAGCCCGCCAAGCTCCGAGCTGGCAAGCCTGCGCACGCCGCTGCTGGCTGTACCTGCAACGCTCAGCGCTGCATCTTTTTGCAGCGCCATTTTCATCCGCTTCTTGCCGTGATCGAGCTTCACATGCCCGATTTCATGACCGATCACGCAACGCACTTCATCGTCGGTCATCTTGTCCATCAGCCCGGAATAGACCCGCACCGTGCCATCGCCCATCGCAAAGGCATTCACATCGTTGGCAAGGTATGCCTTGATGTTCAGGTTCAGCCCATCATAGCTGGCCAGCCCGGTGGTGAGTTTGGCCAGGCGGACGGCATAAGGGTTCTTGGCCGTGGCAACCGTGTTCTGCCGATCCATCTCAACCGACATCTGCGAGAAATAGGACACGATCTGCGCATCCGAAACCGTTGCGGCCTGCGCAACCTTCTTGGCCGAGCCAAGAATGTCGCCAAAGCTTTGCGAATGGGCCGGAACCGCCAGACCAAGCGCTACTGCCCCAGCCATACCGCCAACAGCAACCATCGGCGAAAGGTCGACCAGACGTTCCAATTTCCTGCGCATGTTATTCCCCTTTGCCACGCAGAATGCCCGCGCCAAGTCCGCTGGGCAACCCCGGACCTGACCATTTTGGATGCCAAGGCGAAGATCGCCACGCCTCGCCGCATCGCCCAAACCTTGCCAGCAACGCGCCGAATCGCCACACCAACGGCATGGCCCTGACCATCAGCCAACCCGCCCATGCCATCATGCTCACAGCCGCGCGCCGTGCCGCGCCGCTCGAAGCCTGCGGCCTGCTCCTAGGCACCGCCTCGCGCATCGAAATCGCCGTTCCCACTGCAAACATCGCACCCGACGCCACACGCGATTTCGAAATCGACCCTGCTGCGCTCATCGCCGCACACCGCGCCGCACGCGATGGCTCCGGCCCGCAGGTCGTCGGTTATTTCCACTCACACCCCAACAGCCTCACGCGCCCCTCTGCCACCGACGCGGCCAGCGCCGCACGCGATGGGCGGGTATGGGTGATCGTAGCTAATGACGCGATTACCTGTTGGCGCGATGGGGCAGATGGGTTTGAACCGCTTTCCTACTGCGTCGAGCAAGGCTAAGGCAGAGGTTGATGATGAGCACCAAGCCGCCCTTCCTCTGCACCAAGGCCGCTCCGGCGGACAATCAGCACGGGTATAAGCCGGGGTCGGCGAAGTTTCTCTGGACAGTGTAAACTGTGTAAACCCCTTCAGGAAAAAGGCGCGAAACCTGAACATGCCAGCCAATTCCCTTGATCTTGCCAGCCTGCTCTGCTCACGCCTCTGCCACGATCTGCTCAGCCCCGTGGGCGCGCTTTCCAACGGTCTGGAACTTCTCGCTGACGAGAAAGACCCTGAAATGCGCAAGCGGTGCATGGAACTGCTGGAACAGAGCGCCAAGGCTTCTGCCGACAAGCTCAAGTTCTTCCGCCTCGCCTTCGGTGCGGCGGGCGGCTTTGGCGAGGCCGTGCCAGTGGGCGAAGCGCGGGCGCTGGTCGATGCGCTTGCCGGAAGCAACGGGCGCGTGTCGGTAAACTGGATGTTTGGGGTGGACAGCCTTGGCAAACCGGCGGTCAAGACCCTGCTCAACCTTGCACTGATAGGCCTTGATGCGCTGGTGCGTGGTGGCACGCTCGATATTGGCGCTGAAGTTCGGGACGGCGTGGCCGAAATCGTCGTGCGCGCCGCCGGGCAGCGCGTGGCTTTCGATCAGGCAATCGGGCAAGCGCTGGAGGGCACGCTGCCGTCAGCCGAACTGTCCAGCCGCACCGCGCCCGCCGCCATGGTCCAGCAGCTTGCTGCATCGGTGAACGGTGCCGTGCAGGTGCATGTGACGGCGGAAAGCCTTGTCCTCGGCGCGGTCCTGCCGGTCACCTGATCCATGCGCCGCTGGCTCGTCCACCGCGAAGTGCCTTCGCCCAACTGGAACGAGCGCAAGTGCCCTGTGTCGATGGTGGTACTCCACTACACCGGCATGGAAAGCGCACAGGCAGCTTTGGATCGGCTGTGCGATCCGGCTGCAGAAGTGTCTGCGCATTACCTGATCGACGAGGACGGGACGGTGACCGGGCTTGTCGACGAAGCCAAGCGCGCGTGGCACGCAGGCCGGGGATCGTGGCGCGGGATCACCGATGTGAACTCGGCCAGCGTCGGCATCGAACTGGTCAACCCCGGTCACGAATTCGGCTACCGCCCCTTCCCCGATGCCCAGATCGAAGCATTGCTTCCGCTGCTGGCCGACATCGTGAAACGCCACAACGTGCCCCGCGCCAATGTCGTCGGCCATTCAGACATTGCGCCTGCCCGCAAAGAAGATCCCGGCGAACTGTTCCCGTGGGAACTCATCGCCCGCCACCACCTCTGCCTGCCCACGCCCAAGCGGGCAGCCGCGTCCTTCGTCAAGCTCAGGATGAGCGGGGGGAAGGCCGAGGAAAGTCCGGGCTCCACGAAACAAGGGTGGCGGGTAACGCCCGCCGGGCCTGAGGCTCACGCCAAAGGTCAAGGGAAAGTGCCACAGAGAGCAGACCGCTAATCCCGCAAGGGACAGCAAGGGTGAAAGGGTGCGGTAAGAGCGCACCGCGCGACCGGCAACGGAAGCGGCACGGCAAACCCCACCTGGAGCAAGATCGAATAGGGACTGCGCGCCTTTCGGGGCAGGCCTGTTTCGGGCCAGCAGTCCGGGTTGATTGCTTGAGCGTTCCGGCAACGGTCCGCCTAGAGGAATGGCTGCCAGTGCCGATACGGTCCACTTGTGGGATACCGTCGGCGCTACAGAACCCGGCTTACAGGCCCCCTGGCGCAACACCTGTTTCCTACATGCCCGCAAGGCGTTAGGAAGGCCTCATGTCCGGCGGCCATCATCACCATCATCACGACCATTCTCACAGTCACGCGCACGGCCACAGCCACGCCCCCGCCAGCTTCGGGCGCGCCTTTGCCGTCGGGATTGGCCTGAATCTCGCCTTCGTGGTGGTCGAGGCGGTCTATGGTGTCATCTCTGGCTCAATGGCGCTGGTGGCCGATGCCGGTCACAATCTTTCTGACGTGCTGGGCCTCATCATCGCGTGGGTCGCCAGCGTGCTGACCAAGCGCCCGCCGTCTGCGCGGTTCACCTACGGCTTCAAGTCCAGTTCGATCCTAGCTGCGCTCGGCAATGCCGCATTCCTGCTGGTGGCCTTGGGCGCGATTCTGGTGGAGACGATCCGGCGGCTGTTCGAGCCTGAACCCGTGGTTGGCGGCACGGTGATGATCGTCGCTGCGGTGGGCATCGTGATCAACACCGCCACCGCACTGATGTTCATGCGCGGGCGCGATCATGACCTGAACATTCGCGGCGCCTATCTGCACATGGCAGCAGACGCGGCGGTTTCGGCAGGCGTGGTTGTCGCCGGGCTGCTGATCATGCTGACCGGCCAGACCTGGATCGATCCCGTGACCAGCCTGCTGATTGTTGGCGTGATCGCGTGGGGCACTTGGGGCCTGCTCAAGGATTCGCTGCGGATGAGCCTGCTGGGCGTGCCCACCGGCATTGATGAGCGCAAGGTCCGCAGCTTCCTGCAAGCGCTCAACGGCGTCGAGGCCGTCCACGATCTGCACATCTGGTCGATGAGCACCACAGAGACGGCGCTGACCGCCCACCTCGTCATGCCAGGTGGTCATCCGGGGGACAGCTTCGTCCACAGCGTATCACACCAGCTGGACCATGATTTTTCAATCTGCCATTCCACGATCCAGATCGAAACGCTGAGTGGTGAAGATTGCAGGTTGGCAAGCCATCAGACCGTCTGACGGCTGCATTAAAAAGGCTGGGGTACAACCATACCTTCACTTCAGCGACAGGATTTGGTTTCCGCGCGCCGGACCTGATCCCTTCCTTCAGCCTTTGCCTGATAGAGCGCGTGGTCAGCATCCCGCAGAATATCGGCAGGCGAACGGTCATCTCCGATAAAACATGCCAGACCGAACGATGCCGTAATTTGCGGCAATTCACTGTTGTCCGATCTCATTTGCGTCGCCTTGATCTGCTCGCGCAGCAATTCGGCGCGGGCATAAGCTGCATCGGGAGCCAGGTCCGGCATCATGATGACGAACTCTTCACCACCATAACGACAGGCGACATCGCCCTTGCGAATGCTGTTGCCGATAGTCGATGCGAGATGACGCAGCACAATATCGCCCGCGTCATGACCCAACGTATCATTGATCGATTTGAAGTGGTCGATGTCAATCATGATAAGGCTGACAGGGGCACCGCTCCGGCGGCTCTTGGCAAACTCAAGATCCAGCACTTCTTCAAGATAACGGCGATTATGCAGCCCGGTCAGCGGATCGCGCAGCGACTGGTAACGCAAGCTTTCACGCAGGCGCAGGTTGACCAGCGCAAGCGCAAGGTTCTCGCACAATACCCGCATATCTTCCATGGCGCGGTCGGGGTTTTCGCCCTCCATATTGGCGGCGATGCCTTCCAGATAGAGCAGGCCTACGGTTTCCCCTTGGGCCGTCAGCGGAATGCACACATAGTCCTCGACAGCTTCGGGCGTCAGATGTCCGCAGGTCACATCGGTGGCAGTGTCAGCCACCACATGAAGCTGCCCTCTGCGCAGTGCCCAGCACTTTACCGGTGCAAATTCGTCCTGGCTTGATTTGCAATCACCCCAAGCCGCCACGCGGGACAGGACCGTCGATGAATTGTTCTGGAAATAAAGCGCGCCGCCCTTTATGTCGAACAACTGAGGGATAAACCGGCTGGCCAGCGTCACCAGTTCCTTCTGGTCAATGCAGGCTGGAAGGCGATGGGAAATCTTTGCCAGCGTTTCGCCGATCCTGCGCCGGTCAGCCAGTTCGCCATCGCTGCGATTAAGCATTTCTCCAATTTTGGATTCTGCCTCGTCACGTCGGATGATTTCATTGCGCATCCGCTGGCACATGGCCTGATATGTATCGCGGACTTCGCGAAATTCCCCAGCCAGTTGCGCAGCGATGTCATCAGGAATGCCCGATGCATCAGCCTTGCGCATGGCCGTGAGGATGATTTCAAGTGATCGCCGGATATAGCGACCAAGCGCGTACAGCGAAAACAGTGCCACCAAAACGCCGAGTGAAACCCCGACTATTGCCGTCCACTGACTTATGTTGAGGTACCAGGATACCGACCGGCGGCTTCTTTGGAAGTTGCCGTTCTGCTCTGAATCAAGTGCAAGCCCTGCCTGACGCAGCTGCTGCGCTTCAAACCGCCCTTCTTGCGACCTTATAAGAGCAAGTGCAGAATCAGTTCCGGAAACGTTAAGCCTTTCAAGCATTTCGATTTCAGCAAGGGCAGGACGCAATACGGCATCGATTCGTTCTGGCTGGACTACTGCACTGGAGCGCTTCAACCCTGCGACTTTGGCAACATCAGCCTTAGCCTGCGCCATATAGATGTTGAATTCCGTAAGATAAGCACGGCTTCCGGTCAGAAGATAAGCACGCTGCGCTGTTTCAGCATCAACAACTGATCTTTCAAGCTTGGCCGTCGTACGCAGGACATGGCGATACTGATGCATCTCTTCGAAAGAGTTCTGTGCAACCAGCGAAGTTGCAACCACTGCGATTGCCGTGGGAACCATCACAAGCAGGAGTATTGCAGCGATAATGAGCAATCGCCTCGTTATCGTCATTTTGGTCGTGTCCCGGTACGTGGTGTAGGTTCTGCCGGTAGCGAAGCTGACCGGACACGCGCTAATCGATAAAGCGCTGTAGTGTCCGGTCAGTTTCGCGGG
>NZ_NCII01000061.1 GCF_002256775.1 Novosphingobium sp. 17-62-19 | reverse complement strand
CTTCTCCAGGTTCGAGTTCGCATCCGAACCCTAACAGAAGATCGACGGTGGCTACCCTGTCAGGGAAACCTTCTTACACCACCCAGTGGGACACGACCAGATTCTTCAAGGACGAGAATACAGCGTTGATCGGTCATGGCGCGGTCAATTCCCGCATGAAGCGACGCAGGCTTTCCTGCTGCTGCTCTGGCAGGCGTAGCCCCAATTTGGTGCGTCGCCACAGTACGTCATCTGCCTCACGCGCCCATTCGTGCGAAACCAGATAGCGCACTTCGCGCTCGGTCAGGCCGTGTCCGAAGTGTTCGCCGCAATCGGCAAGCGTTGCGGCATCGCCCAGCACGGTGGTGGCCAGCGTGCCGTAGTTGCGGAACAGACGTTCGGCCCATGCAGGTGCAAGAAAAGGGTAGCGTGCCTGCAGATCTACGATCCGCTGCACCACTTCCCCTACACCGAAATCACCCCCCGGCAGCGAATTGCAATCGGTCCAGTGGGTGCCGGACAATGCGGGAATGCGCTCGCCCATGCGATCCACCGCCTCTTCGGAAAGCGTGCGGAACGTAGTGATCTTGCCGCCAAAGACCGAAAGGATCGGTGCGCCTTCGGCAGGATCGCTTACCTCGAACGTATAGCCCCGCGTGGCCGCTTCCGGCTTGCCCGAACCATCATCCATCAGCGGGCGCACGCCGGAATAGCTCCAGACGACATCGGCAGGCATGACGGGCTTGCTAAAGAAGCGGCTCGCGCCCTCGCAAAGATAGGCCACCTCCTCGTCGCTCGCTACGATGGGTTGGCCCGCAACATGATCACGGTCGGTCGTGCCGATCAGCGTGTAGTCGTGTTCATAGGGTATGGCGAAGAAGATGCGTCCGTCGGGTAATTGAAAGAAGTAGGGATGCGGGTGGTCGAACAGTTTTGGCACCACGATGTGCGATCCGCGCACAAGGCGGATGGATTGCTTCGGAGCCTCCCCGCTGCGGCCAAGCACGGTCAGGACCGAAGGCCCCGCTGCGTTGATAACCGAGCGCGCGCAGAATGTGCCTTGCGCGGTTTCGATCCGCCAATGATCGCCATCGCGCTCCAGTCTTTCCACCGGGCAACGCGTGCGGACTTCGGCCCCTTTGTCAGCCGCATCACGCGCGTTCAGCACCACTAGCCGCGCGTCATCCACCCAACCATCCGAATAGACGAAACCGTACATAAACTCAGGCTTGAGCGCCGCGCCTGCCACATGGCGATCCAGCCGCACCGCTTCGGTCGCAGGCAATAGTCGCCGCTTGCCAAGGTGGTCGTATAGGAACAGCCCCAACCGCAGCAGCCAGCGCGGGCGCAACCCCTGCACCCACGGCAGCACAAAGCGCATTGGCCAGATGATGTGCGGCGCGATGGCCCACAGTTTCTCACGCTCGCCCAAAGCCTCGCGCACCAGTCCGAACTCGTAGTGCTCAAGGTAACGCAATCCGCCGTGGATCAGCTTGCTGGAATTGGACGACGTGCCGCTGGCAAGGTCGTGCGCTTCGAGCAGCAGCACTTTCGCGCCACGCCCCGCAGCATCGCGCGCAATTCCGGTGCCGTTGACGCCACCGCCAATCACGGCGACGTCAAACACAGTCTTGTCCACGGCGTCCGACATCAGATATCCAGCGGCCCGTGCTGGATATGCGGCAGCACATGGCGGGCAAACAGATCAGCCTCCTGCGCGTGCGGATAGCCTGACAGGATAAACGCCTCGATCCCCTCTGCCTGATAGGCGCGCAACTTGGCCAACACCTGATCGGGCGTGCCGACAATTGCCGCACCGCAGCCTGACCGAGCACGACCGATGCCAGTCCACAGGTTTTCTTCCACAAAGCCATCACCATCGGCCGCGCCGCGAAGTTCCTGCTGGCGCTGCACGCCGAAGTTCTTGGCATCCAGTGATTTCTCACGGATCGCCTTGCCTGCCTCGTCGTCCAGCTTGGACAGCAGACGGTCGGCATAGACCCGCGCCTCGTCCTCGGTTTCGCGCACGATCACATGGACGCGGTAGCCGAACTTCAGCGTACGGCCATAGTTTGCGGCGCGCGCCTTCATGTCGGCGATGGTTTCGCGCACCTTGTCCATCGTGTCGGGCCACATCAGGTAGACGTCACTCGCCTCTGCCGCACATTCGCGCGCATCGTGGCTCAACCCGCCGAAGTAGAACGCGGGACACTTGCCTGAAAGCGTGCTGATGCGTGGGGGATCCAGCTTGAGCTTGTAGAACTCCCCCTGAAAATCGAGCGATTCCCCGTTCAGCAGCGTGCGCACGATCTTCATGATCTCGGTCGCACGGGCATAGCGCGGGCCGCTGGCAATCGTCTCACCCGGCATGTCGGATGAGATGATATTGACGTTCAGCCGACCGCCTGTGCCTGCTGCATTCGGCCCGAGGATGCGGTCCAGTGTGGCGATGCGACGTGCCAGTTGTGGCGGCCAGTCCTCGCCCATGCGCGTAGCCCACAGCAGCTTGATCCGGCGCACTTGAGTGGCGACAGCAGCGGCAAAGGCAGTCGTATCCAGCCCAAGGCTATAACCCGATGGCAGCAGGATATTGTCGAACCCGCCTTCTTCGGCGCGCATCACGATGTTGCGGCAATGCTCCCAGCTTGATTGCAGGTATTTGTCCGGCACGCCCAGGAATTCGTAATCATCGTCGCACAGTGCCGAGAACCAGGCGATCTCGCAATTCTGTTCGGCCATCTTGCCTCTCCTTTTCACGGCGGGCGCAAGTCTTCTGTTACGGGAGCCGCTCGCCCCGCGCCGCAACCAGCACGGCGTACCAATCTGTACGTGTCCACTGCACCGTGAGCGCCTGCGCACCCTCGGCAATCCGCTCAGCCTTTTGCGATCCGATGATCGGGATGATCCCCGCCGGGTGCGCCATCAGCCATGAATAGGCCGCAACAGTGCGCGAAACGCCCTGTGCCTGCGCCACCACGTCGAGCGCCTCGGCCACGGCAATGTCCCGCGCAGTTTCGGGCGAGGCGAGACGGCCCCCACCCAGCGGCGACCATGCCATCGGCGTCAGGCCCATCATCATCGCCTGATCCAGTTCGCCGTTTTCGAAGCAATCGATCCGCAGCGGGCTGATTTCCGGCTGCGTCGTGACCAGCTTCTCGCCCAGAAAATGATTGAGCGCGGCGAGCTGCGGCATCGTGAAGTTCGACACACCCAACTTCCGAACTTTGCCCGAAGCGACAGCATCGTCCAGCACGCGCGCCACTTCCTGCGGATGAGCAAGAATATCCGGGCGATGGATCTGCCACAGGTCGATCACGTCCACCTTCAGGCGTGTGAGTGAATCCTCGATGGCCTTGCGCAGATAGTCAGCGCTCTGGTCATAGGGCAGCGGGGGCAGGATGCCGCCCTTGGTGGCCAATACCATCCGCTCACGCAGCGCAGGTTCGGCCGCCAGCACTTGGCCCAACAACGCCTCGGCATCGCCAAAGCCGCCCGCGCCGTCGAACCCGTAAATATCGGCAGTATCAAGGAAGTTGATCCCGGCATCCAGCGCGGCATGGACCAGCTTTGCCGCATCAGCAGCGCTGCGCCCATCCTCGGCCAGCCGCCACATGCCCCATGCAATAGGCGACACAGCAATGTCGCTCTTGCCAAGAGGACGGAAAGCAGGTGGCAATTGCAATTCGCTCATGAAACAGTCCTGTGTGGCGGCGCGACCGATGCGCGCTCTACGAGAGTATGAGGCAGACGACGGTGGGAAATATCGCCGCCCGCAATGAGAATTTCGGTGGCCGTGCGCGCCAGTTCGATCATCGGCTGATGGATCGTGGTCAGCGGAGGCCAGACCGTGCGGGCAAGCGTGGTGTCGTCAAAGCCTGCAACGGAAAGCTCTGCCGGCACATTGATCCCGCGATCATGCGCAATGGCCAGCACGCCCGCCGCCATATCGTCGTTCGACGCGAAGATCGCAGTGGGTCGGTTGGGCAGATCGAGCAGTGCATTGCCGCCGCGCGTGCCGGAATCGAAATCGAACTCGCCATCACACACCAGCACCGGGTCGTAGGAAATCCCCGCCCGGTCCAGCGCACGACGATAACCGAACAGTCGATCGTCCGAAGCCATGTGGTTCTGGTGGCCCTTGATAAAGCCGATGCGGCGGTGCCCTGCGTTGATCAGATGCGTGGTCATATCGTCCGCTGCCTGCGCATCGTCCATGAACACCGAACTGGTCAGCGCGTGATTGGTGCCGGGCGATATGCGCACGAAGGGAATGTCCATCGCCTCCAGCGCGCGCAGCACCGGGTCGCAATCGGTCACAGGAGAAGACAGGATGATCCCGTCTACATGGGTTTCGCTCACCAGCCCGCGCACCTGCTCTCCCACTTGCGGATCAGCCACATCGACAGGCTGGGCCAGCAGGCGGATGTTGTTTGCGCGGCAGAAGTCCCAGCAGCCGGTCTGGATCTGGAACATGTAGTACGGGCTGTGATTGTCGTAAATCAGCGCGATCTGGTTCGACTTTGCACCTGAAAGAATGCGCGCTGCAACGCTCGGCCGGAAATCGAGCGCGCGCATCGCTTCTTCGACACGCGCTTTGGTATCGGCGCTGACATAGGGATGCCCGTTCAGCACGCGGCTGACGGTTTTCACCGCCACTCCCGCCTTGGCCGCCACGTCCCGAATGTTTGACCGCTCGCTCATGCTTCCAGCACACCCTTCAATCCTTCGAACAGTGGCGCGAACGCGCTGTCCGGTCGGTAGAATACAGGTGGCTGACCGATCGGAGCAGGAATTTCATGCGTGCCGGGGGCAAAGTCCTCACCCGTCCAGCAATTTCGCCACGTTTCGGTCCCCGGAAGGACGACCCGGCGCGACGCAGCCCCTTCCTCGATCACCGGTGCCACCAGCAGATCGGCACCGTAAATGAACTGGTCCTGCACCGTAAAGAGCGCGGTTTCCTGCGGGTAGTGCAGGAACAGCGGACGTTGTGCCGGCAAGCCGCGCACGCTGGCTTCTTCACAAAGGTGGCGGACATAAGGTGCAAGGTGCGCGTGAACCCGGCTCCATCGGGCGAAACAAGCTAGCAGTTCAGGCGTGCTGTCATACTGCAGGTTGTCGTCAGGGCGGTTGCCCTCATGGCTGCGCATGACCGGTGCGAAGGCGGCGAGTTCACACCAGCGCTGCATCAGTTCGGCGGTGCGTACGTTGCCGTGGAGCGAGGTGTAGCCGCCGCAGTCCGAATGGCTGTAGGCATTGCCCACCAATCCTGCCGAAAGCGCGCCGGTGATGACCGTGCCGATGCCATCGTGGCGCGTAAAATCAACCGACTGGTCGCCCGCCCACAGTAGCGGGCAATAGCCTTGCACGCCCGAAAACCCAGCGCGCATGAAGAAAAGTGCATCGCCCGTCTTGCCGCGTGATTCCAGCGCCATGGCATTGACCTGCGCCCACAGCACCGGCCAGCGGTTGTGCGCGTCCATCGGATCGGAACCATCGGCGAGGCGTAGATCGGTCGGCAGGTATTCGCCAAAGTCGGCCATCCAGCCCGAAATGCCGATGTCGAGCATTTCACGCCCAAGGATACGCTCGGCAAACCAGGCACGTGTTTCAGCGCGGGTAAAATCGACCACGCCGCAGTCGAACTCACCGAAATCAACGAGGTACACCTCATCGCTGTCGGTCCGCAGGCAGAAATGTCCGCCCGCGCGTGCTTCCTCATACAGGTCACCGTCCACCGCGATATAGGGGTTGGCATAAGCAAGAAAGCGAATACCCCGTGCGTTCAGCGCCGCAATGCGCGCCGCCAGATCGGGATGGCGCTCTGCACTGCGCGCACCGCTGTGCCAGTCCCAGAACAGGCGTCGACCAAAGCTCGTTTCGCGCACACCTGCCCAGTCTTCACACCACAGGCCAGATACGGCAACGCCCGCTTCAATGAACTTCTCCAGACGGTCGAAGCTACTTCCACCCGATTTCAGCCCGACAATCGCGCCGCCGATGGCCCAATCGGGCAATTCAGGCTGACAGCCAAAACGTGCGGAAAGCTGCGAGACCAACCCTTGCGGCCCGGTATCGCCGAACACTTCAAACCGCGCCGCGCCGCTCCACACATCCACCGCATGAAACGCCGGATCGGTGAAGTCGAGCACACTGTAACAGCTCGCATCAAGATGCACCGCCAGCCAGCGCGAGGTCAGGAACGTGGGCTGCGGATAGTTGGTGTTCCAGTAATCGCCACCCGCCATACCCTCGGCGTCCATGCGCTGGGTGAGTTCGGTGGACTTGTCACGCCCCACCCCCGGCTCGCTCGTCCAGATCGGATAGCTGCGGCCGTTCAGCGCAAGGTAGCTCATCTGCTCGCCCCCGCCCCAGACGCACTCGCCGGATTCAGCATGGAACCGCACCCGCAAACGGTCATATCCGGGCACCAGCGCACTGACGGTCAAGGCGGTCTGTTCAACTGCAAGACGTGCGACGATCACGTCACCATCCAGCAGGACAATGCCGCCAGTGCTTTCACGCCAGCCCACAGGGACGATTTCTCCATGAGGGTTGTCGCCGATGCGGAAGTTACCCCGATACATCAGCACTTCAGAATTTCCACGCGCCATGACCACCGCAGGACAGGACTGCGTGTGACGCAGCACCAACCGATCCCCGAATCGGAGTTCGAACCCATCCATTCCGGCCACCAGCCGCAGTTCCAAAGGCGTTTTCCTCATCCCGGCAGCCCTACCGTGACCAATTGGCCGCAGGTGCTGTCCGTTTTTCTGACACCGCTTGACATATCGAGACAGTCATAGCAGATCAAGGGTCAATCGCGGCCGATCGACGAGGGAGCATGACTACCCTTGGAAGGCCGCTTTTTGCAGGGAGAGACACCATGAAATTCACCCACCGTCCGTCCGTGCGCGCCTTGGCCCTATCTGCCAGCGCCTTGTCGTTCGCCTTCGCGGGCCACGCAAATGCGCAGGAAGCGGCCGAAGAAACCGGCGGCATCAGCGAAATCGTCGTCACCGCGCAGAAGGTGGCGGAAAACGTGCAGGACGTGCCAATCGCTATCACCGCGATCACGGCAGACCGCCTCGAATCGAGCGGCGTCACCAGCCTTGAAGGGCTGACCCAGCTCGTCCCCTCGGTCACGTTTCGCAAAGGCACCACCAGCGCCAACAGCGCCATCGTGATGCGCGGCGTGGGCACGATCACCTTTTCGGTCGCCGCCGAACCCAGCGTTTCCACCGTGGTCGATGGCGTGGTGCTCAGCCGTTCGGGCCAGGCCTTCATGGACCTCGTTGACGCACAGCGCCTTGAAGTGCTGCGCGGCCCGCAAGGCACCCTTTTCGGAAAGAACGCCTCGGCAGGCCTCGTCAACATCGTGTCGAAGGGCGGCACCGATACGCTGCAAGGTGAAGTCCGCGCAGAATACTACGAAGATGAGGAATACCGCCTGCGCGGTGCCGTTTCCGGTCCTTTGGGTGAAGGCCTCAGCGCCCGCGTGACCGGGTTTTACGGCAACTATGATGGCAACATCACCAACGTGTTCGGCGGCCGCAATGAAAAGGTCAACGGTTACGAACACTACGGCGCACGCGGCATTCTCGACTACGAAAACGGCACCTCGCGCTTTCGCCTGATCGCGGACTATTTCAAGGCCAATGACGATTGCTGCGCCGACGTCACCACGGTCAGCCGTGGCGCGGTGCTGGATGCCGAACTCGGCCTGCCAGGCGGTGTGGCGCAAGGGCTGGACCAGCGCACTGTCAACCACAACCTCGTCACGCAGACCAAGGACCGTCAGTGGAGCCTCACCGCATCGGGTGATTTCGACGTGTTCGATAGCCACTCGCTCAGCGTGATCGCAGGCTATCGCAACTGGCAGAACGAAGAAGTGCGTGAGGGCGATTTCCTCCCCCGTGCCATCGTCGGCACCGGCGAATTGCATGACAACGGCGAAGTGCGCACCCAGCAACTCAGCCTCGAAGTGCGGCTTGCCTCTGACCAGACGCAGCCGTTCTTCTATCAGGTAGGCGCGTTTGCCTGGGGATCGAACAACCAGCAGGACTTCACCCGCCGCAACATCACCTGCAACACCTCCACCCTGCCCGTCGATCCGGTAACTGGCGCACGGCCCTGCAACACGGCAGACACGGTCAACACCCTGTTCCCCACGGCCACATCGTTCAGCGACGTGCAATCGCGTAACTACGCGGTGTTCGGCCAAGCCACCTATCGTTTCAGCGACATGATCTCGCTCACCGGCGGGTTGCGTTATACGAAGGATGAGCTGGACTACACGCACACCCGCGCACCGGGCGTGAATGCCACCACCGGCCTTCCCGCTACCGGCCCCGGCGTTTCGGGCGCTCCCGCAGGCGGCACGCTGGCTTCGGGCGGCAATGGCACCAACACTTCTGCCGGTTCAAGCAGCAACGGCAATCTCTCGGGCCGCGCCGTGCTGCAGTTCACCCCGTCGGACGACGTGATGCTCTACGGTAGCTACACACGTGGCTACAAGGGTCCGGCGTTCAACGTGTTCTTCAACCACACCGCACCGACCAACGCCATTCCGATCGACGAGGAAACCTCTGACGCCTTCGAAATCGGCCTGAAGTCGCAGTTCCTCGATAACCGCGTGCAGTTCAACGCTTCGGCCTTCACCGTCACCTACAACGGCTTCCAGGCGAACAACTTCGTGCTTCTCAACGGTGCGGTCGTTTCGAACCTGACCAACGCCGGTTCTGTGCGCAGCAAGGGCTTCGAAGCCGATCTGCTGGCCGTGCCGGTGAACGGGCTGACGCTGCGCGCAAGCGCCGCCTATGCCGATGCCAAGGTGCTGAAGTTCAACCCGAACCCCGACACCAACGCGCCCGACGCCCGCAACGGCACGCGCCTGCCGCTGGCCCCGAAGTTCACCTACACGCTGGGCGGCAGCTACGAACGGGATCTGGGCAGCGTGAAGCTCTACCTCGACACCGACTTCCGCCATGTCGGCAAGCAGTTCTCCGACCTTGGCGAGAGTGGCCCGATTGACGCCTATGGCATCTGGAACGCTTCGGTGGGCTTCTCGGACGCGGATGATCTCTATCGCCTGACGTTCCTGGCACGGAACATCACCGACAAGTCCTACGCGCTGCTCAACGTCAGCGCCGGCCAGCGCCTGCAGATCCCGCGCGACGCCGACCGCTACTTCGGCGTGAGCCTGCGCGCCAAGTTCCAGTAACCGTCGATCCTCCCTCGGCGTAAGAAGAGGCTCCGGGCGAAAGTCCGGGGCCTCTTTTTTGTTGTGGAATCAGGTGGCGGCTTGCCGGTGTCTTGCGTTGAATCCTGATGCTCCAGACACACCCTGTTGCGGGTGCTTGTCCGTTTCGATAGCCTCCGCCAAATGAGCGGATCAGTCGAACCAGATTCAGATGATGTGTGGCAGGACAGAGGTTTTGCCGCCGTGCAAGCATTTGCTGTTGAGCTTCGGGGACTTCACCAGAGCAACCCTTGGCCACATATCCCTGCGCTGCCACAGGCGATGGCCTATCTCATGACCGAACTTTGGGACCGCGGTTTCACCCAAACTCAAATCCGCGAAGGCTTCGAAACGGCTTTGATAGAGCTTCCAAAATACACCTTGGGCGATGAAATCAGACCTTAGGCTCACCCGAACATGCATCGCGCCCCCGCGAAGGCGGGGGCGCGGCACCAGCAAAAGAGCCTACTCCCCCGCCGCCAGTTCCAGCTTCGGCAACATCACCTGAATGAACCCCAGCGCCACCAGATACGCGCTCCCGCAGATCGCGAACAGCGGCCCGTAACCCAGCCCGTTGGTCAGCGACCAACCCGCAAATTCGATGATCCCCGTGCCCGACAGGTTCCCGGCAATCGCCCCCAGCGCGATCACGCTGGCGACGCGGGTGGCGGGGATGATGTCGGCGGTCATGCCGAAGACGTTGGTGGAAAAGCCCTGATGCGCAAACAGGCCAAGGCCGATCAGCACGGCGGCCAGCCACGGGTTGTCGGTCAGCAGCGCCAGCGGCATGGCCAGCACGACCAGCGCATAGAACAGCATCGACGTTTTACGCGCGGCGTTCACGCTGAAGTCCCGGCTCAGCAGGATCGGATACAGCCCGCCTGATGTCAGCGCGCCCAGCGCCGCCAGCGTGAAGATGATCGCGATGGGCCATCCCAACGCCCCCTGCCCCAGCCCAAACTGGCGGTTGAAGAAGTCGGGCATCCAGAACAGCACGAACCACCACACCGCATCGATGCAGAACTTCGCGCCGATCACCGTCCACGTCTTGCGGTCCCGCAGCAGCACGCCCCACGGCACGCGCGCGCGCTCGGGAATGTTGCCCAGCGGTTTGAGGTTGCGAGTGCCGAACCACCACCCGGCGAGCCACAGAAAACCAAGCGCGCCGGTGACCCAGAAGGCCGCCTGCCACCCGAAGGCCAAGGCGAATGGCGGGATCAGCAACGGTGTGAGGATCGCGCCGATATTGGGTGCCGTGTTGATCAACCCGATGGCAAAATTACGTTCCTTCACAGGAAGATAGATCGCCGCTGCCTTCAACCCCGCCGGTGTCGAGACCGATTCGCCCGCTGCCAGCACGATCCGCGCGACAACGAACTGCTGCACCGTTTGCGCCAGCGCATGGGCCATGCCCGCCGCGCTCCACACCGTGACCGCGATGGCATAGGCCACGCGCACGCCCAGCCGGTCGACAAACCAGCCGACAAACAGCAACGTGCCCGCCGCCGCGATCTGGAACGAGGAGCCAAGGTGCGCGTATTCCGCGTCCGACCAGCCAAACTCGGCCTCCAGCGTGGGCTTGAGCAGCGCCAGCACCTGCCGATCGACATAGTTCAGCGCATTGCCAAGGAACAACAGCGTCACGAGCGCAATCGCCGCACCGCGTCCCATGCCCCCTTGGCCCATGCCCTTACCCTGCGTCATGCGAAATTCTCCCAAACTTCGGTCGCTCTACTGGCGCTTCCCACTTGCACGATAGCCGCTGCCGCGCGTAAGGAAAGCATAATGTGACACCGCAGGACAGAGAGCGGGTCAATCGTGGGAGAACAGCACGTGGCGCGGCAGGAAATCGATTGGGATTCGCTCCCCTCTGCGGCTGACCTGTTCGGCGAAATGCACCTTGCCGAAACCGCTCCCGCCACCGCCGAACCGCGTGAGACGGTATTCCACGGGCTTGCCATCTGCGCAATTGCCGCCGCAGCCGCGGCATGGCTTTCTGAACACTACCACTTCCCGATCATCCTGCTCGGCCTGCTGATCGGCCTGTCGCTCAGCTTCGTGGCGCGCGACCCGCGCAGCCACATGGGCCTCGATTTCGCCTCGCGTACCTGCCTGCGCTTTGGCGTGGTGCTGCTGGGATTGCAGGTCACGTTCTCGCAGATCGGATCGCTGGGACCGGCACCGTTCGCGGCGCTGGTGGCGATCATGACGGTCACATTCCTCGCCGGAGTCGCAGGCGCAAAACTGGTCGGCCAGTCACGCTACACCGGCATTCTGGCAGGCGGAGCCACAGCGATCTGCGGGGCAAGCGCAGCGATGGCGCTCTATGGCATCATCGGGCGCGAACGGCTCAGCCAGTCGCAATTCGCCATCACGCTGGTCGTTGTCTCGCTTGCCAGTGCGCTGGCCATGTCGCTCTATCCGATCCTCGCCGAATACCTGCAATTGACTGACAGTCAGGCCGGCTTCCTGATCGGCGCGTCGATCCACGATGTCGCGCAGGCCATCGGCGGCGGCTACGCCTTTTCGGAAAGCGCGGGCAGCTATGCCACCATCGTCAAACTTTCGCGCGTGGCTCTCTTGGCACCCGTGGTGATCGTCACCGGGCTGGTGATAGGCAATGTGGGGCAAAGCAAGGATGGCCCGGTGTGGAAGCGCCTCGCCCTGCCGTGGTTCATCGTGGCGTTCTTCGGCGTGGTCCTGCTCAATTCGCTGGCCCCCATCCCCGCCCCTGCCCGCGATGCGGCGCTCAGCGGATCAAAAGGCCTGCTGCTGATAGCCGTGATCGCCACCGCCATGCGCAGCCGCCTCGACCTGCTGATGGAGACCGGGTTGAAGCCTGCAATCCCGGTGGCCATTGCCACGGTGGTGAGCTTCGTGGCCTCGCTCGCCGCTGCAATGCTGGTCGGCTGACCGCAAAGAAAACGTCGTCACCCTGAACTTGTTTCAGGGTCCATTTCTCACCACATGCGGCAGCCTGATGGGCACGATGGATCCTGAAACAAGTTCAGGATCACGGGTCCTTTAGTTCACCCGAACCGCTTCGCCAAAACCTCTGCCACCGCATTGGCATCGGACGGTTCCAGCGGCGCATTGTAAACGTTGACCATCTTCGCCACCGCATCACGCCAGAACTGGGGGCCTTTGCCGCGTGGCTGGGTGGTGATGTATTCCAGCGAATGACAGGTCGAACAGGCCGCAACCACAGGCTCGCCCTCATTGTCGGCCAATTCGGCAGGCACAGCTTCTTCCGGCATTTCGAACGTCACCGGCTTCGCGCCCGAAGCACCGACAGACACCGCCAGAGCCGCAAGCCCCGCGGAAAGAACCAGCGCCCGCATCAAACCGCCTCCACCATGATCGTCTCAACCGGATTGTGCATATACCCCGCCGGTTGCCAGCGCGCGGTTACAGGCTGAACTTCTCCGCCTGCCGTCTCCGCCCGAACTTTAATCGCGTGCTTCCCGGCCCCAAACGTCACCCCCAGCCGCCATTCGCGGAAGGAATAGCGCCCCAGATCCTCGCCCAGCTGCGTCTCATGCCAGGTCTGCCCATCGTCAGCCGAAACCATGACTCGCCGCACCGGATCGCCCCCGGCAAAGGCAATGCCGCGCAATTCGGCCACGCTGCCCGCCTTCACCTGCGCGCCATCGCCATGGCTGGTGATGAAAGAGCGCACGTTGAAACGCCCAATCGGCTTGGTCTTGTCAGGCTTCTGCCCCGGCTCCAAGCAATTGCAGTCGTTGTCGGGGATGCGATAGGCAGTCTTCATCCAGTACCCATCGTACCGCGCATCCACGACGGTAATCTCGTCCAGATGCTTGACCCAATAGGTGCCGTAATAGCCCGGCACGATCAGCCGCAGCGGATAGCCGTTGAGGAACGGCAGGTCCTCCCCGTTCATCTGGAACGCCACCATCACCTCGCCATCCAGCGCATGATCCAGATCGAGCGCTTTGACGAAATCGGGAATGCCATCGAGCGGCGGGTTGTCCAGCCCGTTGAAAGTCACCTGCCGCGCGCCTTCACGAAGCCCTGCCTTTTCAAGCAGATGCTTCAGCGCCACACCACGCCAGCGGGCATTGCCCATCGCCCCGTTGCCAAGCTGCCCGCCTCCCACGCGCGGCTGCACGAAGCCCCGGCTGTTGCCCGAACACTGGTTGACCGCCACGATCTCGCTGACCGGAAAATCACGCTTCAGGCTGGCGAGTGACAGTTCCAGCGGCTTGCCCACATGCCCGCCAACCTTCAGTCGGAACGCGCCCGGATCGATCACTGTGGGCAGTCCCGACAAGTGATAGCGCACGAAAAAAGCATCGTTGGGCGTCAACAATCCGTCGTTGAACACCGTAAACGGCGTTTCCAATTGCGGCGGGCGCGTGGTGAGCAGTATCATCTCGCGCTTCTGTGGCATCCGCACCAATGGCCGCGCACCGTTGCCAAATGGCAGCGTCACGCCACCGTCAGCCGCAAGCGCCGGGCCGCCAAGCGCGGCAACGCCAGCTCCGGCGAGAAACATTCTACGGTCGAACACGGCCAATTCCTCTCCGGCTGCGCTGGGATTCTCCCATCCTTTTCGCGCAACCGGAGGCGTATGTCCACCGGTAGTCATAAACCTCCTACTTCGCCAGCGAAGGGCAGGCAATCGCCTCACCCACACCCTCAATCCCGGCATTGCGGATGCTCACGACAAAGCCCTTGTCCGCGCCCAGCCGCAACGGCTGACCAATCGCTGCCACCTTCGCCCCATGCGCCGCAAAGCAAGTCAGCGGAATACGCATCATGCCGGTCTGTCCCGCAGCTGGAAGCAGCGCACTCACGTCCAGCGCCACGCCGCCAAATGAAGCCGTCACCGGCCCGGAACCGCGCGCATCCAGCCGCCAGTCGAGCCGCAGCACAAAGCCGCCGTTCACCTGACGCTGCACGTCAATCGGTGGGCCATCGAGCGCGAAGGCACCCTTGCCAGCCCAGGTGAACTGCCGTCCATCCTCCTGCGCCGACACGTCCACCGCGCGCATCATCACAACGCTATCAAGGCCCAGCCGCCACGGATCAATGACTTTGCCCGCGCGAATATAGGTCGTTTCACTGAGCGCCGGGCCAAGATCGACGCGTGGGTCTTCGTTGACCGGGCCGACTTTTCCCGGTCTGGCATAGGAAAGGCCGTGGCCGACCTTGAACAGCGGATCGATCATCGGCGCGCGCGCATCCTGCGGCCAGTCGAATGAAAGCGTACCGGTGAAATCCCGCTTGGGCCTGCCATCGCGGCCTGACACCAGAACATCGGCAACACCCTGCCCCTGTGATCCCGGCTGCCATGCTGCAACAAATGCATCGGCAAGGTTCATTGCCTTTCCAACGAACATCGGGCGGCCCGAAAGAAAGACCGCGACGACCGGGATACCCTTTTCTTTCAGCGACTTGATCAGTTCCAATTCGCCCGACTGGGGCTGGAACATAAGATTGGAAACATCGCCCTGAAATTCGGCGTAAGGCTGTTCGCCAAAAACGACCACCGCCACATCGGGCTTTGCTGCACCCGGAACTGCAGCGATTTCCGCCTTGCCGCCAGCCTCATTCACCGCGTCCACAATGGCGCGGCCGATGGTGCGGCCCTTCGGGAAGTCGGCGGGCGATGTATCTGTGCCCTGCCAGGTGATCGTCCAGCCGCCAGCCTGCATCGCCATGCTGTCAGCCCCCGGGCCGGTCAACAGCACGTTCGCACCGGCGCGGATCGGCAGAACAGAGCCTTCGTTTTTCAGCAGTACCAGTGACTTGGCAACGGCTTCACGGGCTACTTCAAGATGCTTGTCTGCGCCCAACATGGCCGGGTTGCCGCGCTCCACCGGCGTTTTGCCCATCAGTCCGAGCTTGAACTTCACCCGCAGATTGCGGCGGACGGCGTCTTCCAACCGAGCCATCGGGATCGTCCCGTCCCGCGCTTGCTTCAAGGTATTGTCATACAAGGCTTTCCAGCTGTCTGGCGCCATGTAGAGGTCAAGCCCGGCATTGATCGCAGCGGCGCAATCGGTGGGCGTGCAACCGGGAATCTGGCCGTGGCCATTCCAGTCACCCACCACAAGCCCTTCAAACCCCATGCGTTTTTTCAACACATCAGTCAGAAGCGAGCGGTTGCCGTGGTTCTTCACGCCGTTCCAGCTGGAAAAGCTGGCCATCACCGTCAGCGCGCCCGCATCGATCGCAGGCGCATACCCTGCGGCGTGGATGCGGACCAGTTCTTCCTCTGAAATCTGCGCATCGCCCTGGTCCTTGCCGCCAGCCGTGCCACCATCGGCAAGGAAGTGTTTTGCGCTTGCGGCAACCTTGTTTGCGGGCAGTTTCTGAAGTGCACCAAAACGCCCCTGAAGCGCCTCTACCATCACCGGGGAGTACGCAGCGATCACTTTCGGGTCGCTTGAATAGCCTTCATAGGCACGTCCCCAGCGCAGGTCTTGCGGCACCGCCAACGTGGGCGCGAACGTCCATTCAATCCCGGTCGCGGAAATCTCTTCAGCGGTCGCCTCGCCGATGCGACGGATCAGATCCGGGTCATGCGCAGCGCCCAACCCGATGTTGTGCGGAAAGATCGTTGCGCCCGGCACATTGGAATGTCCGTGGACAGCATCAACGCCGAAAAGGATAGGGATTCCGGCTCCGGCCTTGCGCGATGCGGCGCGGTATTCCTGCACCAGTTTCAACCACTTGGCGGCGTCTGCGCGTTCGTCTCCATATGGGCCGCTGTTGCCGCCCGCAAGGATCGAGCCAAGCGGATAGCGCTCCAGATCGGAGGGGGTCATCGCGCTGATATCGCCTTGGATGACTTGCCCAACCTTCTGTTCCAGCGTCATTTTACTGATGAGCCGGTCAATCTCGCGTTCTGTCTTGGGCGAAGTGATGGCCGAGGGGCTTTGCGCGATGGGCCACTTTGCAGGATCGGCAGTCCCGCTCCCTTGCGCATTCAGCGCAGTGGTGCCCAGCAGCAGTGGCAGAACCAACAACCCGGCGTGCGTTTTGCAACCTGTCGACATCGACTTCCCCAACTTCTGTGAACGTTCTCAATTCAAAGCGTTTCACATGTCAGCGGGCATAAATCAAGCCTTTCAGCAGGCTTTTGCGATCATCGGGAAAGCAGCGCCATCGCGGCCAATGCGAGGACAGCCAGCACCACGAACAGCCCGGCAAACCCCAGCGTAGGCACAAGCGCCAACGTGAGCGAAGGTACGACCAGTGAAGGGATGGTGTTGGTGAGGTTGAACAACCCCAGATCGCGCCCGCGCCGCGTGCTGTCGGGCAGAACGCGCAGCGTGTGAGCGCTGTGGAGCGCGAGGAAAACCGCAGTGGACAGGCCGAACAGCAGATATCCGCCGATCACCCCTCCGCGCCCCGTCGCCAGTGCCATGACCATCAGGCCTGCCGCCGCTCCGCCTGATGCGAGCGCAAGAGGGAGGACGGGTTTGCCATGTTTGTCTGCCCAGCGTCCGGCAGCTAGTGCGGTCAGCGCGCCAATCACCATGGCGGTCAGCAGCACACGGGCGATGGCGTCATCGGGCAAGGCAGGATCGACCGTGCGCAGCCAGAGGTAGAAATAGGCGAAAAGCGCGGCCTCGGAAACTTGGACGAAGAGGCGTGCGAACCACATGCGCGTAGCCATGCCGCGCAGAACTTTCCGTGCTACCTCGCTCCCTTCGGTAGGTTGGCTGCCGTTTGTTGGCCGACCATCTTCGCCCAGCAGAATGATCGGCAAGACGCAGGCAGTCACTATGACACCGACCAAGCCAAAGCGCTGCGGCAGGTCAGCCACGCCAGGGATCGTGACGACTGCTCCGGCCAGCGCACCAGTGGCCGGGGCGAACGCGAGCAAGCCACCGAGCATTCCCCGGCGCGCTTCAGGAACGCGGTCTCCGGCCCATGCGGACAGGGGGCCGAGCATCACATTGAGGCCGAGTTGCCAGAGCACGATCACGCCCATCAACCGCGCCAATGTTTCAGCGTGTGGCATCACCATCAGCATCGCAGTGGAGAGCACCAGTCCTGCCAGCACGAACGGCCTGCGCTTTCCGGCTAGATCACTCAACCACCCTGCAGCAATGTTGGTAACACTGGCGATGATCGCGCCTGCAAAGGTCGTGATTGCCAGCCAGCGCACTGCTTCTGGTCCTGCCAGCTTGTCCACATGCATCGGCAAAAGCAGCGTCAGCAGCGGGACATAAGCAACAGTCGCGCCAGCCCATGCCAGTGCGTAGAGCGCAAGGAACCGGCGGTCTTGGGTTGCTTGGGCGTTCACGAATCCTGCAGGCAATCCGCCGGAGCGGCAGTCGATCCGCGCACTTCGAAGCCCATCGGAATAATCAGCGGTTCGGGCACGCGCTCGTCACCACGCTGGGCGGCGATCAGCAAGCGCACGGCGGTGGCGGTGGTTTCGGCGATGGGCTGGTCCACTGCCGTAAGTGGTGGGCGGGTGAAGCGCACCAGCGGGGTGTTGTCGAAACTGACCAGCGAAAGGTCTGCGGGGATGGCAAGGCCAAGTTCGGCTGCGATTTCCGCCGTGGCGAGCGCCATTTGGTCGTTGCTGGCAATGATCGCGCTCGGCCGGTCGGCACGTGACAGAAGCGCGCGGGCGGCACGGACGCCTGATGCATAAGTAAAGTCGCCCGCTTCGAGCAATCTGCCGCTGTCCAGTCCGGCTTCGGCCATTTCAGCGCGCCAGCCATCGACACGGGTTCCCGCAAGGCGGTATTCGGAAGGGCCGGAGATCATGGCGATGCGGCGATGGCCAAGATCGGCCAGGTGCCGCGTCGCAAGCCGTGCGCCGCCTTCATCGTCCATCGACACGCAAATGCCTTGGGGCAGTCCCTCCTCCACCGCCTGCGCGCCAATTCGAGCGAACGGAATATTGTGCTTGGCCAGTGTCTTGAGGATCAGTGGATTGTCCGAATGCGGCGGGGTGAGGATTGCGCCATCGGGCTGGAGCGCGGCGATGGCAGCACCCAGTTCCCGCTCCACGTGATCGCTGTGAGTATCGACCAGTTCGAAGATCAGGCGATAGCCATGTTCTGCGCATTCAAGCATACCGCCGAGCAGCATCTGGTCCACCCAGTCGGTACCCTGCCGCGCGCGCCAATCCGCGATGGTGCGTTCGCGGTCATTCAGGGCAAGGATCAGGTAGGAGCGCGATCCGCTCATGCGCTGCGCCGCGATCGAGGGAACATAGCCCAGCTTGTCGATAGAGGCTTGAACCTTCTCGCGCATTTCGGGCCGGACGTTGGCCTCGTTGTTGATGACGCGGCTGACCGTCTGCAGCGAAACACCTGCATCAGCCGCCACGTGCTTGATCGTTACCGCCTGCCGCCTGCGCGCCATCGTGTCTTAATTACCCCTCTGACTAGGCACCCGCAGCCTTCGTAGGCTGCGAAATGGTATTGTGACAAGTATTGCTCATGCGGCGACCGGAACGTCGGCTCCGCAATAGCGCACGACATAGTCCCCATGGACGGGCAGAGCGGCCACAGTGCGGGCCACCTGATCGCGCAGAGTGCCAAACAAATGTGCCATTTCCTCGTCACGCAGCTTGGCGGCAACGGGGTGGTGGCTTTGCGGCATGATCCCCTGCCCCATCATCACCTGCACCCACGAATTTTCCGCGAACAGTTCCTCGTTCTTGCGGAAGACACGGCCCGTTTCGCGGAACAGTTCGATCTTGTGCGTCAGGCTTTCCGGCACGTCCATGGCCGACACGTGCCGCCAGAACGGCGTGTCACGCCGGTCGGTGACCTTGTAATGCAGGACGAGGAAATCGCGGATCTGCTCCATGTCGGTGAACTGCTGGTCGTTGAATTCATCGATATCGCGCTGGCTGATTGCGCCTGCCGGAAGCATCCGCACGATGCGCAGGATTGCGCGCTGGATCAGGTGGATCGAGGTACTTTCCAGCGGCTCCATGAACCCGCCCGAAAGACCCACGGCCACGCAATTGCGGTGCCACTGCTTGCGCCGCGCGCCAGTGCGGAAGCGGATATGGTTTGGCTTTACCAGCTTTTCGCCTTCGACGCTGGAGAGCAGCTTTTCCAGGGCCACATCGTGGCCGAGGAAATCGCTGCAATAGACCACGCCGTTGCCCTGCCGATGCTGCAACGGAATGCGCCACTGCCAGCCTGCTTCATGCGCGATGGCACGGGTATAGGGCACCGGTGGACGTACGCTGGCGGTCTGGATGGCGATGGCGCTGTCGCAGGGGAGCCAGTGTGTCCAATCGTCGTACCCGACACGCAAGGCCCCTTCGATGAGGAGCGCGCGGAAGCCGGTGCAGTCTATGAACAGGTCGCCTTCGATGCGTTTGCCGCTTTCGAGGAGGAGCGCGGCGATATTGCCGGTTTCGCCGTCCAGCTGGACCTGCGCGATCTTGCCTTCGATCCGTTTTGTGCCGTCAGCCTCGGCCATGCCGCGCAGGAACCGCGCGTAAAGGCCGGAATCGAGCTGGTAGGCGTAGTTCATGCGGTCTTCGGGCAAGTGGGCGAAGCGCCCAGCCTCTGCGGCCTTCAGTTCAAGGCAATATTCGCTGTAGGGGGCGGTGTGGCCGCGTGTCAGGCCGTTCATCCAGAAGTGCTGGAAACCGGCGGACCAGTGATCCTTGCCCGTGCCGCCGAACGAATGGAAATAGGCCTCACCCGGAACCCGCCAGTTCTCGAAATTGATGCCGAGTTTGAAGGTGGCCTGCGTGGCCCGCATGAAATCGGCCTCGTTGATGCCGAGGATGCGGTTGTAGGCCACCAGCGGCGGGATCGTGCTTTCGCCGACGCCGATGGTGCCGATCTGCTCGCTTTCCACCAGCGTGACCTGCGCCACCGGGCCTAGCGTGCGGGCCAATGCGGCGGCAGTCATCCACCCGGCAGTGCCGCCTCCGGCAATGACAATGCGGCGGGGCAAGTTGGTTGCGGTCATTGGCTGAGGCTCCTCAGGAGGAACTGCTGGAGGCGTTGGGCGGTGCGCGCGTCGATGGGCGCAAGGATGCCCTGCCCGGCTTCGGGAACATGGGCACGGGCGTCATTGCCGCCGGAGAAGACATAGTGTTCGAACATATCGCGCCAGATTGCGCGCTCAGCCTCAGGCAGATCGCGGATGGCCATGATGGCGTGCGTCATCGCGGTTTGGGGCTGGCCGAGGAACCGTGGGGTTTCGCGCCACCAGTAATTGACCAGCACGTTGAACGGCGCGGTCGCATCGACGTGGTGATACCACAGCGAGGGGATGAACAGAGCGTCGCCCGGTTGCAGGTCTGCCACTTGCGCGTGGACCAGCGCTTCCCGGTAGCGCGGGTATTGGGCGAAATCCGGGTTGTCAAAATCGACCAGCGAAACGGGCCGCCCCGCTGGCGTGATGTCGAGCGGGCCGAGGTAGAGGTTGGCAAACTGGTCGGGCGGGAACAGCGTGAAGCGGCGCTGTCCGACAGCGCAGCAGGCCAAGTTGCGCGGGTGATCGTTGTGCGCAGCAATGCGCGTAGCGTTGCCTATCCAGATCGAGGCGAGCGCGTCTTGCGGCACGGCGGGCACGTGGTTAGCCTGATGCAGGCCATCGAAATAGCGGTGAATGTCGATGGAGCCGAGGTAGACGGTCGGCACTTCGTGGGCAGCGCGGCCTTCGGCCTTGTCGAACCCTGCAAAGATGTCGGCAAGGCGTCCGGTTCCCATGCGGAAATTGACGTCCATCGCAGCGTCATAGAACAGCCGCCCGCCCTTGTCGGGATCAGCGATGGAGACCGGCAGATCGACCGGGCGGGCATGAGCGACGAGATAGGCGCGCGCTTCCTTTGCCGATGCCAGGCCTGCACTGACCAGTGGCCAATCGCGCACAAGCCCGCGCACCGCGAACGGTTCCTGCCCGCTGGCGATCAGGCTGGGCAGATCCGCTGCCGTAACCTCACGCACGGGGGCCAAAGCCTCAACTTGCGCCAAGGACGGACTTGCGCGCGATGAGATCGGCAAAGCGCCCGACCGAGGCCACCGCCATGAACAGCGGCATCAGGTGACCGGCGGCGTGCAACTCGCCCAGCACATCGGCGGGAAGCGTGCGCAGGCGCTCTTCGTTGATCGTGTGAAAGCCGACCAGCGACTGGTGCGAACCATCAGGTTGCGGCACTTCGAGCGCGAAAGGTTCGAGCAGTTCATGCCGCTCCAATGCTTCGAGGAAGGCGCCCGAAGCCTGATAGGCGGCGTCAAGATCACCGAGGTTCTGCGCCACGTCTTCCAGCAGCGTGGTCGGATTGCCCATGTCGTCGAACAGGCGCTCACCTTCGGTTTCGCAAACGCGCGGGCTGGCAAGGTCGATGTGGACCTGCGGTGTGGCGGCAGGATCGGCGTTGCGGCCGATCAGGAAGGGCTGGACCGCGTGCGCCAGCGGCAGCCACGGCGCATCCCAGCCATTGCCGCGCAGAAACAGGTTCTCGCCATTGGCGAACCCGAACAGGGCGAGCGCCGACATGCGCCCGGTCTCAAGATCGCGCCGGAACACGATGGGATAGTGCGCCTGTGCGCGGCGGAACTCGGCGGGCATGACAAGGCAGGCCATCACTGCATCACCCAGCGATGCCGCACGGTCCGTGCGGACGCGCAAATGACGATGCTTGAGGGAATCGAGGACTGCGTGCTGGGTCATGGGTTTGCCTGACTTCATCCTCTGGAGCTTGTGCGATCTGCGCCGCCCGGCCCCCAGTTTTCAGGAGAACGGCCGGACCTTTCGGCCCGGCCTTTTCCCATTGTGCCTGAACGTTATCAAGACCTCAGAAGTTTACGCGCGCGAACTCCCAGCTCGCGCTGGCATCGACCTGGCCATAGGCCTCGATGAAGAACGGGTTCGGGCCGGTGCCGCCAAGGAACTTGTCACGCCAGTTGTAGGCCACGCGGGCTTGCAACCCGTTCTTGTCATAGAA
Source organism: Novosphingobium sp. 17-62-19 (assembly GCF_002256775.1). Taxonomy (GTDB): domain Bacteria; phylum Pseudomonadota; class Alphaproteobacteria; order Sphingomonadales; family Sphingomonadaceae; genus Novosphingobium. The sequence continues at coordinate 10,299 of NZ_NCII01000061.1, read as the reverse complement.
CAGCACGGCGTTGGCACTGTCTGACAGACCGGTCAGCGCAAACTGCGGCACGCTGGATGGCTGCGTCACGTCGTAGCGCGCATCGCCCTTGACCACAGTGTAGTTCAGGATCGTGCCGAAGCCGGTGTCCCAGAAGCTGTGCTGCACGGCAAATTCGAAGCCATAGAGGTGCGCTGCCTGATCCGAGTTGATCGGCGTGGTGATCTGGAAGTTCACCGCGTTGTCTTCAGGCAGGCCGAGGATCTTGCCGGCGTAGTTGCCGGTCACCGGATCGAAGCTGTCGACGATCACCGAGCCGGGGTTGTTGGCAAAGATATAGTTGCGGATCGCGGTGGTGCTGGCATTCGCACCCAGCGCACCGATGGCAGCGCGATAGCGCGGACCGTCAGCCGGGTTGGTCAGGCCGAAGGCTTCGCTGTCGATCCGGTCCTGCGCGATGAAATTGCGCACGCGCTTGTCGAAGAAGCCGACCGACAGATAACTGGCCTTGTCGTAGTACCATTCTGCCGAAACATCGATATTCTTCGACTTGTAGGGGTTCAGCCCCGGATTGCCCTGGCTGCCAAAGCCGCCGCCAATGCGGAACAGCTGGTCCACCGTGCGCCCACCCTGCATCAAGGCATAGTCGGGCCGGGTGATGGTGTGGCTGTAGCTGGCGCGGACCTTGACGTTCTCCACCGGTTCGAAATCGAAATCGATGGCCGGGAGCCAGTTTTCATAGCTGCCCGTAAACGTGGTGAAATCGCTGTCGGGTCCATAGACGAGGTTGAACTCGTTGGCCGAAACCCACTGCGTTCCGGTGGGGATCGGCACCAGAGCAGACGAGGTGATGTTCGTCTTTTCATAGCGGAGCCCTGCGCGGAAGTGCGCGGGGTTCTGGAACAGGTCGAACTTGGTGTTGGCCTGAATATAGGGCGCAACGGTACGTTCGCGGATGCGGCGATCGGTGTTGAAGGGCGAAAGGCAGTTGTTGTCACCCCCGCAGATGCCGTTCAGATCGTCGAGGAACTTGACCATGTTCTCGAAATTGAACTTGTAAAAGCTCTGGATCATCGCCGGATCGCCAGCGCCCGAAAGGCCCTCGAACTTGTCGGGCAGCGTTTCGAGCGTGAACAGATCGTCGGACAGCTGCTCCTTGGTGGTGGAGCCGCCCCATGTATCGTTCTGGATGAAGCCGTAAGCCGAGCGCACTTTGTTTTCGGTGTAGACCACACCGAAGTCGAGGCTTTCGAGGACAGAATCGTCAAAGTCCCAGCCGCCGCGCAGTTGTGCCTCGTTGATCTCGTCGCGGAAGAAGGCGTTGCGGAAAGCGTTGCCGGTGGCCTGAATGTTGCCCGCGTTCAGCGCATCGATGCCGGGGTGCATGGTGTAGGAGATGACCGGCAGGTCGTTCTCGTAGTTCACCGTCTGCTGCGCCACGCCGAACACCGCCGTGCCGACAGAGGTGCTGGTGCCATAAGGGTTGTTCGCGCCCGATTGCGCGGTCGAATGATGCGCGTCAAGTTCAACTCGCAGCCTGAAGTCGCTTTCCCACTTGAGGTTGCCGCCGATGGAGTTGTTTTCCGAACGGTTCTCCGTCAGCGCGCCCGAATACGACAGGTCCTTGCCCTCTGCCGCGCCGAAGCGTTCGGAATAGAAGATCGGGCCTGCTGCCGGACCATCGGTCCACGCGCTCGACACATCGTTGAAGTTGAACCACACGCCGACGTTGGAATTGCGCACCTGCACGGTGTTGCTCGAATAGGTGTAGTCGAACGTTGCGGTCAGGTTGTCAGCCAGGCGAGCCTGCAGCACGAGCTGGCCGTTGAGGCGCTCGCGGTCGATATCGTTCAGGTCATAGCTGGCGTTCTGCTGCACCTGATAGACGTCAGTCGGCCCCGGACGGTTGGTAATGTTGGCAGCGCGCGGATCGCCTGCCTGCGGGAGCGAACCCCAGTTGTTTTCCGAGCCCAGATAGCCGTCGCGCCAGCCGACATTGGCCTGATTGACGCTGGCCTGGCGCTTTTGCCAGACGCCGGTGACGAGCACGCCGAACATGTCGTCTTCACCAAAGGTGGCCGAGACGATGCCCGATACTTCCGGCGTGATCTTGGTGCCTTCGTTCAGCGATGTGTCATAGACACCTCGCGCGGCAAGGCTGCCCGAGACGCCCGGCTTGTCCAGCGGGCGCGGAGTCTTGATGTTGATGGTCGAACCGATGCCGCCGGTGGGCAGGATCGCGCGGCCAGACTTGTAGACCTCGACGCCCGAAACGCCTTCCGAGGCGAGATTGGCGAAATCGAACGAGCGGGTGGATGGCGCGCTTGCACCATCGCCCAGCGACGATGTCGGCATCTGACGGCCGTTGAGCAGCACGAGGTTGAATTCAGGGCCGAAACCGCGAACCGTGACGGTCGAGCCTTCACCATTCGAACGGTCAATCGAAACGCCGGTGATGCGCTGCAGCGATTCAGCAAGGTTGGTATCGGGGAACTTGCCGATGTCTTCGGCAGAGATCGCATCGACAACGCCCTGCGCGCTGCGCTTGATGTTCAGCGCCTGCGTAAGCGAGGCGCGGATGCCGGTGACGACAATGCCTTCACCTTCCGGTTCAGCCGCAGCTTGCGGCTCTGCCGACGTGGCATCTTGCGCAAAGACGGGCTGGCTGGCGAGAGCCAACGCAAGCGCCGCCATGCTCGAAGCGCGGACAGCAATGGAACGGGTCGTGGAAATGCTCATGATCCTCCCCCTTCTCCGGCTACAAAGTTGATCTTCGAAGCTCGGATGCAAAAGCACAGGCGGACGCCGATACGCCGCCTTGTGAACGTTCACCTAAATGAGAACGTTCACGTGGTCAAGCAGGATGAAGGCTACGTCCCCCTCTGTATCGTCCTTTGGATCAAGACCGCACGGTATTGCGGGCAGTTCAGCGGGATTCCGTTTGGTCCACCTCCAGACTTGGCATAGCTTTCCTCAAAAGCGGCACTGGTGGTCAAAACGCCCCAAGATGCGCCGCATTGCAGGGGAGATTCTCCACGTGCGCGATCATGAACTCAGGCGCCGCGCTGTTGGCGAGATGCACTTGCGCCGCTGGCCGGTTTTGCCTGTCCCGTGCCACATCGTTCAATGGGTACTCGCCATTGAGGATGCAGAGCGCGCAGAGGAACTGGCCGCCATAGAAATGCGATGCGGAGTCCACGACTCTGTGGGAAATCCTTCGCACCGCGAAGGGCGCATCAACGCTGCGGTGACGTTCACATGGGAACGCCAGAGCGAAGGCAGCAGCCTGACGCTGTTCGCCTCACCATGTGACGAGGATGGATTTGTCAATGCGCACGGTGATCTGCAAATCGCCGATGCGATTGCCTGGGCGCAAAACCTGCCCGGACAGGTCATTCGCAGCACCCGCGTCTGGCTGGGTGAGGACGATGCTGCCATTGCGCCATTGCTTGAACGGCAGTCGCTCAATCGCGACGAACTTGTATCCAGCACACTGGGCGGCGGCATCCGCATATGGTCGGATTTCCGCATCATGGACGATGGCTTTGGCCGTCTTCTGGTAGCCGCCAATGGGGCTGACCCCCGCGATCTGACCCGGCAGATGCAGCGGATGCAGGAACTGGGCAATTATCGCAACAAAGCGCTGCTGGGCCTGCCGGTGGCGCGCGAATGCTGGCCGAAACTTGATACTGCCGAAGCCCGATTGCGCGATTTGGCAGATCGCATTGCCGACAGCGACGCGCGCGATGACACGCTGCTGACCCAGCTTTCAGGCCTCGCGCTCGATCTCGCCTCGGTCTCCACCGCCATCTCGTTCCGCATGGACGCAACGCGCGCCTATGGCCAGATCGTCGAGGAGCGGCTTGAGCAGCTTGATGTGAGTGCTGTAGAAGGCTTTGCCTCTCTCGTGGATTTCACGCAGCGCCGCTTCCGTCCTGCGATGAACACTTGCTTCGCTACGATTGAGCGCCTGCAGCGACTCGGCAACCGTACCGAACAACTCTCCTCGCTCCTGCGCGCACGGATCGACACCCGGATTGAAAACCAGAACGCCGAACTGCTGCGATCAATGGAACAGTCGATCTCGATGCAGGCGCGGTTGCAGCAACTGGTTGAGGGCCTGTCTGCCGTGGCACTCAGCTACTATCTGCTCGGCCTTGTCAAATATGCTCTCTATTCGGTGCCGGACAGTGTTTTCGGCGTATCAGACGACTTCGTGATCGGGCTGCTGGTGGTTCCGCTGGTGCTGGGCGTGTGGTGGACGATGCACACGCTGAAGGACCGCCTCATCAAGACAACCCCACAGAAATAATTCCGCTTGTCGTGACGCTTTATTGTGTCCAGAGTGTTGGACAGATGGCGCGCTTTCCCTTCTCTGCGATCGTCGGTCAGGACGAGATGAAGCTCGCGCTCCTGATCGCTGCGGTCGACCCCACCATCGGCGGGGTGATGGTTTTTGGCGACCGGGGAACAGGGAAATCCACAGCTGCCCGCGCGCTGGCCAACCTATTGCCGCCAATCATGGTGATGGACGGTTGTCGCTTCGGTTGCTCACCCGAAAGCCCCCGCGCTTGCCCCGGCCCGTGTGAGGCGACCAAAGCCAGCAAACGCGCTGTGCCATTCGTCGATTTGCCGCTGGGTGCCACGGAAGACCGCGTGCTCGGCTCGCTCGATCTGGAACGCGCGCTGCGCACCGGTGAAAAGGTGTTCGAACCCGGCCTGCTCGCCCGCGCCCATCGTGGCTTTCTCTACATTGATGAGATCAATCTGCTGGAGGACCATCTGGTCGACCTGCTGCTGGATGTGGCCGCCTCGGGTGAGAATGTGGTGGAGCGTGAAGGGCTTTCCGTGCGGCACAAGGCGCGCTTCGTGCTGATCGGCAGCGGCAACCCCGAAGAGGGCGAGTTGCGCCCGCAACTGCTCGATCGTTTCGGCCTGTCGGTCGAGGTGCGCACACCGCGCGCGATTGAGGACCGCGTGGAAATCATGCGCCGCTGCGCCGCCCACGATGCCGATAGCGAGGCTTTTTCCGCCGCCTGGGGCGAGGAAGACGACAAGGTCCTGAACCAGATCGCGCGTGGCCAAAAGCGGCTAGCCAAAATGGACGTGCCCGATGATGTGCTGGTCGATGCCGCGCGCCTGTGCAGCGCAATCGGTGTGGATGGCCTGCGCGGCGAACTCACGCTGATGCGCGCCGCCCGCGCCTATGCCGCGCTGAAGGGCGCAAAGTTGGTGCGCCGAGAACATCTGCTGCACATTGCACCTCTAGCCCTGCGCCACCGCCTGCGCCGCGATGTTCTGGATGAAGCCGGATCAACCGCCCGCATCGAACGCGCGATTGCCGAACATTTTGTATGACTAGTCAGCTGGCAGATGCGCTGCTGGCAGCGCGCCTGCTGGCCCATTCGCGTGACCGCCTTGGCGGCATGTGCCTGCGCGGTGGCGGCCCGGCGCGTGACTTGGTGCTTGACGCCCTGCGCGCCCTGCTCCCGCCCGAAACTCCGTTCCGCCGCTTGCCCGGCCATATTGACGATGATCGCCTGTCTGGCGGCACCGACATCGCCGCCAGCCTCGCCAGTGGCACACTCGTGTTACAGCGCGGGCTTCTGGCCGAAGTTGCAGGCGGCGTCCTCGTAATCCCAATGGCTGAACGCTTGCGCATCGACATCGCTGGCCGTGTGGCGCAGGCGATGGACAACGGTGCCGCGTTCCTGCTGATCCTGCTCGAAGATGGCGCAGACGGAGACGACCGCCCCCCGCCTGCGCTGATGGAACGCGTGGCGTTTGACCTGAGCCTCAACGCCGTCCGCCCCGCCGACCTGGCCACACCTCTGCCTGCGCCCGACACCCCCACCCCCGCCACGCTCGACAGTGAGGCTATGTCCGCCCTCGCCGCCACCGCCACGGCGCTGGGCGTGGCCTCGCTGCGCCCCCTGCTCCACAGCGCCACCGCCGCCCGCGCCCACGCCGCGCTGACCGGGCGCGCCTTGGCTGAAATGGCCGATCTCGAAGCCGCAACGCGCCTGATCCTCGCCCCGCGCGCCACGCAACTCCCTCCAGAGCCCGAACAGCCGCAACCACCCGCCCCGGAACAGCCAGAGCGTGAGCAGGAGCAGAACGATAGCGAAGAGGACGACACCCCGCCCGACATCCCCGAAGACCTGCTGATCGAAGCCGCTCGCGCGATGATCCCACCCGATGTGCTTGACGCCATCGCCAAGGGCCGTGCCCAACGCTCCGCACGCGGAGGCGGGCAAGGCCGCCGCACCGGCTCTGCCATGCGCGGCAAGCCACTTGGCGCAAGGCCGGGAATGCCCGGCGGCGGCGTGCGTATGGCGCTGGTCGATACGCTGCGCGCTGCAATCCCCTGGCAGCCGCTGCGCCGCCGCGATCCTGCCCCGGAAGGCGCAGGCCCCATCCGCTTCCGCCGCGATGATCTGCGCGTGCGCCGCTTTGAAGAGCGCAGCACGACGGTTACGCTGTTCTGCGTGGATGCTTCCGGCTCTGCGGCCATGTCGCGGCTTGCCGAGGCCAAGGGCGCGGTCGAACTGATCCTTGCGCAAGCCTATGTAAAGCGAGCCGAAGTGGCGCTCCTGGCATTTCGCGGCGCAGGCGCAGAGCTGCTGCTGCCCCCCACCCGCTCGCTGACTCGCGCCAAGCGCGCCTTGTCGGAACTGCCCGGTGGCGGCGGCACGCCGCTCGCCAGCGGTATCGCGCTCGCCCGCCAACTGGCCGATGCCATCGCCTCGCGCGGGCGCACGCCGATGCTGGTGTTTCTAACTGACGGGAGCGCCAACATCGCCGCCGATGGCTCCCCCGGCCGCGCGCAGGCCAATGCCGATGCGCTCACCGCCGCGCGCGCGATTGCCGAGGCGCGGATCGATGCCGTGGTGATCGACATCTCGCCCCGCCCCCGCCCCGAAGCTGCCCGCGTGGCCGAAGCGATGCGCGCGCGCTACTTGCCGCTGCCCTTTGCCGATGCCAAAACGCTTAACGCTGCGGTTGCCCTTGCCACGCAGCCGGAAAGGAAGCGGGCATGAGCGGACCACGCTGGGATGTTGATGGCCGCAATTGGCCCAACCGAACAACCAGCCGCTTTGTCGAAACGCCGGGGCTGAAATGGCACGTGCAAGTGGCGGGCGAAGGCCCCGCCGTGCTGCTGCTCCATGGCACGGGCGCGGCCACGCACAGCTGGCGCGATGTGCTGCCGCTGCTGGCCCGGAACTTCACCGTGATCGCGCCGGATCTGCCGGGCCACGGCTTTACCACAGGCCGCCCGAAGCAGGGGCTGACGCTGAACGGCATGGCCAGCGCGCTGACCGATCTGCTCGCCAAGCTGGAAGCCAGCCCTGCCCTGATTGCGGGACATTCGGCAGGGGCGGCCATGGCACTGCAGCTGGTCCACCTGCAGGGGCGCGAGACGCCCGTCGTCGGCTTCAACCCTGCGCTGATGCCCTTCCCCGGCCTTGCCGCAAAGCTGTTTCCATCGCTGGCCAAAGCGTTGTTCATCAACCCTTTCGTCCCCCGAATGCTGGCCGGAATTGCGCGCATCCCCGGCGAGACGGGGCGCTTTCTGGGCCGCGCTACCGGGTCGAAAATCGATGCTCAGGGCATCGCCGCCTATGAAGCCTTGATGAGCCACCATCGCCACTGTGGCGGCGCGATGGAGATGATGGCCAGTTGGGATCTGGAAGCCTTAAGCCGCCTGCTGCCGAAAATCGCCAGCCCGGTCCTGTTGGTCCATTCGAGCGCCGACAAGGCCGTGCCGCTTGATTCGGTGGAGCGCGCGGCCAAACTCATCCCCGATTGCCGTCTGGAAGTGTTGCCGATGCTGGGCCATCTGGCGCACGAAGAACAGCCTGAGCGCGCCGCAGACCTGATCGGGACGTTTCTGGCGCAAAAGCTTGGTCTAGAGACAGGAGTGCCTGCATGAACGCTGTCGGTGAAAACTTCGGGTGGATCGAAATCGTCGTGTTCGCCGGCATCGCATTGGGCTTTGGCCTGTGGCAACTGCGCTCGATCAACCGCGAGATCGCCAAGGACAAGGCAGCGGCTGAGGCAAGAAAGCAGGAAGCTGACAAGAACGTCTGAAGTCAGAGCTTCAAGACTGTTCACGCGAACTTATTTGTCAGAATAATTTCTGAGCCGGGATACAACAGGCATTTCGGACGTTCTGTTACCGTTATCTGTGGAATGGCAATTTTTCTCCGTTGGTAATGCCGTTTGTTGGTTGCCAAAGGAAAATGTCATGAGAATCTCAAATCTTTTCAACGTAACAATGGTAGCCGCTTCAGCTTTTGCGTTGACGGCCTGCGCGTCAGGCGGATCAGGCGGCATGGATAATGGCCAGCGCATGGCCGAACGTGGCGGCGATATAACCGCTCGCGGCAAGACATGGACTGACGGCCAACGCGATCAGCGCGAGGGGCAGAAGCTCCTCTCCCGCAGCGCCAAACGCGCCGCCGATGGCGAAAAGGACCTGAAGAACGCGCAGGAGAAGATGGTCAAGGCGCAACGCCAGATCGAAGATTCGCGCACCGAACGCATGAATGGCGAGCAGCTTGTTTCCAGCGGCACTCAGAAAATGCAGCAGGCCGAAGCCGAATATTCCAGCATCCGCAACGGCCCATCCGCCGTTCCTCAGCCGTAAACGCTTGAAAAACGGCCCCTTGCAATAACAGGATGTGGCGCACCCTGATTTTGAGTGCGCAAGCGCGTGATGCGGACTACGGCACGCCCATCACGTCGCTTTGAAAGCCGCACCGCAAACTTTATGCCCGCCCACAGCCCCCCCTTGGCCGAACTCGGCTGGACCTCCTTCTTCAGCGACCAGATGTCGGACACTGAAGACGCGGGCTCCGTGCCGGTCCGGGTGATGGCCGTACATCGCGGCAAGATTGCGGTGGCAGGTGCCGACATCCAGATGCTGATCGAGCCGCGCATCCCCGGCGCAGATGCCGAGGCAGACCGTCCGGCTGTCGGCGATTGGCTGCTGCTTGACCGCGATACCCTCGAACCCATCCGGCTTTTGCAGCGCGCCAACTTGTTCAAGCGGCTTGCTGCCGGAGAGCGCCAGAAGTTGCAGGTCATCGCCGCAAACGTCGATACGCTGTTCGTCGTCGCATCGTGCAATCAGGATTTCAACGTTGCGCGAATCGAACGCTATCTGGTGCTGGCGCGCGAAGTGGAGGTAACGCCGGTTATCGTGCTGACCAAAGCGGATCTTGCAGACAATACTGAGACTTATATCGCCAAGGCCCGCGCTCTGCAGCCCGATATCGTAGTAGAAGCCATAAATGCTCGCGATGCGCAAAGCGTTGCGCGGCTTGCGCCATGGTGTGGGCCGGGCCAGACCGTTGCTCTGCTGGGCTCATCGGGCGTCGGCAAATCAACCTTGGTCAACACACTGACCGGCCGAGACGATATTGCGACTCAGCCCGTCCGCGAAGAGGACGGCAAAGGTCGCCACACCACCACCGTGCGTGAAATGCACCGTCTGGAAGGCGGCGGATGGCTGATGGACACACCGGGCATGCGCGAGTTGCAATTGTCCGAGGTCGCCGCGGGCATCGCCGACGTTTTTGACGATATCGTGCAACTGGCGCTGGAGTGCCGCTTTTCCAACTGTTCGCATGAGCGAGAGGCCGGGTGCAGCATCAAGGCCGCCGTTGCACAGGGCACGCTTGATCCCGCACGCTTCGATCGTTGGCGCAAATTGGCCGCCGAGGAATCAACCAATTCGGCCAGCCGCTCGACCCGCCGAGAGCGTGCTGACCTTGCCCAGAATGCTGCACAGGTGGCGGCAAAAAATCATGGCCACCGATCACGCCGGTAGCGCCGGTAAAGCCGGTCAACTACCCATCTCAGTTCCCGAAATTACCAAAGTTTACGAGGCAAAAATTTCATGGCCGATCTGTATCTGAAGGCGCTCGAATCCGAACGCAAAAGCCTGTGGGCAAGCTGCCGCCTCAAGGGTCTGGCCAAGGACACGAAGGAACGCATGCGGGTTGCCGAATTGGACGAACTGATCGAAGCCCACAAGCTGAAAAAGACCAAGCCGACAAAGGGTTAGAACGCAGCGTCTATTTCAATCAAACACCCGTTCGTGTCGAGCGAAGTCGAGACACGCCAGAAGGTATCTCGACTTCGGGCAATGCCCGAGGTTTATCCTGAGCAAGTCGAAGGGCTCGACACGAACGGGCTCTGGTTCTGGATCGCCATCTAGGCCGTAAACTCATAAACCACACCGTCGAGGTTTGAGGCAAAACGGCCAGGTGCAAGGAAGGAGGGCGCAGGAATATGTCGATATTTCAAGCCCGA